>NZ_CP011883.2:1210218-1512773 GCF_000340435.2 Mycobacterium haemophilum DSM 44634
GAGGGATGGTGCCACTGTGAACCATGCGTCATGTGGGTTTCGCCGTTTTGCCGCCATCCGCAACAAACCCGTTGATAATGACAATCATATTCACTAAACTCTGGTCGGTCGGGTAGCACGTCTCAGCCCGAGGAGTGCCGGTGTGACGTTGTGCGTCGTGCGTCGGGATGGGCCATGACCTGTCCGATCTGGATGGCTTCACCGCCGGAGGTGCACTCGGCGTTGCTCAGCAGCGGTCCGGGGCCAGGGTCGCTGCTGGCGGCGGCGGGAGCGTGGAACGCGTTAAGGGTTGAATACGCGTCAGTGGCCGAGGAACTCGGCGCGTTGTTGACGGCGGTGCAGGCTGGCCCATGGCAGGGGCCAGCGGCGCAATCGTATGTAGCCGCGCATCTCCAGTATCTGGTGTGGTTGACGCAGGCCAGCGCCAACAGTGCGGACATGGCCGCCCGCCACGAGGCCATGGCCGCGGCCTATACCGCGGCGTTGGCAGCCATGCCGACCGTGCCCGAACTAGCGGCCAACCACGTCATCCAGGCAGTCTTGGTGGCGACCAACTTCTTTGGGATCAACACCATTCCCATTGCCCTCAACGAGCTGCAGTACGGCCAGATGTGGATTCAGGCCGCCATCACGATGGCTAGCTATCAAGCCCAAGCGGATGCCATCGGGGTGCTTCCGTCGCTCCAAAACAGTCCCGCGCCGCTAGAGCACGACCCGAGGGTCTCCAACCCGCTGGATACCGTCGTTGCCGACGTGCTGCGGATCTTCGGGATCAATTGGAACCCCGCCGAGGGGACCGTCAACGGACTCGAATACGACTCATATGCCAACCCGGCCCAACCGATCTGGTGGGTTGTTCGCTGTCTCGAAGTGTTTGAGGATTATCAACAGTTCGGGGTGTATCTGACCCACAATCCGGTGTTGGCTTTTCAGTATCTGATTAGCCTCGAGTTATTCGACTGGCCAACTCATTTCGCCGATGGTGCCGGCTACTTGGCGAGCCAGCCGGCGGTGTGGGTGGCCGCGCTTCCCGCTGCGGTCGCCCCGAGCATGGCCGGGGGCGGTGTCGCGGGGCTGGCCGGCCTGGCCGCCTGTCGCAGACCACGGTCGCCACCGGCGGCGGCCCCATATTGGTGCCCGTCGTCGGGCCGGCACCGACTGTCGCCGCGCCGGCGGCGGCCGCGTCAACCACGGCTCCGGCTCCCGCGTCCACCGCGAGCACTGTCGCTAGTTCCGCTTTGCCGACACCGCCGCCCAGTGTCGCGGGTGGGGCGGGCTTTGTGCCCCCGTACCTGGTCGGTGGTCCCACGATGGGGTTTGGCTCTGCCGTGAGCACCGGCGTTTGCGCCAGCGCCAAGAGGTCGCCGGGCAGGCCCGCGCCGCGGCAGCGTTGGCGGCCGCGGGGAAGCAGGCGCGGGTGCGGCGGCTCCGTCGGGCGAAGCTGCGCGGGCACGGCGACGAGTTCATGGACATGAATTTCGACGTCCATTCCGCCTGGGGCGCGTCTCCTGGTGAGCAGCCAGTCGTGTCGATCGTGGCCTCCGATCACGGCGTGGGAACGCTCGGGTTCGCCGGCACGGCACCCAACGAAGCGGTCGCCGAGGCGGCGGGTTTGACCACGCTTGCCAGTGATGAGTTCGGTGGTGGTCCAACGATGCCGATGGTTCCCCGCGGCTGGGATCCCGACGGCGCCCGCGAGCAACATCAGCCCGCGCCGCCGGTCGGTTTATGAGCCACGATCGCCACGGCGATTAACCGGTCGCGGTGTCGGCGGAAGGTGTGACGCATCTGAGCCACTCGTTGGCGGGCATCGTGATGGGTTAATAGGTTCTTGGCGAACCGCAGCGTTCCCAGCAGGCCTTCATCGGCGATCAGGCGTCGCGGTTGCAGCAGCGCCATCGGTGCGGTCATGACATGGTCGACGACCAGACCGTGATCGGCTAGCAGGCTTGACCATTCGGCAACGGTTAGGGGGCGGGCGTTGACTTTGATCGCCCGCGCAAGCGACTGTCGGACATCGGTCTTGACCTCATCGGCGATGGTGTCCGGTGTCAACGCCAGTTCGTGGATGGCGTAGCGGCCGCCCGGCCGTAGCACTCGTGACGCCTCGGCCACGATGGTGTGCTTGGCCGGATCGCCCTGCATTGTCAGCAACGCTTCACCGATGATGACATCTTTGCTGGCGTCGGGCAGTCCAGTTTCTGCGGCGTCCGCTACCCGGATCTCGCCCCGCCCGGCAATGACCTCGCGGACCCGACGGGCGGCGCCGGGGTCGTGCTCGGCACCAAGGTAGGAGCGGGGACGGCGAGCCAGGATCGCCGTCGCGGTGCGGCCCAGACCCGGGGCTAGCTCGAGCACGTCGGCGTCGGTGACATCGGCATCGGACAACAGCGAGTGGGTGAGCCCGATACCGCCAGGGCGCAACACCCGTTTGCCTAGCCGCGCCAGCAACCAGTGCCCTTGGACGGTGTCGTCGCCGCGATTCGACATCGGCGGCTTCTCCTGGTCAGACAAGCGGCCGCACCGTGGGGACCCCGGCCGCGTCTGGTCCCATGTCGGTGCCCGCGATATCGGCGGTGTTCGCCAGAATTCGGGGTAGTGGGTAGCTACCGGCATAGCCGGCCTCGAACTCGTCGTGTACGTGTTCGGAGTCGTGGCTGTTGACCAGCGCAAATGAGCCTTCGATCGGCAGGTCGGCGTAGGTGACAAAGATCGTCGGGCGCTTGTCCGGTTTGCGCAGCTGGGGCACGTCGAGTTCGGTGTCGGCCATAGGGTTTCACGCCTCCCGGAATTGTTACAACAACACTTGTGCAAACCCTACCGGATCGGCGGGTGATAGGGAAGCGGCAGGGCGGTGAGTTCGTTGTCGGGCAACGGATCTCACACCGCTCTAGTTTTTACAAGCAAGCTTGTGTAAACTCATACGCCGTGACGTACGTGATCGGGAAACCATGCGTTGATGTGCTGGACCGGGCTTGCGTGGAGGAGTGCCCGGTCGACTGCATCTACGAGGGCGGTCGGTCGCTCTACATCCATCCCGACGAATGTGTGGACTGTGGGGCGTGCGAGCCGGTCTGCCCGGTTGAGGCAATCTACTACGAAGACGATCTACCCGAGGACCTGCAGCCGTACCTGGCCGATAACGAGGCGTTTTTTGCCCAGAGGCTGCCGGGCCGCGACGAGCCGCTTGGCTCACCCGGCGGGGCCGCCAAGATCGGCCCGCTCGGCGTCGACACGCCGCTGGTAGCCAGCCTGCCCAAGCAGGACGCGCAGGGGGCGTGAGCGCTATCGTCAGGTCAGCTGAGGAATCCGCCGGTCGCAGGCGTGACGTGTTGCGGGTGCTGCGGGCGGCGTCCGTGCCGATGAGCATCACCAGCATCGCCGCGGAGCTGCACCTGCATCCCAACACCGTGCGCTTTCATCTGGGCACGCTGCTCAGCGACGGCCGAGTGGAGCATGTCGAGGCAGACCGCAAACGACCGGGGCGCCCACCACTGATGTTTCGTGCCATCCGGGAGATGGATCCCAGCGGACCGCGCGACTACCGCTTACTCGCCGAGATTCTCGCGATGAGTCTTGCCGCCGGCCGCAATTCACATGCCAAGGCGCTGGCCGCCGGCCGTGCCTGGGGGCAGCGGTTGGAATCGCCGACGCGACATGGGAAAAGGATTGGCGCCCACGAATCTATCGACCACCTCCTCGGCGTGCTCGACGAACTCGGATTCGCGCCCGAGCGCCGCGAATCCGGCGGGGTGTCGCAGGTTGGTTTGCGGCACTGTCCGTTCCTCGAACTGGCCAAGACCCGAACCACTGTCGTCTGCCCGATCCACCTGGGGCTCATGCAAGGAGCGCTGGCAAGCTGGAAGGCGCCGGTCGCGGTCGATCGGCTGGAAGCGTTCGTCGAACCCGATTTGTGTCTGGCCCATCTCACGCTGGTGACGGCCCGCTGAGTGTAGCCCTAGCGGCGTCCCCGAAATTCTCTAGCAACCAGCGTCGGATGCACCTGCCGTCGACCACTTCTGGTCGGAGACAATGAACTGGCAGCAACCACGTCGCACATTATCCCGCGTGCGATCGTGGTCAGTATTCTGGGCAAGGCAACGACCCCCAGCACCGGAGGTGCGAAAAACTTCATTGAGATCGAGTCGAGGACAATCACCAACTGGCGCAGCCGAATAACGGCATTGGCGGCTAACGTAGCCGAGATCGGCGATGGTGCAAGATCACTTGGGCAACTGATCGGCGTGGCATGTCATTGGGGTGCTAGATACTTGCTCGAAGACCGTGTAATACTCGAGCATTCGCTTGCGACTTCTGGCGATTCCCACGGCGGGGCGGGTCACAGGTCGTTGCCGGCGTAGGACTGGTTGAAACTTTTGTTGGTCAGTGGGAAGTCGGGGACGATGGTGTCGGCCATCGCGACGGGCAGCGCGGGCCAGTTGAACCACGACGGGTCGACGATCTTGGCGCGAGTGATGCGGTCCTCCGCATCGATTTCGACGCGGTGCACAATGGTGCCGCGCCAGCCTTCGGCAATTCCGACGCCACTGCCGGTGGTACGGGTAGACTCCCCTTGCAAGGTGTAATTGGTTGGGCCGGTGTGTGTTTCGATCAGATGAGTTGCTAACGTGGCTGAGGCGGTGAATTCATCGCGTCGCACTGCGTAGCGGGCTAGCACGTCGCCATCGGGTGACCCGATCTCGGTGATCGGCAACGCGGTGGTGGGGTGTTCGAGTCGAGCGTCGGTACGGATGCCGCTGGCGCGTGCGATGTATCCGAGACAACCCATGGCACGGGCATCATCAGTGCCGAGCACCGAGGTACCAGCGAATCGGTCGAAGACGACATTGTTGGCTAACGTGAGCTCGGCGACTTCGGCCAGGTCGGCGGCGAGCAAGGCCAGTTGTTGGGGGTCGGGCAGCGTTTGCAGCGTGACGCCGCCGGGGCGGATGGCGCCACGCAGGAGTCGGTGCCCGGTGGTAGCAGCGTTGAGCCGCAACAGGTGTTCGCGGATCCGTTGGGCGTGGGCGTTGGCCAGGCCAAATCCCACGTCGTTGGCCAGCGCACCCAGATCAGTGGCGTGATTGTAGAGCCGCTCGAGTTCGACGATTAACGCTCGCAGCCGGTGGACTTGGTCGGGAAGTGTGATGCCCAGTGCGTCTTCGATTGCCAGGCAATGCGCGAGTGCGTGGCCGGCAGAGGTGTCGCCGCTGATGCGTTCAGCGAGGTCGACCGCGTTGGTGGCGGGGCGGCCGTGAAAGAGTTTCTCGATCCCGCGGTGCACGAACCACAGTCGGGCTTTGAGGCGGAGCACGGTTTCGCCGGCGACCGAGAACCGAAAGTGGCCGGGCTCAATGAGCCCCGCGTGCACGGGGCCGACCGGAATTTCGTAGACCCCTGGTCCTTCGACGGTCAGGAACGGAAATCGCCCGCTGGCAGCGAATTCCGGGGGAGGTCCCGCATTGGTCCGCATGGGATACCAGTGGTTAGGCCAGTGCGCATGGCGTACCAGGCGCCGCGGTTTGGGGTGGCCGACCAGCGTGATGCCGTACAAGTCGGCCATCTCACGCTCGAACCGGCTAGCCGGAAACGACAGGTAAGCTAGTGAGCGCAGCGCCGGAGCATCAACAGGAACAACGCATTCCAGCTCAACCCGCTGATCCGGGTAGCCGGCGAGAAACAAGTAGACGATCCGCAGCCGGTCGCCGTCGTGGTGGCCGGCCACCAGAGCCAACCGAAAGCCCGCGGCAAGCAGATCCTCTGCTTCATCGGCCAAGCTGTCCTGGGATAACCTGTGGCGCAACAAATTCGGTCTCACCGCGGCACTCCGATATGGGTGGCGGCGGTGGTGAATATCTCGCTTAGCGGGCCAGCCGCGACGCCCACCACGCTGGAGACCAGAATTCCGATCAGCAGGGCCGCGGCCACGCTGGCCGGCACCCGAATCGCCGGCACAGCGGTGGGCGACGTCCCTAGTAGCAGGCTTCCGCCGTGGTGTGTCAGCGCGGCAGCGGCGATCGCGACCAGCACCAGCGCTACCGCGAGCACCCACGCCAGACGCGCCTCGGCCAGGGCGTGGGCGATGGCTAACTCGCTGGCGAACATCGCGAACGGAGGCAGGCCCAGCAGCACGATCAGCCCAACCGCGAACGCAACACCGACGAGGCGTGAGCGTTGCAGCACCGCGGTGATATCGGCGATGGTGGTGCCGTTGTGGCCGGCCTGGATTTGGCCGGCAGCCAGGAACAGTACGGTCTTGCCGACGCCGTGGGCCAGCACGTGCAAGAGCAGCGCCGCGATCGCCAACGTTGTGCCTGCGGCAGCCGCGATCGCGATCAGGCCCATGTTTTCCATCGACGAATACGCCAGCATCCTTTTCACATCGCGGGTGACGGTCAACATGCATGCCGCGATCAACAGCGTGACTAAGCCGACCAGAACTAGCCCGGCGCGCAGTAGCGTGGGTCCGGCCGCGGTGTCGACGATCGGCTTGAGCCGGATCAGCACCGAGAACGCCACCGACAACAGCACCCCACTCATCAGTGCCGAGACCGGTGCCGGCGCTTGGCTGTGGGCGTCGGCGAGCCAGGTGTGAAACGGGAATAGGCCGGCCTTGGCGCCGTATCCAATCAACAGCAGCCCGCCGGCCAGCCGGACCACCCCGGGATCCAGGCTGGCGGCGTGGGCGTCGAGCACGTCGAGATCCAACGCCTGGGCGGCCGGTGCGCCGCCGTGGCGGGCAGCGAAGTACAGCAGCACCGTGCCTAAAAATGCCATCGCGATGCCGACCGAGCAGATCACCACATATTTCCAGGTCGCTTCCAGCGCTGCGCGGCTGCGGCGGTGCCCAACCAAAAACGCGGTGACGATCGTCGTGGCCTCAATCGCTACCCAGACAACACCAATGTTGTTGGCACACACGGCTACCACCATGGCGGCCAGAAACGCTGGTATCAGCACCCCGTATAACTGGGCGCCGTGGGTGTCCGTATGGCCGTGGGCGAGTTCTGTGTTGATGTAACCGATGCCGGCGGCGGTGGCCAGGGTACCGACTATGCCGATGACGATCAGCATGGTGGCAGTCAGTGCGTCGGCCCGTAGTAGCCCGTCCACCTGCAGATGCGTGGCGGCACCGATCCGCAATCCCACGAACGTCCCGCAGGCCAGCACGGTCGCTGCCGACGCCAGGATCAGCATCCCGGTGCCGCGGCGCCAGCCGAGGATCAACGTGGTGATCGCGGCCAACACCGGTGCGAGGATCGCGGCCAGCAGCACTGTGGTCATCAGTCGTGCAGCTCCGCCAAAGCATCCAATTCTGCCCCACCGAACATGCGCCGCAGCCGGCCCAGCAAAATTCCGATCACGATCACCGCGAATAGCACATCCAACGACGCGCCGAGTTCCACGATCAGCGGCACACCAGCAGTCAGCAGGAAAGCGACGGCGGCGATCCCGTTGTCCAGCATAAGGAATCCGGCCGCCTGTGATACCGCATGCCGGCGGGTGGCCATCACAAACAGCGCGATCAGCACTACCGCCAGCGCGGCAGGAACCGCATTGGTGGCAGCGGTGGGTTGCAGATTCGTCAACGGCTGGCCGATAGCGAACGCGGTCACCGTGAGTGCCGCGGTAATCAGCAATGAACTGGCGGTGTTCACCAGCGGAGTCGCTTCCCGACGCTCGCGTGGCTCGGCGCCCACGGCGCGGGCCAGCAGCCACGGCAGCACCAGCGCACGCAACACCAGGACCAAGCCGCCCACCCCGAGCAGTGCAACATCGCCGTCATAGATCCCCCGCAACATGGGGATAGCGGCTAACGCCACACCTTGGCCGGCTAGCAAGCCCACGATGGCGCGCAGGTCACGCCGCCAGACAACCAGCACCGCAGCTAGCGTCAACGCCCCAGCAGCGAAGTCGACCAGGACCGCGAATTCCGCATCGGTCACCGTGCCCTCACCTCTGCACCGCCAAGAAGTTGGCGGCGGTCACCGCCAGTAGGGCCAACAGAAAGGAACCGGCCAGCAGTTCGGGCACCCGGAACAGCCGCAGCTTGGCGATGAACACTTCGGCGCTGGCCAAGAGTACTGCCAGCACGGTCACTTTCACCGTGATCGCCGCGACCCCGACAGCGACCTCCAAGGCGGTCGGCTCGGCACCGGCAATGCCCCACGGTACAAACAGATTGGCCAGCAGGGCTAGTAGCACGGTAAGTCGCATCGCGGCAGCCCACTCAACCAGTGCCAGCCTCGGACCTGCGTACTCCAGCACCATCGCCTCGTGCACCATGGTCAATTCCAGGTGGGTGATTGGGTTATCGACTGGCAGCCGCCCGGTCTCGGCAATGATCACGATCACCAGCGCGGCGAACGCCAGCACCCCGGCCAGCGACATCACCTGGCCAGGATGGTCGATCGTAGAGTCCACCAGCGCACCCAGATTCGCCGATCCAGCCGGGATCGACAACGCGAACACGGCCAGCAGTATGGTCGGTTCCACCAGCGTGGCGATGGTGATCTCGCGGCTGGCGCCCATGCCGCCGAACGAGGTGCCGGTATCGATGCCGGCCAAGGTTAACGCCACGGTGCCCACAAACAACAGTCCGACGACACCGACCAAGTCGGCGCTGGAATCCAGCGGCGAGCCGGTGGCCACCAACGGTGCGATCGCGGCGATCAGCAGCGTAGTCCCGGCGACGATCGCGGGGGCGGCAGCGAACACCACCGTGGTGCCCTGCGGCGTGATCTGTTGCTTGCCAAGCTGTTTGCGTAGATCCCGCCACGGCTGCAGCAGCCCGCCGCCGGCCCGGCCTTCCCAACGGGCCCGCACCTGTCGGGTGAGGCCAAGCACCACCGGCGCGCCGACCATCACGGCGCCGATCTGGGCGGCTCCTGCCGCATACGACATGGTGTTCATCGGGCTACCACCAGCACGATCAACACACCTAGCGCGCCGTAGCCGAGGTACAGGTGCACGCTTCCGGTATGAGCCCACCGCACCCCTCGGGCGGCCAACTGCACTGCCGCCACCACCGGTGGGTAAAGCCATCGCTCGATCGCGTCGCCGATCGCTGAGCGGTAGGTGATCCGGTCGGCCAGATAGCGCGACTCGGCGGTGTGCGTGACCTCGATGTCGGTGTCAGGGCGCAGCACGTCATCGAAGACCCGCTGCAGCGGTTCAGCGAACGACGTGGCGGTGTACTGCATGCGTTCGGTGAGATCGTCTGCGCCGCAGGCCCACAACGACAACGTGGCCGCGGCAGGGCGCCGGCGTGAACGCCACCGCGTGAGTGCCACCGCGGTGAGCGTCGCGCCGATCATCCCGGCGGCGATGACGCCGGGGAAGATTGACCCCGCTACTCCGGGCAGCCGCACCAAGGTGCCGAAATCAGTGAAGTCGATGGGCTGGGCGGCGGGCAGCGCCGCCAAGGCCCGCCGCAGTGCGGGTGCGACGAGCACCGGAGCGACCGCCAGCAGCACGCAGACGCCCGCGGCGATCGTCATGCCGACGAGCATGCTGGCCGGTGATTCACGCGCGTCGGCGACCGACGCGCTACGGGCGCGGGCTAAGAACCCGATCCCGAACGCCTTGACCATCGCTGCCACGCTCAGACCGGTGGCCAGGGCCACCGCGGCCAGGGCTGCCGGCGTGGTGAGCGCCACCATCGTGTCGTGTCCCGACGTCGCGTGGATCAGTGATTGCACCAGTAGCCACTCGCTGACGAAGCCGGCGCCCAGCGGCAGCCCACAGGCGCCCAGCGCGCCAACTCCGAATAGCGTTGTGGTCGCAGGCATTCGGCGCGCCAGCCCGCCGAGTAGGTCAAGGGCACGCAGCCTGGTCGCGGCTAGCACCGATCCGGCTGCCAGGAATGCCAGGCTCTTAAAGGCTGCGTGTGCGATCAGGTGCAGCAAAGCTGCAGCTGCCGCGATCGTCGCCGCGGCGTGGGCACCGGAATTCGTGAATAGCGTTGCGGCACCAAGCGCCAGGGTGATCAGCCCCATGTTCTCTGTCGTTGAATAGGCCAGCAGCGCTTTGAGGTCGGCGGCCACCGAAGCCTGCAGCGCGCCGTAGAGCGCGGACACGCTGCCGACCACCAGCAGCGTGCACCCCCACCAGCGTGGGCCTGGCCCGAGCAGCTGCAGATCGATCCGGGCGATACCGTAGACGCCGAGAGTGACCATCGCGGCACTCATCAGCGCCGACACCGGGCTCGGTGCCTCGGGATGAGCGCGCGGCAGCCACGCATGCAGCGGCACCAGTCCCGCCTTGGAACCGAACCCGATCAGCGTCAGCAGGAATACGGCGCTGCGCGCACCGTCGGAGACCTGCACAAGGTTGGTGAACCGGTCGGTGCCGCCGGCCGCCGACAACACCATCAACGCAATCAGGATCGCGATGAACCCCAGCTGAGTCATCACCGCGTACCATAGGCCCGCCGCGCGCACCTGCGGGCGGGTGTGCTCGGCCAGTATCAGGATCAGCGACGTCACCGCCATCAACTCCCACGCGAGCAAAAACGTTGTCGCCGAACCCGCGGCCGGTACCAGTAGCATCGCCGCCACGAACACCGGCAGTACCGTCAGCGGAACCCCACCCAGGTGCTCGTGTCGCGCATACCCGATCACATAGCAACCGATCGGTACAGCGACCGCACCGATGAGCGCGATAAAGAATCCGCCCAACGGGGCTAGCTCGATCTGTATGCCCGATAGCGGAAGCAGCCAGTCGATGTGCACCGCGCGCACTGACCCGAACATGGCCACCAGACCCAGCCCGACGCCGAACGCACCCACACTGGTTGTGACCGATCCCGATAAGGCTGAGCTGCAACCGCTGCGGGACAGTATTTTTGGTGCGGACGCCGACGGGGCTGACCGGGTGGTTGTCATGTCGCGGTCACCGACCGCAGCGCCGCCACGATCTGGGTGGGGGTCGGCGGACAGCCCGGGATCTCGACATCGACGGGTACCACCTCGCCTACCGCGCCGACCACTCCGTAAGCGTCCCTGAACACCCCTCGGTTCAGAGCGCAATCCCCGCACGCGATCACCACCCGCGGGCGTGGCGTCGCCGCAACCGTATTGCGTAGCGGGTCGGCCATATTGTGTGTCACCACGCCGGTCACCAGCAACGCATCGGCGTGCCGTGGCGAAGCGACCAGCCGTGCCCCGAACCGCTCCGCGTCATATACCGGACCGAATGCGCCTGAAATCTCCACTTCACACCCATTGCATGAACCCGCGTCGACATGGCGGATCTGTAGCGAACCCTTTACCCCCGCAACAGGTTCGGTCGCCGGAGCAGGCGCCGTACCTGCGGGCTCCACGACCCGACCCGCCCGGAGTATCTTGGCGAGCCAACCCATGGTGCTACGTCGCGGTGCTGGCGGCACGAAGGTCCTCCAGCACCGCGACCCGGTCCTTAAGCATCCCGGTCAACACCCGGCGTGCCACCACAAGCAGCTCGGCGATGTCCGGCGAGGTGATCGAGTAGATCACCGTGTTGCCGTCCTTGCGGGCCTCAACCACGCCGGCGCGGCGCAACACGCCCAACTGCTGCGACAGGTTCGAGGACTCCAGCCCGACCTCGGGCAACAGCTCACCCACCGAGCGGTTCCTAACCGTGAGCAGCTCCAAAATCCTGATTCGCGCCGGATGGCCCAAGGTCTTAAAGAACTCGGCTTTGAGCTTGTACAACGGCTCCGACTCCACCAGCTCTCCCGAAGACTTCCGCATTCCTAGAACCAATAACTTGAAAAATTTATCAGATACTTCATCGGTATGGGCGGGATTCTGGTAGTTGATAGCGCACCTTGGGCTGTAGACGACTTCGCCGTTGGGCTTCTAGGGTGAGCCTTGCTCATTCGCTGCGATGTGTTAGCCGCCCGCAAGATCATGGCAACAAAACAACTGCTGCGACACGTGGGATAGGTGAGAGGGCGGGTGGAGAGGACGGACTAGCTAGATTCGCTTCATAGCTAATCACATTGTGTATCACTGTGGTTCATAAAGATGCTGCTTTCTGGCCAACGTTTCCGCCGGCGTAGGGTGCCGCCTCGGCCTGGTGCTAGGCGCGGCGAGTGCGCCGCAATGCTCAACGGCTCACCCGGAAACGTTTGAGCCGCGACGTCGCTCCGGATTCCAATTCGACTCGGCTTCTTGGCAATTGAAGGTGAGCAGCCAGTAACCGGGTGACCGCATCGTTCGCCTTGCCGTCAACCGCGCGCTCCCGGACGTAGATGGTCAGCTCACCGTCAGGGCCGACCTCCACCAGGGGCCCCTTGCGACTCCCGGGCTTGACCTTGACGATGATCGAGTCGCTCATGTCGGGTAACGCTACCGCTTTAGCGATGTCGGCCCGCCTGACCGCTGAGGTCTGCGGCGAACACATTGACTGGGCCGATCGCGGTGTCTGCAGCGGGCTCCAGCGCGGGGTCGCTGGCAGCCTCTGGGTCGCGTTCGATTGGTGAGGACCGGATATGTCGAGGACAGTGGTGATTGGCGCCTTGAGCAGACTTGGTCGCTGCATTGGTATCGGACTTGCGCAGCGCGGTGACCGTGTCGCGCTTCTCGTCCGGCGACGTGAACGTGTCGAGGCTGCAGCGTCAGCGCCAACCAGCTGCATACCGGGGACCTGGGTGCGGCTATGATCACCGCGTGTCGATTATGCTGCTTCGTGAGATGTTCGATCAGATGGTTGTTGGCAAAAATGCCGAGCTTATCGAGCACTATTACCACCCTGACTTCTTGATGCACTCCGACGGACTGACGCAGAGCTACACCGAATTCCGTGACAGCCATCGCGAGATCTACTCCACCTCAATCACATACGCGATCGAATACGACGAGCAGGCATGGGTAGAGGCCGCCGACAAGGTCGCCGGCCGGGTCTGGATCACCACGGCACGCCCGGGCGAGAAGCCGACTCGAATCGAGCTCGTGCTCATTGCCGCCTACCGCAACGGCCGAATCCACCGGATCTGGGAGACGAGCTGGCCAAGTTGGCGAGGTGTCGCCGCGCTCGAAAATTACTGACAGCGCATCGTCAACGGTCCCAATCGGCTCATCAGTTGCGCTGCCGCCGACGGCCTCGCCCGCTAAGGTAAAGCCGGCGCGTATCGGGGTCGGTGGTCCAATAGGTGACCTTTTCCGTCAGCTCCGTCAGCTCCACGGGCGGATTGCCCGTCGTGCCCTGGATCCACGACGCACCCATGTCCAGCGCAGTACACCCCAGTCGCGGGCGGTGTAGACCCGGCCCCAGCCCGCTCGCCCGGCGCCGACCACGCCCATCGTTGCCGCCAACAACTCCCGACGCGATATCGGGGAGACGATTTTCAGCATCTCAGACCGACGCGGCACGGCATGCACTTGGTTCCCCTATTTTTGGACGGCCGTGCTGAATTTCCTGTCGCGTTTTGGGGCGATTCGGCCCCTTCGTTATTGACGTCAGGTTAAACTCGCGACTATCCAACGGGCGGCAATGCGGCCGCATTCGAGGGGGAGCGGCGATGACGGCTCGTAGACCACCACGGTGCAGCACAATCAACCCTACAACCGACCTATTGCCCGATGCCTTACCGCCGAGCCGCGCCCTAACCGTCCGCGCGGTGGACGGCACCCCGTTGCATACCGAGGTGTTCGGGCCGGCCGATGGCTATCCAATTGTGCTGACACACGGCTTCACCTGTGCGATCCGGGCGTGGGCGTACCAGATCACCGACCTGGCCGCTGATTACCGGGTGATCGCGTTCGATCATCGTGGCCACGGACGTAGTGGCGCCCCGCCGCGTGGCGCCTACAGCCTCAAGCACCTTGCTTCCGACCTCGATTCGGTGCTAGAGGCGACCTTGGCCCCGCACGAACGCGCGTTGTTAGCTGGGCACTCGATGGGTGGCATTACCATCGCCGCCTGGTCGGAGTGCTACCGCGACAAGGTGCACCGGCGTGCTGGCGCCGTCGCGCTGATCAACACCTCGACCGGGGACCTGGTGCGCAAGATGAAACTGCTGCCGGTTCCCCGCGAATTGTCGCCGGCCCGAGTGATGGCTGGCCGGGCCCTGATTAACGTGTTCGGTGGGTTTCCGCTTCCCGGTGCGGCCAGGATCCCCAGTCGCTATCTCGTTGCGCGGTTGGCGGTCGGCAGCGGCGCCGATCCGAGCGTCGCGAGATTCATCTACGAGCTGTTTGCGCAGACCTCAGCCGCTGGGCGTGGGGGTTGCGCGCGGATGCTCGTCGACGCGCTGGGAGACCGGTACCTCGACCTGGACGGTCTGACGGCGCCGACGCTGGTTATCGGTAGCGAACACGATCGGCTCACGCCGATCAGCCAATCCCGCAGGATTGCCCGCACCGCCCCCAATGTGGTGGGTCTTGTCGAGTTGCCCGGTGGGCATTGCTCGATGCTGGAGCAGCACCAAGAGGTGAACCGCCAGCTGCGCACACTTGCCGCATCCGTGGCCCGCCGCCCCCGGGTCCGGCGGGTCATCTCATAGCAGCGCGGCGATCTCGGCGGCTGCCCGCTGGCCAGACCTGATTGCGCCGTCTAGGTAGCCGGTCCACTTGTCCGCGGTCTCGGTGCCGGCCCAATGGATCGGCCCGGCGGGCTCACGTAGCCACTGCCCATATCGTGTCCACGACCCTGGTGGTACTGCGGCGGTCGGGCCGCCAGGCGCGAATTCCTCTGCGCCCCAACGATGATCAACGTAGTCGAGGGGGTAGAGCGCGTCGTCGCCAAAGAGCGACGCAAAGCAGCGTAACGCGTCGCGGCGGCGTTGCTCGGTGGGCAGCGTGTCGAACGCGCGGGCATCGGTGAAACCCATCAGGATGCCTGGCCCTTCGCCTGGCGGGCTGACGTCGAAGGTGATGAACACCGGGCCTTCGTCGGACAGCGCCATGCCGGAGAACCCGTTGGCGCGCCAGAACGGCGTGGAATAGGCGGCGTAGGCCTTGCTGAGCCGACCCTGTGGCCAATGCTTAGCGAGCTGCTCGTACTCGGGTGGCAGCGGGGGAGTGAACTCGATGGCGGCGCGATGAGCCGGTGGTATGGCGACGATGACGAACCTGGCCTCGGCCCATCCGTCGTCGGCGGTGACTGTTACGCCAGCACCGTGTCTAGCAATGCGACGGACTGGCGAGTTCAGTACGACACGGTTACCGAGTTGCGCTGCCGCAGCCTCAGCGATCCGCTGCGTGCCGCCGGGGAAACGGTCCTGCTGGGCACCGTTCTCGACGTCAAGCAGCCGGTCCAGACCACCGGCCGCGTGCGCGTAGCGCGCGGCGTGCAGCATGGACACGTCGTCGGGCTCGCAGCCCCAGGTCACCCGGGCCATGATGGCTAGCAGGTCACGTGATGAGGCGGTGGCGTGCACCGATTGCAACCAGGCACCGAGGGAGAGGGCGTCGAGCTGGCGCGCCCGCCGGGCATCCCAGGGGGCCGCTACCGGGACGTCGCGGGCAATTCTGTCGAATTGCCAACGCAGCCGGCCGACGTCGAGCAGCCCGATCAACGACAGCTTGGGGATGCTGCCGTGGTAGGGGCGCGTGCAGCCCCGCCACTGAATCAGGTTTTTGCCGTCGCGGTAGGTCGAGGTGGTCGGGACCTGGAGCTCGGACGCCAGCGTGAGGACGGCGTCTTGAGTTGGGCCGACGAAAGCACCGCCCAGATCGGCGGGCAAACCTGCGACGCTGCCGGTGAACGAGCGCCCGCCTACCCGGTCGCGGCCCTCCAAGACCAGCACTTCGTGGCCCAGACGCGTCAGCTCGCGAGCCGCGGCCAGCCCGGCGAAGCCGGCGCCCACTACGACAACATCGACAGTCCACGGCGGGTTTGGCATGCCCCTAGTCAACCGCATTTCGCCAGTTGCGGTAGGGACCGACTAGCCACCGACTAGCCTAAATGCGTTAAAGTTTTCACCGCCCTATACGGACTGACCAATGCCGCTGAGCGCGCTCGGGCGCTGCGCGATGCCGGGGCGAGCGGCGTTGCCACCTTCGAGGGACCGCACGACGTCTTTGCTCCGTTGACCTTGGCGGCCGCAGTGGGCGGCCTTGATCTGCTGACGAATGTGGCGATCGCGTTTCCGCGCAACCCGATCCACCTGGCGCATCAGGCTAACGATCACCAACTGCTCAGCGGCGGCCGGTTCGTCCTCGGCCTTGGCACTCAGGTTCGGCCACAGATCGAGAAGCGGTTCGGCGCCCAATTCGACCGTCCGGTGGCGCGCATGACTGAGATGATCGCGGCCTTGCGAGCGATCTTCGATGCGTGGAATTCCGGCGGCCGCTTGGACTTTCGCGGTGACTACTACCGGCACACGCTGATGACGCCGGCTTTCAACCCAGGCCCGAATCCGCACGGTCCGCCGCCGATCTACATCGGCGCTCTTGGGCCGAAGCTGACCCGGGCTGCCGCCGAGCACGCCGACGGTCTGCTGGTGATGCCGTTCGGCTCGAAGCGCTTTCTGCACCATGCCACGATGCCTGCCGTGCGCGACGGCTTACGGGCCAGCGGCCGGCAGGCCGACGATTTCACGGTCATTCCCGAAATTATCGTGTCGGCTGGCGACACCGATGCAGACCGCGAGTGAGCGGATGTGGGCACCCGAGCGCTGCTGGCGTTCTACGGGTCGACTCCGGCATACCAGCCGGCACCAATCGGGCTGGACACGCTAGGTGCGATCATCGACGAGCTAGGTGGCTGACCGGGTCAAGGCGCCACCGTGAGCCAGTCGGTGAAGCCGGACGGGTCGTGGCGGCCCAGCGCGCCGTGTTCGTAGAGACCCCAGCCTTCCACCGGGACCGCGTCGCCGTCGCGGCACACCGCGCGGCCCACATGGTCGATGACGCCGAAACCGGACCGCGCGACGATTGCCGGATCGGTCATGTCGTAGGTCAGCCGTTCGACGAACTTCTCGCCCTTCCACGTGCCGTGCAGCCAATCCGAATCGCCGCCATAGCCGCCGCCGACATGGATGGGTACCGGCAGTTTGGATTCCACGTCGAAGTGGACTCCGGTGCCGTCGGCGCGGGTCGCATCGATTGTCGCTCCGGTCGGGATGCGGGTGCCGGACCGGTAGTGGATGGTGACCAGCGGCCAGCCCAGCTGCTCGACACGGCCGTCGCGCCACACCCGGGTGCAGTCGTTAAGCGAGCGAAACCCGTTGGGTTCCTCTTGGATAATCAGTACGACGGCGAAGTCCGCGAACGCCATCGGCATGTACAGCCACCACATGCCCTCGAACGGCGGGTCAGCGGGCCGTCCCGCCGGCTCGGGCTCCCCGATCGGCCGGATGCCCCACGACCGGTCGCGGCTGCCAAGCCAGGTCGTGGGGTCGACTGCGATCTCCTGCCCGTCGACGACAATCCGACCGCTCCAGGTGCCGAGCTGGGCGAATCGCTGCGCGTTCAGCGTTACTCGATTGCCGGATCGCAGGATGTGCGGCTGCTCCTGGATGGCATTGAATAGGCCTTGCCAGGTGAGATCTGCTGCGATGCCTTCGGTTTCGTCGAGAATCAACCGTAGTTTGCGCAGCGGCTCGATGACCTCGATGCGGTAGCTGTTGACACACTGGTGCAGCCGGTCGGAGTCAACGGCGTCCGAAAGGTGCACCGCGGTCTGCGTATCCGCGCGCCGGATGAGCACGAACGCATCCTTGACGCCGAGGTTGGGGTAGTAGCCGATGCCGCTGATCAAAAAGATGTTCCCGGTGCGGTCGTGAGCGTTGAAGTAGGAACGATCATAGAAGTTGCGGTCAGAGGAACCCGGCCACGCGATCGGTTGGGGAACCTGATGCACCGGGAATTCGTCGAGCGGTCCGAGCATTAGTGGTCCTCTCCGATAAGGTCCTCGCCGATTAAACGTCGCATCAATCCGGCGTGGTAGAACAATGACTCCACGTCGTCAGGTTTTTCGGTCTCCCCAAAGTGCACTCGTCGCGCCCCGGTGCGCATGAACACGCAGGCCCACATCACTCCGGAGTAGACGTAGAACCAGTGCAGGTCGCCCACTTCGATGCCGGTGAGCCGCTGATAGGTGGCGCGGACGTCATCCTCACGCATTACCCCAGGTAGGCCTGGCAGCGTCGCCAGGCCGGCCAGCTCCTGAAACACTAAGTGCGCGTAGATCATCCACGCGACATCAAGTTCACGGGGTCCTAGCGTCACCATTTCCCAGTCCAACACTGCCACCGGGGCAAAGTCGCGGTATAAGACGTTGCCCACTCGGGCATCGCCCCAGAGCAGTACGGGCTCGCGGGCGCCCGCCTCGTTCGGCCAGTGCTCTTGTAGCCACTCGAAAGTCCGTTCCAGCAGCGGTGATCGGCCGATGTCGGGTACCGCGAAGTCGTACCACGACCGCACCCAGCTGAAGTGCTTGTGCAGCGCTGTATCGCCGGATCTACCCTCCGACAGAAAAGCAAACGTGTTCTCCACGTTAGGGATCGAATGCAAGGTGGCCAGCACCGCGACGGTAGCATCCTGCAGTTCGCGTTGCCGCTCGGCGGGCGCATCAGCGAACCAGTTGTTGCCGAAGGTGTAAGGCATCACGTCGGGTGGTACCACGCCGTCGACGTAGTCCATCACAAAGAAGGGCGTTCCTAACACGTCGCCGGTGGTCTCGATCCAGCGCACCTGCGGGACAGGCACGTCGGTTAGATCGCCGACTAGCCGCATCACTTCGAATTGGTAGTCAAGCCGATACGACGGGAACACCGGCACGTCGTCGGGGGTGGGCGCCATCCGCACCACGAGTTTCTGCTGTTCTGGCTGCCCCTGCTGCTGCCAGCGGATGATCACGACGATGGTTTCTGATGACATGCCGGTCGCGTCTACGCCGCTCTCGACGATCACGTCTGGTACTCCCCGCTGGGGGTCCGGCCCGCCGGGCAGCAGGGTCGACAGCCATTGCGACAGCACCGCCGGCAGGGTGGTGACGTCACGGCTGGAGCGTTGCAGTCGGTCGACTGCTCGGACCGCCGGTTCGTTGGCCACGGGGTGCCTCCATTCTTTGAGACTTCTTCGCGGCAATTACGACACGGTAGACGGCAATTACGACACGGTAGGTAGCGTTATGAAAGCAGGCCCATTCGACCTTGACAAGGCCCCGGTGCCGGCCGCCGGCGATGCGTTCAGCACCCCGGTGGTGCGGGCCGCGTTGCCCGGTCTGGTGGCCGACATGACGGCCGATGCGGAGCTCAACGCTCGGGTGATGTCACGCGTCGCTGACCTATTTGCCGCGGTGCGGATCCGGCTGTGCGAGGCGGTCGACCGGGGTGAGGCGCATCCCGACGTGGACCCAGGGTCGGCTACCCGGAGGATTCACCCTGAAACCTGCAAGATCCGGCGAGTTTCTGCGTTTCTATGCTCATCTGCCGTCAGGTGGATCGGCGATCTCGGCGAAAAACTGATACATCAGCCCACGGTTGGTGCGGTCCTGAGTCTCGAGCCGCTCGGCGACCTCGACGCGGAAGGTGTTGCCAACCACGTCGGAGCTGGTATCGCGCAGCACGACGTAGGCGGCATCAATAGCGTCGAGAGCAGCACGGATCTGGCTCCTGTGCTGCCTCGGCACTCGCGCACGAACCCATGTCGCGACGGTATGGGCCAGCTCTGTCAAATCCCGCGCTTCGCAGGGCGTCACGCCTGGCTTGTGGACAAAACGGCAACTGTGGATACGCCGGTGGCATGCCTGGCCGGTTCGATGTCTGACGTGCCAGTATGAAGCAAGCCAGGTTGAATCAAAAGCGCAGGCCGCAACGGCGGCAGGCAACCGGTGAGTGGTGTGACATGCCCGGTATCGAGCCCGGTATCGACAGGCCGACGAGGCGCGTTGTCGTCCTGATCGTGCTGCTGATCCTCGTTGCTGCGGCGCTGCGCGGGTATCTTCCGGTTCACCCTCGTGAGTTATCCGCCGAGCCGGGCAGCAGCCTGCCAGCGACGATCTTGGTGGTAGCGGCCCTTGCCGTGGCGGTCGCGCTGTTGGTGATCGCGGTAATTGCGCGGCTGCGGGAACCACCCGCGTTGGCGCCCAGCGCTGGGGAGCTGTCCGACACGCTTGGCGGCGGAACGGCAAGACCGAGCTGGCGCGTGTTACTGATCGGACTCGCGGTGATCGTGGCCTGGTTGCTGGTCGCGATATTCCTGTCCCGGTTATTCGCGCTACACAACGTCAATCCCTCGGCGTCCATACCGGATTCGAGTGCGCCGCCGGTGGTGCATGACACCGGCTCGCCGCCGAAGCAGCCCAACAACGACGCCGGGGACATGGTAGGAATCCTGCTTGCGAGTACGGTTCTGCTGTTCCTGATGATCGTCGTGGCGGCGGCGATCACGTCGCGACGGCGCTGGCGCGCGGCCCAGAAACTACGGCCGGCCACCATCGGCGACGATGACGTCGCATCCCGGGCACCCGCGAAGCGTTCGGAGTTACTAGCGCGGGCGGCCGAACTCGGTCTGGCTGCGATGTCAGACCTCACGCGAGAACCGCGGCAGGCGATCATCGCCTGCTACGCGGCGATGGAACGTGAACTCGCGAATGTCCCCGGAGCCGTCCCCCAGGACTGTGACACCTCGACCGAGGTTCTCGCCCGAGCCGTGGAACATCATGCGCTGCATGCCGATAACGCAGTCGAGTTGGTGAAGCTGTTCGAAGAAGCACGGTTTAGCCAGCATGTGATGAATGAGCGACATCGTGAGGTAGCGGTCCAGGCGCTGCGGCTGGTTCTCACGGAGCTGCGGAGTCCAGCATGAAAAGGCTTATATCTCTGGGTATTTCCCTGATCGTCGGGGTTGAGCTGCTAGCGTTGGTCATGCAGGATCGCCGGTTCGTGCTGGCGGGTGCGGGTGTCGCCCTGGCAGTGGTGCTGCTCAATATCCGCCGGCATGTAGGACACCAGACCGAACCCGAGCTTGATGGGGAGCCTGACGATCTGGGGGATGCGTTACGCCGCTGGCTGTCCACCACCGAGACGACGATCCGTTGGTCGGAGTCCACCCGAGCGGACTGGGACCGCCATCTGCGTCCAATGCTGGCGCGGCGGTTCGAAACCGCCACCGGCCAAAGGCAGGCCAAAGATCCGATGACATTTCACGCAAGCGGCCGCATGCTCTTCGGTGCCGAACTGTGGGAATGGGTCAATCCGAACAACATCACGCGCACCGGGGACCGCGAGCCCGGCCCCGGCCGCGCGACGCTTGAAAAAATTCTGCAGAGGTTGGAGCAGGTATGACGGCCGCTATGTCAGCTGGGAAGACCACCGCGCACTGCGAGGCGGTGCTTGACGAAATCGAACGTGTCGTGGTGGGCAAGCGCGACGCGCTCACGCTCATCCTCATCGCGGTCCTCGCCCGCGGTCACATACTCATCGAAGATCTGCCCGGTCTGGGCAAGACGCTGATCGCGCGATCTTTCGCTGCGGCGCTGGGGCTTCGGTTCACCCGGGTGCAGTTCACGCCCGATCTGCTGCCGGCGGACCTGCTGGGCTCGACCATTTACGACATGCAGTCGGGCCGTTTCGCGTTCCGTTCCGGACCCATTTTTACCAACCTGCTGCTTGCCGACGAGATCAACCGCACACCCCCGAAAACCCAGGCGGCGCTGCTGGAGGCGATGGCCGAGGGGCAGGTGAGCATCGACGGCGAAACCCATAAGCTGCCCACGCCATTCATCGTTCTGGCCACCGACAACCCGATCGAGTACGAGGGCACCTATCCGTTACCGGAGGCACAGCTGGATCGGTTCGCGATCCGATTGGAACTGCGATATCTGTCCGAACGCGACGAGACTTCTATGCTGCGCCGTCGCCTCGAACGCGGGTCGGCCGAGCCGACGGTGAATCAAGTCGTGGACGTACGCGATCTGTTAGCGATGCGCGAATCGGTGGAACAGGTGACCGTACACGAGGATGTTTTGCACTATGTGGTGTCGCTAGCCACCGCGACCCGGCACCATCCGCAAATAGCGGTGGGTGCTAGCCCGCGAGCAGAACTCGATCTGGTCCAACTCGCCCGCGCCCGTGCGCTGCTGCTTGGCCGGGACTATGTGATCCCTGAAGATGTCAAAGCGCTTGCCGCTACAACAGTTGCGCACCGGATCACGCTGCGCCCGGAGATGTGGGTGCGAAAGATTCAGGGGGCTGACGTCATCGGAGAACTGTTGCGGCGCTTGCCGGTCCCTCGAGCAGTCAGGTCACCTGGGGAAGCAGGATGAGTGCGGTGTGATCGAGATTCGTGAAGTTGAGTTACGTTGGCGTGCATCACGTCTGACGCGGTCAATCGCTACCTGCGCCGGGGCTGCGCTGGCCATCGCCGTGATCGGCAGTCGCTGGCAGCTGATTGCATTCGCGGCACCGCTGCTCGGCGTGTTGTGCTCGATCAGCTGGCAGCGCCCGGTGCCGAAGATCCAGGTTCACGGGGAGCCCGATTCGCAGCGATGCTTCGAAAACGAACAGGCGCGACTGACCGTATGGGCGACCCAGGAAAACAGCGCTGAATCCGGGCCCGTGGCAGTCGAACTTTCCGTCTTTGCCGTCGCCGGAATGAGGCTCGAAGTTGTCGACTCGGAATCGCGTCAAGTGGTTGCCGCAGTGGCAGAACGCTGGGGCCGATACCCCATCCGGGCCCGGGTCAACGTCGTCGCGCGCGGTGGGCTGCTGACCGGAACGGGTACCGTCGACGCGGCCTTCGTCGTCGTGTTTCCGCTGACGCCGCCGCAGTCGACGCCGATTCCGCGGACCGAGTTACTCGATCGCCTGGGTGCCCACCTCACCCGGTACATCGGCCCAGGTGTCGAGTACGCCGACATTCGCCCCTATGTGTCCGGCGACCAATTGCGTGCTGTGAACTGGCCAGTCAGTGCGCGCCGCGGCCAATTGCATATCACGCAGCGATTGACCGACCGCGCCGCCGATGTGGTGGTGCTGATCGATACGTATCGGCAGCCGGCGGGCCCGGCGACCGACGCCACCGAACGAGTCGTGCGCGGCGCGGCTCAGGTGGTGCAGACCGCGCTGCGACACGGCGATCGTGCCGGGATCGTCGCGCTCGGAGGTAACCGCCCGCGGTGGCTTGGCGCCGATATCGGACAGCGCCAGTTCTATCGGGTGCTCGATACCGTGCTCGGTGCTGGTGACCAATTCGAAAACACAACTGGGACACTCGCGCCGCGAGCGGCCGTTCCCGCGGGGGCGATCGTTGTCGCGTTCTCCACCTTGCTGGACACTGAATTCGCCCTGGCGTTGATCGACCTCCGCAAACGCGGCCATGTCGTGGTCGCCGTCGATGTTCTGGGCAGCTCCCCGTTCGAAGGCGAGCATGACCCCCTGGTGGTTCGGATGTGGGCGCTGCAGCGCTCTTCCATGTATCGCGACATGGCCACCGTGGGTGTCGATGTGCTGTCCTGGCGAGGGGATCGCGGCCTGGAGCAGTCGATGGGTGTGCTGCCCCACCGCCGCCATCGGATGCCGGGACCGCCACGCGGAAAGCACTGACATGACATCGATCCCGCGACCCGCTACCCGAATTTTGTCGGCCGTTTTCGGCCTTCTGATGGTAGGGTCGGCCGTCGTCGGATCCGACGGGTTGGCAGCTGTCGCAGCCGCGGTAGCCATGCTGGGAGTGGGGGTAGCGACCGTGTATCGACCGGCCGCCACGCTTGCCGTCTTGCTGTCGGTGTGCACCATCGTGATATCCAATCCGTCGCAAGCGCTAGCCGCACTATCCGGACTTTGCGCCGCGGCCTACCTGGTATTCCGGTACGCGGCCGGCACTCCCGTCGCCGGCGTCATGGCAAGCTGGCCGACAATTATTGCAGCCGTGGGGTTTACGTTTGTCGGATTGGTCGCGACGTCGTTCCCGCTGCAGTTGCCCTGGTTGCCCTTGGCGGCGCCGCTGGCGGTGCTGGCGATCTATGTGTTGGCCACCCGCCCATTCATGGGCTGATACGAAACTCAGTGCACTAGTTGGGCGGCCCGGTCAGCCAGGTCTAACAGCGGCTGTGGTGCGATGCCCAGCGCTACCGTGACGGCGGCGCAGACCGCGATGGCGACCTTGCTCAAGATGCCCGGCTCCACCACTTGTGGTGTTTCGTCGGATGCTTCGGTGAAGAACATCAGCACAATGACCCGCACGTAGAAATACGCCGCGACCCCGCTGGAGATCACCCCGATGATCACCAGCGGCACCGCTCCGCCCTGCGCAGCCGCCTTGAACACGGCGAACTTGCTGACGAATCCACTGGTCAGCGGAATGCCGGCGAAAGCCAACAGAAACATTGAAAACATCACGCCCACAATGGGTGAGCGCTGTCCCAGTCCAGCCCAGTGCGACAGGTCGGCATCTTCGACCCCCTCCGCGTTGCGGATCAGGCCGACGACCGCGAACGCTCCGACGGTGCTGAAGCTGTAGGCGACCAAATAGAACAACGTTGCGGAAAGGCCCGCGGGGCTGTCGGCGATCACCCCGGTAAGGATAAAGCCGACATGCGCGACCGATGAATAAGCCAGCATCCGCTTCACGTCGGTTTGGTTCACCGCCGTGACGGTGCCGACCGCCATGGTCAGGATCGAAATCGCCCACAGCACAGGGCGCCACTGATCATGCAGCGGAGGCAGCGCGACATAAACCACCCGCAGCAGGGCGCCGAACGCCGCGACCTTGGTGGCCGCCGCCATGAATCCCGTGATCGGAGTGGGCGCACCCTGGTAGACATCGGGAATCCAGGAGTGGAACGGGACCGCGCCGACCTTGAACAGCAGACCAACCGACACCAGCGCGACGCCGACCAACGCCATCGAGTTGTCGCTCCGCGTGACCAGCGCATCACGGGTGCTAGTGAGGGTCAGGGTGCCGGTCGCGCCGTAGAGCAACGCCACGCCGTAAAGAAAGAATGCCGACGAGAACGCGCCCAGCAGGAAGTACTTCATCGCAGCTTCCTGTGACAGCAGACGGCGATGACGGGCCAGCCCGCACATCAGGTACAACGGCAGCGACAGAACTTCCAGGGCAACAAACATCGTCAACAGGTCGTTGGAAGCGGGAAACACCATCATGCCGCCGACGGCCAGCATCGCCAGTGGGAAAAGCTCCGTCTGGGCGACGCCGGCCCGTTCCGCCTCACGTTCGGCGTCGCTGCCCGGTACCGCAGATGCCTGCGGGGTAAAAGAATCCAATCCGCCTGTGTTCCCAGTGGTTCCGGCGCCCACCGCCACTTTGGATTTGCTGGCCTGTCCGGTGGCACTGCGTTCGGCGATGAAAATGACCGCCATCATCGCGACCAGCAGTACGGTGCCTTGTAGGAACAGGGTCGGTCGGTCAATGGCGATGGCGCCCAGCACTGCGGTGCGACCGGACGCCGGAATCGACCTGGCCACCACGACGACCGCAATGAATGCTGCAACCAAACCGCCGAGCACAAGCGTCACTTGCGCGCCATAGCGTATTCGTCTGGGCAAGAACGCTTCGGCCAGCACGCCGGCGACTGCGACCGAAAAGACAATGAGCATCGGGCACAGCAGGAAATACGCGATGCTGGGGGCGGGGAGGTTCATCGGTGCGGTCCTTCGGCTGGCGCGGGGGCGGCCCCCGAAACCGGACGGGTCACAGTCGGCACGGGATCATGCTGGCCGATGGTAGTCATGGTGTTCTCGACCGCGGGATTGATCAGGTCCAGCGCCGGTTTGGGGTAGATCCCCAGCGCGATCAACAGCGCGATCAACGGTGCTACGACGATCATTTCGCGCGGCGCCAGGTCACGGATTCGTTCGTTGCCTCGCGCCACTGGCCCGGTCATTACCCGCTGGTAGAGCAGGAGCATGTAGACGGCCGAAAGGACCAACGCGGTAACGCCGAATGCCGCCGCCAGCCAGTAGCGGTTGAAAGTTCCTAATAGGACCAGGAATTCGCTAATGAATGGGGCTAGACCGGGCAACGACAAAGTTGCCATGGCCGAAACCATGAAGGTGCCGGCCAGGATCGGGGCCACTTTCTGCACGCCGCCGTAGTCGGCGATCGTCCGGCTGCCGCGCCGTGCTATCAGGAAGCCCGCGATCAGGAACACCGCGGCGGTGGACAGGCCGTGGTTGAGCATGTACAGCGTCGACCCGCTCTGCCCCTGACTGGTCATCACGAAGATCCCCAGAATGATGAACCCAAAGTGCGAGATCGAAGTGTAGGCGATTAGACGCATCATGTCGGCTTGACCGATAGCCACAATCGCGCCGTAGATCACCCCGATGACGGCCAACACGACGATCAGCGGGCGGAAATACGTTGAGGCGCTGGGGAACAGCTGTAGGCAGTAGCGCAGCATGCCGAAGGTGCCGACCTTATCCATCACGGCCATCATCAGCACTGCGGTGGCCGGTGTGGCCTCGACTGCCGCGTCCGGCAGCCAGCGGTGGAACGGCCAGAGCGGGGCCTTGATCGCGAACGCGAACATAAAGCCCAAGAACAGCGCCTTGATTACCGCGGGATCTGCGCTGTAGCGTCCGGACGCGAAGCCGGCGACGATGTCACGGAAGTCGAATGAGCCAGCAGCCTGTTGCGCGGTGACCATATACAGCCCGATCACTGCCGCCAGCATGATCAATCCGCCGAACAGGTTGTACAGCAGGAACTTCACCGCAGCACGTGATCGGCCAGGACCTTTACCGAAGCCGCCGATCAGGAAATACATCGGGATGAGCATGGCCTCGAAGAACACGTAGAACAGCAAGACGTCCAACGCGATCACCGAGATCAGCACCATCGACTCGATGGCCAATGTCAGGGCGACGTAGGCGTGCACGCCCCGGGGATTGCGCTCGCCGCTTCGTGACGATCGCAAGCTCGGCGAAGCCGGGCGCAGCGGGTCGTCACCATCGTCACGTGACGATCGCAAGCTCGGCGAAACCGGGCGCAGCGGGTCGTCACCATCTGCATCGTTCCAGCCCGCTATCAACAGCAGCGGAATCAGCACCGCGGTCAGCAGCACCAGCACCACTGCGATGCCGTCCACGCCGAGGGTGTAGCCAGCCCCAAACGCCGGTATCCACCGATGGCTTTCGATGAATTGGTAAGCTGCGCCACCGGTTTTGAAGCCGGCGGTGATGATGATCGCCACCGCCAACACCAGCACACTGACCGCCAGGCCGGTCCATTTGGCAAGCTGCCGCAGCCCAGCGGGCAGCAGGATGATCAGCACCGAACCTGCCAATGGCACCAGCCACAGCACGCTCAGCCACGGCATGTTGTTCACCACAGCCGCACCGCCAGGATCAGCGCGGCCACCAGCACGGCGCCCGCCAGCATCGACAACGCGTAGTTGCGGGCGAAGCCGGTCTGCAGGCCCCGCAGCCGATCGGAGGTCCGGCCCACCAGTGTGCCCAGCGCGTTGACCGAGCCGTCCACACCTGCGTTGTCGACTGTGACCAGCGCATCAGTCAGCTGCGCGCCAGGGCGCATGAACACCTCCTCGTTGAAGGCATCGCCGTACAGGTCGGCGCGTGCGGCTGTCGTGAGCACCGAAACCTGGACGGGGGACACCCTGGGGATGACCGCCTTGCCGCCGTACATTCGCATAGCCACCGCAACACCGACCGCGACGACGGCCAACGCCACCGTGGTGCTGACCCAGGACGGAAGGGCGTGGGCAGCTTCTTCATGAACACCGACGACCGGCTCGAGCCAGTGCTGCAGGGTGCCACCATAGGCCAGGAGACCGCCGGAGAACACCGAGCCGATGGCAAGCAGGATCATCGGCCACGCCATCACTTTCGGTGCCTCGTGCGGATGAGTTCCTGGCGCCCAACGGCTTTGGCCGAAGAAGGTCATCAGCATCACCCGAGTCATGTAGAACGCGGTGACACCGGCGCCTAGCAACGCGGCCCCGCCCAACACCATGCCGTGGGTGCCGCCGACGCCTAGCGCCGCTTCGATGATGGCGTCTTTGGAGAAGAAGCCCGCGAACGGGGGCACACCGATGATCGCCAGATATGCCAGCCCGAACGTGGCGAACGTGACCGGCAGGGCGGCGCGTAGACCGCCGTAACGGCGCATGTCCTGCTCTTCGTGCATCGCGTGGATCACCGCCCCGGAGCCCAGGAACAGGCCGGCCTTGAAGAAACCGTGGGTGAGCAAGTGCATTATTGCGAAGGCATAGCCGGCCGGGCCTAACCCGGCGGCCAGCACCATGTAGCCGATTTGGCTCATTGTCGATGCGGCCAGCGCGCGTTTGATGTCATCCTTGGCGCAGCCGATGAACGCCCCGAACAGCAACGTGACGGCGCCGACGATGACCACCGCCAGTTGCGCGTCCGGCGCCAAGTTGTACAGCGGGCCCGAACGCACGATCAGATATACACCGGCTGTCACCATGGTGGCGGCGTGAATCAACGCGGACACCGGAGTGGGACCCTCCATCGCGTCACCCAACCAGGCCTGCAGCGGAACCTGTGCGGACTTGGCGCAAGCGCCCAGCAGCAACAGCAACCCCATCGCGGTGAGCGGGCCGCGGCCGGCGGCGGGTGCTCCGGCGAACACCCCGGCGTACGACAGCGTGCCAAAGGTGCTGAACATCAAGAACATGCCCACGGCAAGCCCGGCATCCCCGACCCGGTTCATTACGAACGCCTTCTTAGCGGCCGTGGCCGCCGACGGCTTGTGGTACCAAAACCCGATCAGCAGGTAGGAGGCTAAGCCGACGCCTTCCCAGCCGACATAGAGCACCAGGTAGTTGTCAGCGACCACCAGCAGCAGCATCGAGGCCAGAAACAGGTTGAGGTACCCGAAAAACCGGCGACGGTCCGGGTCCTCGGCCATGTAGCCGATCGAATAGATGTGGATCAGCGAGCCGACACCGGTGATCAGCAGCACGAAACACATGGACAGCTGGTCGATCTGCAGCCCGAAGTCGACCTGGAGCCCGCCGACCGGGATCCAGCTGAACAGCTTCTGGTGGATGACGCGGTCATCCCCGGCGCGGCCGAGCATGTCGGCGAGCAGCGTTGCGCCCACGCCGAACGACGCAACCGCGGTGGCGCAGCCCAGCAGATGGCCCCAAGCGTCGGTGCGTCGGCCGCCGAAGAGCAATATTGTGGCACCCGCCAGCGGCAGTGCCACGAGCAGCCAGGTGTATTGAGTCCCCAAAAAACTTGTCACTGTGGCGTTCTCAGCCTTTGAGTAGATTCGCGTCGTCGACCGACGCCGATTTGCGGGAACGGAAAATCGTCATGATGATGGCCAGGCCGACGACGACCTCGCAGGCAGCCACCACCATCGTGAAGAACGCGATCATCTGCCCGTCCAAGTGGCCATGCATCCGCGCGAAGGTGACGAACGCCAGGTTGACCGCGTTGAGCATCAGCTCGACGCACATGAACATCACGATGGCGTTGCGCCGCAACAGCACACCTGCGGCCCCGATGGTGAACAGCAGCGCAGAAAGGTAAAGGTAGTTAGCCGGATTCACGACGCCCCTCCCTTGATCGCCTCCGCCGAGGGCGTTTCCAAACCGTCCGCACCACGGGCCCGTAATATCCGCGACACCGACAGGTCCGAATAGGAGCCGTCGGGGAGCAGCGCGGCCACGTCCACCGCGTTCTGGCGCGCATAGACGCCCGGGTTGGGCAGCGGGGTGGGATGCCCGCCAGGAAGGAAGCGTTCCTGCGACAGCTCCCGCTGGGTCTTGCGACGCTCGAAACGCTCCCGATGCGCCAGCACCATCGCCCCGACGGCGGCGGTGATCAGCAGCGCGCTGGTCAACTCGAACGCCCACAGATAGCGCGAGAAGATCAGCGCCGCCAAGCCCTCGACGTTGCCGTTGGCGTTGGCCGCGGTCAGGCCGGAGAAACCTGCGCCCGCCGCCACGTTGCCGATGGCGCCGACCAGCAATACGCCGAACCCGACGCCGGTCACCACGGCCGCGACGCGCTGTCCGCGCAGCGTCTCCTTCAGGGATTCTGCCGAGTCCACACCGATCAGCATCAGCACGAACAAAAACAGCATCATCACCGCGCCGGTGTAGACCACGACTTGCACCACGCCCAAGAACAGCGCGTCCTGGACCATGTAAAACACCGCCAGAATGATCATTGTCATCGCTAAAAACATCGCCGAATACACCGCGTTGACCGACAACACCACCCCGATCGCGCCGATCAGCGCCAGCGCGCCCAACGCCCAAAACGTCACCGCTTCGCCGGTGGAGGTGCGAACGATGGTGGCAGCAGCCAGATTAGCGGCTAGATCAATCACGGTCACTGGGGGTCTCCGGCTTTGGGTCCGGCGTTCTGCTTCTCCCGCAAACCATTTGACGTCACGTTGCCTTGGTAATAGTCCTTGTCGGTGGCACCTGGCGCCCTTGGATGCGGTGGCGCGGTCATCTCCGGCAGCAGCGGGGCCAGCAGCTGGTTCTTCTCGTAGATCAGGTCTGCACGGTTGTCATCGGCCATCTCGTATTCGTTGGTCATTGTCAGTGCCCGAGTCGGGCAAGCTTCGATGCACAAACCGCAACCGATGCACCGTAGATAGTTGATCTGATATACCCGACCGTAGCGTTCCCCCGGCGAAAACCTCTGCTCGTCGGTATTGTCCGCGCCCTCAACGTAGATCGCGTCGGCCGGGCAGGCCCACGCGCACAGCTCGCAGCCGATGCATTTCTCCAGACCGTCCGGGTATCGGTTGAGTTGATGACGGCCGTGGTAGCGCGGTGCAACCGGACCCGGTTTCTCCGGGTACTCCTCGGTGACCGTCTTTTTGAACATCGAACCGAGCGTCACGCCGAATCCCGCTACGGCGTCCAGAAGTTTAGCCACGTGCGTCCTCCTTGCTCGCACCGACTGGTAGCGGCGGTGTCGGGAATGCCGGCTCTGCGGCCACCGGGTGGCGCTGCGGGGCCTGAGCTCTGGGGACGCTGAACGGCTTTCGCAGCGATAGCAGCAGCGTCGCGGCAACAACAATGCTGCTGATGACCAGCACCGGGGTCCAATACTGGAAACCCTGGTTGCGCAAGGTGCGGATCACTGCCGCGATCATCACCCACACCAGCGAGACGGGGATCAGCAACTTCCAGCCCAGCGCCATGAACTGGTCGTAGCGCAGCCGGGGCAAGGACGCCCGCAGCCAGAAATAGACGAACAAAAATCCCCACACCTTGGCGGTGAACCAAATCAGCGGCCACCAGCCGGTGTTAGCTCCTGCCCAGATGTTCAGCGGCCAGGGAGCATGCCAGCCGCCGAGGAACATCGTCGCGGCCAGCGCCGAAACCGTGGTCATGTTGACATATTCGGCGAGCATGAACATCGCGAACTTCAGCGACGAGTACTCGGTGTGGAAACCGGCGACTAGCTCACCTTCGGCTTCGGGCAAGTCGAATGGGGCGCGGTTGGTTTCACCGACCATCGAGATGAGATAGATCACAAACGACGGCAGCAGCAGAAATACGTACCAGACGTCTTCCTGGGCTTTGACGATTCCGGACGTCGACATGGTGCCGGCGTAAAGGAAGACCGCCGCGAACGACAGCCCCATTGCAACCTCATACGAGATGACTTGGGCGGTGGAGCGCACGCCGCCCAGCAGCGGGTAGGTGGAGCCCGACGCCCAACCGCCCAACACGATGCCGTACACCCCGATCGCGGAGAGCCCCAGGATGAACAGCACCGCGGCCGGCAGGTCTGTCAGCTGCAATGGTGTGCGATGGCCGAACACCGACACCTCGGGGCCGAACGGGATGAACGCGAACGCGGTGAACGCCGGAATCACCGAGATCACCGGCGCCACGAAATACACGAACCGATCGATACCGCCGGGGGTGATGCTCTCCTTAAGCGCCAGCTTGATTCCGTCGGCCAGGCTCTGCAGAGCACCTTTCGGACCCACTCGATTTGGACCTGGCCGCAGCTGCATCCGGCCCAGCAGCTTGCGTTCGGCCAGGATCGCCACCAGCACCGTGAGCATAAGGAACACGAATATGGCGAGCGACTTGCCCAGCACCAGCCACCAGGGGTCGTGTCCGAAGGCGGTCATGCGGTTGCCTCGCGCGAGGGTGCGCACATGGACGTCACTATCGGCGTGTCGACGTACCAACACGCACACTCGCGGTAGTGGGTCATGCGCTCACCCCGATCTTGACAGTGGCGCCGATGGTTACGCCCAGTTGCCGGTGCACCGCTGACCCTGGCGAGTTCAGCGGTAGCCACACCACTCGATCTGGCATGTCGGTGATGGTCAGTGGCAGCGTGATTGAGCCGCGCGAGGTGGTGACCGTAACCGCGTCACCGTCGGCGGCGCCGATCTCGGCTGCCGAATCTGCCGACAGCCGCAGCACCGGTGTGCGCGCGGTCCCGGCCAGATATGGTTCGCCGTCTTGCAGACGGCCCCCATCGAGCAGCATCCGCCAACCGGTCAGCACGGCCTCACCTCGCCCTGGTTGGGCCGCCGCCGCAGCGTGCGGGGCCCCGACATCCAGGGGTGCGTGTTTACCGTCCCAGCTGCCCAGCCCGGACAGCTCCGCGCGCACCGCCTCGACGGTGGAAAGCCCTAGATAGACGCCCATTTCGTCGGCCAACGTGTCGAGTACCCGATGATCTGACTGGCCGGCTCGTTGGGTGGTTCCGTGCAGTGCCGGGGCGAATCCGCGGTAGCGGCCCTCCCAGTTGACGAAGGCACCGGATTTCTGTGTCGTCGGCGCAACCGGAAACACGACGTTGGCGCGTTCGGTGACAGCGCTGTGGCGAAGCTCCACGCTAACCACGAAGCCCACAGCATCCAGTGCGGCCAGCACTGCGTCGGGGTCGGCGAAGTCGGCGGGCTCGACACCGCCGACCAGCAGTGCGCCCAAGGTCCCGTCGGTGGCGGCGGCCAGCATACCGTCGGCGTCCCGTCCACTGGCAGTGGGTAATTCGTCGACGTGCCAGGCCGCACAGACCTGGGCGCGGGCAACGGCGTCGGCCAGCGGACGGCCACCGGGCAGCAGCGCGGGCAGGGCGCCGGCTTCCAGCGCGCCGCGTTCCCCGGCACGGCGCGGCACCCACGCCAACCGCGCCCCGGTGGCATCGGCGAGTCGGGCCGCGGCGGACAAGCCGCCCGGCACCGTGGCCAACCGTTCCCCGACCATGATGACCGCGCCAGGGGTGGCCAGCAGATCGCCCAGTTCGCCGGTGGTCAGCCCATCTAGCGTCGAGGGCTCAACGCCGGGAATGGTTTTGATCAGCCGGCCGGACATCTTCTCACATGCGCGGGTAGCGAATGGTGCGATTGCATACACCGGTACCCCGTGTTTGCGGGCCGCCTTGCGTAACCGCAGGAACACAATGGGTGACTCGTCTTCTGGCTCGAACCCGACCAGCAAGACCACCGGGGCCGATTCCAGGTCGGAGTAGCTGACGGTCACCGGCCGACCCGCGATGCGGGCCGCCAAAAAGTTGGCTTCTTCGTGTGAGTGCGGGCGGGCGCGGAAGTCGATATCGTTGGTGTCCAACGCAATTCGCGCAAACTTGGCGTAGGCGTAGGCGTCCTCCCAGGTCGCCCTGCCGCCCACCAAGACACCGGTGCGGCCGCGGGCTGCCTCGAGCCCCTGGGCGGCGGCCGCCATGGCATGCGACCATGACGCCGGTTGTAGCGTGCCGTCGGTGTCGCGGATCAGGGGAGTGGTGATCACGTCCGGCTGGGTGGCGTAGTTAAAGGCCCACCGGCCTTTGTCACAGTTCCATTCCTCGTTGACTTCCGGGTCATCGCCGGCCAGCCTGCGCAGCACCTTGCCGCGGCGGTGGTCGGTGCGCTGCGCGCACCCCGACGCGCAGTGTTCACACACACTTGCGCTGGACACCAGGTCGAACGGGCGGGCTCGGAAACGGTAGGCGGACCCAGTCAGCGCGCCCACCGGGCAGATCTGCACCGTGTTGCCCGAGAAGTAGGAGTCGAACGGCTCGCCTGTGTAGATGCCGACCTGCTGCAGTGCGCCTCGTTCCTGCATGTCGATGAACGGGTCGCCGGCGATCTGTTCGGAGAAGCGTGTGCAGCGGGCACAGAGGATGCAACGCTCGCGGTCGAGCAGAACCTGAGTGGAGATGTTGATCGGTTTGGCAAAAGTGCGCTTAACGTCGGTGTAGCGAGAATCTGCGCGGCCGTTAGACATTGCCTGGTTCTGTAACGGGCACTCGCCGCCCTTGTCGCACATCGGGCAGTCCAGCGGATGGTTAATCAGCAGCAGCTCCATCACGCCGTGCTGCGCCTTGTCGGCGACCGCCGACGTTAATTGGGTACGCACGACCATGTCATCAGTGACTACGGTGGTGCACGACGCCATTGGTTTGCGTTGTCCCTCTACTTCGACCAGGCATTGTCTGCAGGCTCCGACTGGGTCCAGCAGCGGGTGGTCGCAAAACCGTGGGATCTGGATGCCCAACAATTCGGCCGCACGGATCACCAGAGTTCCCTTGGGAACACTGATTTCGGCACCGTCGATGGTCAACGTCACCATCTCCGGCTGGGTTACCTTCTTTTCGGTGTCGACCGTTTGGGTCACGCGTTACCTCCGTTAAGCATGGAGTCTCGAGGGTCGAACGGGCATCCGCCTCCTTCGACATGTGCGACGTACTCGTCGCGGAAGTGCGTAATTGACGACGTCACCGGGCTGGCGGCGCCATCGCCCAACGCGCAGAACGACTTTCCCAAAATGGCATCGGCGATGTCGGTCAGCTTATCGAGATCGTCGTGCGTGCCTCCGCCGGTTTCCAGCCGCGCGTAGATCTGATCGAGCCAAAAGGTGCCCTCTCGACACGGCGTGCATTTACCGCACGATTCGTGCTTGTAGAACTCGGTCCACCGGCGCACCGCGCGCACCACGCAGGTGGTTTCGTCGAAGATCTCCAGTGCCTTGGTGCCCAGCATCGAGCCGACCCCACCCACGCCCTCGTAGTCCAGCGGTACGTCCAGATGGTCAACGGTGAGTAATGGTGTTGAGGACCCGCCCGGTGTCCAGAACTTGAGTCGATGCCCGGCGCGCACCCCGCCGGCGTAATTGAGCAACTCGCGCAGCGTGATACCCAGCGGAGCCTCGTACTGACCCGGGCGGGTGACGTGTCCTGACAGTGAATACAGCGTGAAGCCAGGCGATTTCTCGCTACCCATCGACCGGAACCAGTCGACGCCACCCAGCAGGATCGACGGGACACTAGCGATTGTTTCGACGTTGTTGATCACCGTGGGGCAGCCGTACAGCCCGGCTACCGCGGGGAACGGCGGACGGAGCCGCGGCTGGCCGCGCCTGCCCTCCAGCGAATCAAGCAGCGCGGTCTCCTCGCCGCAGATGTAGGCGCCCGCGCCGGCGTGTACCACCAGCTCTAGGTCGAAGCCCGAACCGGCGATGTCGCGGCCTAGGTAACCGGCGGCGTACGCCTCGGCCACCGCGTTCTGCAGGCGACGCAACACCGGCAGCACCTCACCGCGCACGTAGATGAACGCATGGTTTGCCCGGATCGCGTAGGCGGCGATGATGACACCTTCGATAAGCAGATGCGGTGTGGCCAACATCAGCGGGATGTCTTTGCACGTCCCGGGTTCCGACTCATCGGCGTTGACCACCAAGTAATGTGGTTTGGCCGCCGGCCCGGTGTCGCCTTGCGGGATGAACGACCACTTTGTGCCGGTGGAAAAGCCCGCGCCGCCGCGCCCGCGCAGCCCCGAGTCTTTAACGGTGTTGATCACGGTGTCGGGCTCCATGGCCAAGGCTTTCTTCATCGCCTGGTAGCCGTCGTGGCGCTGGTAGGTCTCTAGCGTCCACGACTCGGGGTCGTCCCAGTAGCGGCTGATCACCGGGGTCAACGGTGTCGCCTCGGGGGCGGTAGGGGCAGCCATTACTGTCCTTCCCCTGATACGTCCGGCATTGGGGGCGCCTGCATGCCGTGTTCGCGTGCCACCTTCAGACCGGCCAATGTCGCTGCGCCGGCACCACCCTGCCCGTCGTCTGGGCGCTGATCGGGTAGGCCTGCCAGGATGCGCGATGTCAAGCGGAACGCGCACAGCGGAGCGCCGCGGGTAGGTGAGATTGGCTTGCCGGACTGTAGCGAGTCGACGAGTTCACGCGCCGATTCCGGGGTCTGGTTATCGAAGAACTCCCAATTGACCATCACCACCGGTGCGTAGTCGCAGGCGGCGTTGCACTCGATGTGTTGCAGGGTGATCTTGCCGTCGGGGGTGGTCTGGTCATTGCGGACGCCGAGGTGGTTTACCAGCGTCTCGAATATGGCGTCGCCGCCCATGATGGCGCACAGCGCGTTGGTGCACACACCGACCAGGTATTCGCCGGTCGGGCGGCGGCGATACATGGTGTAGAAGCTGGCCACCGCCGACACCTCGGCGCCAGTCAGTCCCAGCTGATCGGCGCAGAACTTCAAACCCGCAGGCGTCAGGTAGGAGTCCTCGGCTTGCACCAGGTGCAGCAACGGCAACAGCGCTGAGCGGTTGTTGGGGTAGCGACCGATGATCTCCTTGGCGTCGACCTCCAGCCGCGCCCTGACCTCCGGCGAATACGACTGCGGCGCACCGTCAACCACGAACTGATTGGGCTCCTCGGGTGGCGGTCCGAGCCGAAGGAAGACTCGCTCGCCATCGGTTGCGGCCTGCGGTTCTGTCACCGGTCCACCCCGCCCATGACCGGGTCGATGCTGGCGACCGCGGTGATCAAGTCGGCAACCATCCCGCCCTCGCTCATCGCCGCGACCGACTGCAGGTTGGTGAAGGAAGGATCCCGGTAATGCACCCGGTAGGGGCGGGTACCGCCGTCACTGACCATGTGCACGCCGAGCTCTCCGCGTGGCGATTCGACCGCCACGTAAACCTGCCCCGCCGGAACCCGGATGCCCTCGGTGACCAGCTTGAAGTGGTGGATCAGTGCCTCCATCGAGCTGCCCATGATCTTTGCGATGTGTTCTTCTGAGTTGCCCATACCGTCGGGGCCAACTTTCAAATCAGCCGGCCAGGCGATCTTGCGGTCCGCTACCATGGTCGGGCCGGGTCGCAACTTATCCAGGCATTGCTCCACGATCTTCATCGACTCCCACATCTCTTGGACGCGAATCATGTAGCGCCCGTAGGCATCACAAGTGTCAGCGGTAATTACGTCGAATTCGTAGTTCTGGTACCCGCAGTAGGGCTCACTTTTTCGCAGGTCGTGTGGTAAGCCGGTGGAGCGCAGGATCGGGCCGGTGATACCCAGTGCCATGCATCCGGCCAGGTCCAGGTATCCGACGTCCTGGGTGCGTGCTTTCCAGATGGCGTTTTCGTTGAGTAGCTCACCCATTTCGTGCAGTGGTTGGCGCAACTGCTTGAGGGCTTCGGCGATCTCGCTGGCCGCGCCCGCCGGTAGGTCCTGGGCCACGCCGCCGGGCCGGATATAGGCACTGTTCATCCGCAAACCGGTGATCGATTCGAACACGTTGAGGATGATCTCGCGCGCCCGGAAGCCGACGAACATCGGAGTCATGGCGCCCAGCTCCATGCCGCCAGTCGCCAACGCGACCAGATGCGACGAGATCCGGTTGAGCTCCATCATCATCACCCTGATGACGTTGACCCGCTCGGGTATCTGATCGGTGATGCCGAGCAACTTCTCCACGCCCAGGCAGTAGGCTGTCTCATTGAAAAACGGTGACAGGTAATCCATTCGGGTCACGAAGGTGACGCCTTGAGTCCAGTAGCGGTATTCGAGATTCTTCTCGATTCCGGTGTGCAGGTAGCCGATTCCGCATCGGGCCTCGATGATCGTTTCACCCTCGATCTCGAGGATCAGCCGCAAAACCCCGTGGGTAGACGGGTGCTGAGGCCCCATGTTGACGACGATGCGTTCACCGGGGTCCGCGCTGCGGGCGGCATCGACGATTTGCTCCCAGTCCTGGCCGCCGGCGACCAGGACTGTCTCGCCGGCGCCGTCAGCCGACTCAGTAATTGCGCTCATCAGTTGTAACCCCTCCGCTCGTCGGGCGGAGGTATCTGCGCGCCCTTGTATTCGACCGGGATGCCGCCGAGTGGGTAGTCCTTGCGTTGCGGATGCCCCTGCCAGTCGTCGGGCATCTCGATTCGGGTCAGCGACGGATGGCCATCGAAGATGATCCCGAAGAAATCGTAGGTTTCGCGTTCGTGCCAGTCGTTGGTGGGATAGACCTCATACAGCGACGGGATATGCGGATCACTGTCCGGTGCAGACACTTCCAGCCGGAGCCGGCGGTTGTGGGTGATCGATTGCAGCGGGTACACGGCGTGCAATTCCCGGCCAGTCTCGTGCGGGTAGTGCACGCCGTTGACACCCAGGCACAGCTCGAAGCGTAATTCCGGTTCGTCGCGGAGACGTTGGGCGACCTGGACCAGCAGATCCCGCCGAACGTGCAGTGTGAGTTCGTCGCGATCAACCACGATTTTCTCGATGGCGTCGTCGAGTTCGATATCGCTGCGGTGCAACGCCTCGGCCAGCCCGTCGACCACGTCGTCGAAGTAGCTGCCGTAAGGCCGGGGGCTACTGCCCGGGAGCGTGACCTGGCGCACCAGCCGTCCATACCCGGAGGTGTCGCCGGTGCCGGCCACCCCGAACATGCCGCGGCGAACGTCGACCACCTCTGCAGTGGATTCCTGGTCTGCTGAGCTCATCGCAGCAGTCCGCGCATCTCGATCGTGGGCCGCGCCGCCAGTGCGGCTTCCTCGGCTTCGGCGATGGCGCGTTCCCGGTTGACGCCCAGCGGCATTTCCTGAATCTTCTCGTGCAGCCGCAGGATTGCGTGCAGCAGCATCTCCGGACGCGGCGGGCAGCCGGGTAGGTAGATGTCTACCGGGACAACGTGATCTACACCCTGCACGATCGCGTAGTTGTTGAACATGCCACCGGATGACGCGCACACGCCCATGGCCAGAACCCATTTCGGCTCGGCCATTTGGTCGTAGATCTGACGCAGCACCGGCGCCATTTTCTGGCTGACTCGACCCGCTACGATCATCAGATCGGCCTGCCGGGGCGTCGCCGAGAATCGCTCCATGCCAAACCGTGCTATGTCAAACCTCGGCCCGGCGGTCGCCATCATCTCGATTGCGCAGCAAGCTAACCCGAACGTCGCCGGCCACAATGAGTTCTTGCGGACATAGCCGGCCACCTTCTCCACAGTTGACAGCAGAATCCCCCCCGGCAGCTGTTCTTCCAGGCCCACGCCCTACCCCCAATCTGTTCTCAGCCCTCAATCCCACGTCAGGCCGCCGCGGCGCCACACGTAGGCGTAGGCCACGAATACCGTGAGCATGAACACCACCATTTCGACCAACGCGAACGCCCCCAGCGCGTCGTAGCTGACCGCCCAGGGATACAAGAAAACGATTTCGATGTCGAAGACGATGAACAACATCGCAGTCAGGTAATACTTCACCGGGAATCGGTGCCCGCTGGCCGCGCCGGCGCCCAGCGAAGTTCTGGCGCCGGTATCGGTGGGCTCAATCCCACATTCGTAGGCCGCCTGCTTTGACCGGTTGAAACGAGACGGGCCGACCAGGCTCGCGATCACCACTGAGACCACGGCAAAGGCGGCGGCGATGGCTCCCAGTACCAGGATGGGTATGTAGAGGTTCAAACTCGCTTCCTGATGCGTCGTGCGGGCTGGCTGCGTCGACCAGGCGGTGACCGGGCTGCTGTGACGGACCCGGTTTGTGGGCCATCACAGTGACCTTCAACATAGTCGCGCGGCGGTGGGGGCAGACGCCCGGGGGTCAACCTAGCAATGACTCTCGGGATTCGCGGCCGGATGCGGCCCCGGCTCGGCACCCGCCCAGTTGCGCGGTGAATTTGAAGATTGCGCGCCGCAGCGGAATTCTACGAATATTTTGTTAACCAGCATATTGGTGCGGCATGTGTTGTTATTGTTTACCGCCATCGGATGGCGATCGATCTGGGAGGCTTGGGGCCGTGAGTTTTTTGTGCTGCCGCCAGAGATTAACTCCTTACGAATGTTCGCTGGTGCCGGTACTGCGCCGATGTTGGCGGCGGCGGCTTGGGAGGGGCTTGCCGAGGAGTTGGGGTCTGCGGCGCAATCGTTTGTCTCGGTGACGACCGGGTTGGCGGGTCAGGCGCGGGTCGTGGCCAGCATATTTGAGGCGGCGCAGGCCGCGACGGTAATACCGGCGGCAATTGCAGGCAACCGCAATGCATTCGTGCAGCGCCAGCCCGGGCGGTGGCAACGGTGGTAATCGCAATGTTGGTAGCGGCAGCTATGCCAACGGCGCCAGCGGTATGACCGTCGGAACTGGGTTCGCGCCGGGTGATCCAAACTATGGCACCGGAAATGGCGTGAACTACAATTCAGGCGGCCGCAACACAATTACGATCAATGCCAGCGTTGGGAGCCCCGGAATCGGGGTTTTCGCCGTCCCCGTTCCGGTTCCGGCCACCGGTGGCAATAACACCCGTACCGGGATTACCGGAGACAATCAGATTAGTCCTGGCGGCTCTGCACGTGAGTTACCTGAATCAACCGAGGTACCCGAAACACCGGCTTCTGCAATTCCGGAGGTCGCCGCATCGGTTCCGGCATTGGGGGTATTGCCAACTGCGCCATCGGAAATTGCGGTGAAGGCAGCAGCAACGGATGCTGGAATTCCGACGTCGCCGTTACGAGCTTCGGGCGCCGGTAGGACACCAACGCGGCCCGCTGCAACCCAGGACCAGCAAGGTTCGGAGACGCCCGCGGCAGCCGAAACGGCGGCGCCATTAAGGCCGGACACGGCTACGGGGCAGTTGCGACCTCGGGCAAAGCAAAACCCCGCGAGTTCAAGTGCGAGGTGGCTGAGGGAATCTACTGTGCCGGAGCGGCAAGCAGTCCCAGCACGGTCCTACCCAGCACAACGGGGTCGATCGGTTGTGCGACCGCCGCTTCGGCCCGCGACCAGCTAGCCAGCCAGGCATCGTCTGGGCGCCCGGTGAGTACGACGACCGGCGGGCACGCATCAAGTTCGTCTTTGAGCTGTTTGGCTATACCCATACCGCCGGTCGGTGTCGCCTCGCCGTCGAGGATGGCCAAATCGATACCACCGGCGTCCATTTGTCGTATCACCATCTGGCCGGTAGCCACTTCGACATAGGTCAGCTCGGGTAGCTCTGGGTGCAGCCGTTTGCCTAGTGCCTGCATGACTTGGTGGCGGGTCTTGGCGTTGTTGCTGTACACGAGGATCCGGATAGCGCTGGTAGAGGCGGGCACGGTGCAGATGGTACTGGTGGCGCGCCGGCGTTACTGGATCGCCCGCACGAAGATGACGTCTGCCGCGGCGGTCGCCGTCGCGTCGACCATGCCGAACTTATTCCAGTCCACGTCGAATCGGGATCGATCGATGTTGGTTTTGCCTGATATTCGGATCGCGCCGTCGCCGAGCTCGCTGATCGTGACGGGTAGTGGTAGCGGCTCGGTGATGCCTTTGATAGTGAAGGTGGTCCGCAGGTCTGCGGCGTGGCCGGTGGTCGGGTGGACGTCGGTGACGGCGACGCTGATCTCGGGGAACCGCTCGACATCGAAGAAGTCTGCTGAGCGCAGGTGTCGGTCACGTCGGCCTATGCCGGTGCGCAGCGATGCGACGCGGATGTCGAGGCGGCCGAAGACCGCGCCTTTACTGGTGAGCTGCCCGTCGCCGCTGAACTCGGTGAAGCGGCCTTTGACGTTCAACAGCCCCCACATGTTCTTGATCTTGAAGGTGATGGTTGAGCGATCCGGAACAAGGTTCCATGTGCCGGCCATGTCGGGATCATTCAGCAGAGTTTCCAGAGTCGTCATCGTCACCTCATTGTCTTCGTGCTCTCGACTAAGTCGAGCACAGGGCTGATCTCGGCCGGGGACTGGCTCGGTCTGTCCGTGGTCGCCCAATGGTGAGGGGCGGCGCAGTATCCATGGTCGCGCTTAGTCGCGGATGCGCAAGACGACTTTGCCCTTGGCGGTGCGATTTTCAAGGCATGCGATTGCGGCAGCGGCCTCGTCTAGTGGGTAGATCATCGGCTCGGGCAAAGGCAGCTGGCCGGAGATAAGCAGCCGCTCGAGCTGAGCCCACTGCTCGGCCAGGGCGTCGGGGTGCGTTAGAGTCCAGGCGCCCCAGCCGACACCGATCACATCAATGTTGTTGAGCAGCAGTCGGTTTACCTTCACTGTGGGTATCTCACCGCCGGTGAAGCCGATGACAAGTAGCCGTCCGCCTGGAGCAAGTGAGCGTAGTGAGTCGGTCATCCGGTCGCCGCCGACCGGGTCGACTACCACGTCGACGCCGCGCCCGCTGGTCAACTCCTTTACCGTGTCTTTGAACCCCTCGGCCAACACCACGTCAGTGGCGCCGGCCGCGGTCGCGGTCTGGGCCTTCGCCTCGGTGCTGACCACCGCGATGGTGCGCGACGCCCCGAGCACCGGCGCCAGCCGTAACGTCGACGTTCCGATCCCGCCGGCAGCCCCGTGTACCAGCACCGTCTCGCCCTGCTGCAGCCGGCCGCGGACACTGAGGGCAAAATACACGGTCAGATCGTTGAACAGCAGGCCAGCGCCCGCCTCGAAGGTCACATTGTCCGGCAGCTTGAACACGCGGTCGGGTGACAACACCGCGACCTCCGCCATCCCGCCGGTGAGCATGGTGAGGCCGACAACCCGGTCGCCAGGACCCACATGACTATTGGCTGGTGCCGACCGAACGACTCCGGCGATCTCAGCTCCGAGCACGAACGGTAGCTTCGGCCGGTACTGGTAAAGGCCGCGGGTCAGCAATGCGTCCGGGAATGCCGCGCCGGCTGCGTGCACCTCCACGACCACGCCGTCGCCTGCCGGTTCCTCGACGTCGGTGACTTCGACAGCGTCCGGACCATCTAGCCGAGTCACTCGTGCCGCGCGCATGCCACCTCCGTCGTCAACCAGAGGCCGAAGAGCCTCCGCCGCTTCAATTAATACCCGCCGGCGCGCGCGCACGGCTGCACGACGCGGTCTACTTCAGCTCGGAGGACGACAGGCCCAGCAATCGGCGCGCAACCACCAGCTGCTGAATCTGCTGAGTGCCCTCGAAGATGTCCAGGATCTTGGAGTCGCGAGCCCACTTTTCCAGCAGGGTTTGCTCGGAATATCCTGCGGTGCCTGCTAATTCGACGGTCTTGAGGGTAACGTCGCTAGCCATCCGGCCGGCCTTGGCCTTGCTCATCGACGCTTCTTTGGAGTTGGGGATGTTGTTATCGGCTTGCCACGCCGCACGCAGCGACAGCAGGTAGCTAGCCTCCCAGTCGGCTTCCATCCGCAGGAATTCCGCCGCGGCGGCGCTCTGGACATGCGAGGGCTTGTCGTAGCTGATCTCTATCCCGGCATCGGTGAGAATCTTTCGGATTTCCTCCAGCGCGGCGCGGCCGATCCCGACGGCCATAGCGGCAACGATCGGCCGGGTGTTGTCGAAGGTTTCCATCACTCCGGAAAAGCCCTTGCCGACCTCGATTTCCGGGTTGCCCAGCAGGTTGTCTTTGGGGATGCGGGCGTTGTCGAAACGGATCACGGCGGTGTCAGAACCTTTGATGCCGAGCTTGTGCTCCAGGCGTTCGACCGTGACACCGGGGTGCTCGCGCGGCACGACGAAAGACTTGATCGCCGGGCGGCCTAGCGACTTGTCCAGGGTGGCCCACACCACGATGTGGGTGGCGCGCGACCCGGCGGTAACAAAGATCTTCTCGCCGTTGATCACGTACTCGTCGCCGTCGAGGGTGGCGGTCGTCGATACCGCCGCCGAGTCCGACCCAAACCCCGGCTCGGTGATGGCCATCGCTGCCCACACCTTGCCCAAGCGTTCCAGCTGCTCGTCGGTGGCGACCGCGGAGATGGCGGCGTTGCCCAGCCCTTGGTAGGGGATGGACAGCAGCATCGCGACGTCGCCCCAGCAGGCCTCCAAGGTCTGTAGCAGCGCGGCCATGTTGGCGCCGTTGTGGTTTTCGTCTTTGTCGTGCTCATCGCCGATCGCGTCGGCTCCGGCGAAGGCGAATGACTCGGCGGCTCCCGCAAACAGATTGAACAGGGTGTCTAGCTCGACCGGGTAGGCGTGTTCCTTCAGGTCGTACTTGCGGGCGATCGGCCGCATCAATTCCGCGGCGCCCTGATGGGTCTTCACGATTACCGCTTGCAGTTTGCGTGGTATCTCCAGATTGATTGCCATGATTGGTCTTTCGCTTTGAAGAGGGTGTGGACTTGAGATGCCTAGATAACGACGACGCCCTCGGCGACACCGATCGCCCGCAGGTCGCGGTACCAGCGTTCAACCGGGTGCTCTTTGGTGAAGCCGTGGCCGCCTAGCAGCTGCACGCCGTCCAGGCCGATTTGCATGGCCTTGTCGGAGCCGAGTCGTTTGGCCAGTGCCGCTTCCCGGGTGAACGAAAGGCCCTGGTCGGCGCGGGACGCGCCGCGCCACGTGATCAGCCGCAGCCCGTCCAACTCGATAGCGATATTGGCGCACATGAACGCGACGGCTTGGCGGCGCGCGATCGGCTCGCCAAAGGCTTCGCGTTGTTTCACATACGGAACGACGTAGTCCAGCACCGCGTGTGAGGTGCCGACCGCCAGCGCCGCCCAACCCAGTCGGGCCAACGCGATAGCTTCGGAGTAGGCAGTGTCATAGTCGGCTTCGGCGGCGTCTTCTGGACCCAGCCGGGCGTCAAGGGGCACCGACACCCCGCAGAGTTCAACCTGGCCTAAGGCTGCCGCGCGAATCCCCATGCTGGGGTCGGCCTTGACGGTCAGTCCTTTGGCCGAGGACTCGACGATGAACAACGCCGGCCTGCCATTCAGCTGGGCGCCGATGATAAACAACTCGGCGCTGGCCGCGGCCGGGACCAATGACTTCACCCCATCGAGCCGGTATCCCGATGGGGTACGCACGGCGGTGGTCTTCAGCCGGGTGGGGTCGAACAACGGCTGCGGTTCGGTGATGGCCACACAGGCTTGGGGGACATGGTCGCCGGCGAACTCTTTCAGGTAGGTGGCCTGCTGATCGGCGCTGCCCCAATGGGTTAGTGCAGCCGCCACACCGCCGGGGGCCAGAATCGGCAGCGCCAATCCCATGTCGCCATACGCCAGTGCCTCGACCACCAGCACATTGGTCACGCTGGAACGGTGTTCGGCGATGCCGTCGAAATCCTCGGGAATGTTGATCGCGGTGATGCCCAGCTCGGCGGCCTTGGCGATCAGATCGAGTGGGTAGGCCGCGGCTTCATCGGCGTCGTGAGCGGCCGGCCGCAGTACCTCTGCGGCGAATTCGTCGACGGTCTCGATGATCAACTTCTGGTCGTCGTCCGGCGTCAGGTCGAAGTAGTTCCTACCGCTGGGCTGCAGCCGGGTCGCGCCACCGCGTAGGTTCTGCACCCGCTTGAACTGCCGGCTGGTGGCCGTGGTCGTGGAGAATATCCTCTTGGCCCCGTAGCGCAACGCGCGATTGAGCGGATCGCGCAGGTGGTATTTGTCCAGGAACTCCTGACCGACGAGCGGAGTCAGCAGCGCAATTGCGACGTCGATCCCGGTCCGCTTGTGCGGCTGCATCCCGACCGCGGACTTAGGACCGCGTCGTTTGGGACGCGCGGATGAGGGCTTAGCCCTAGGAGCAGTGTCGGTCATGTCAGCAGCCTCAGATCGTTGGGGCAATGCGAATGACGCTATCTTACTCTGGAGTAAGGTAGGGCACGTTCTGTTAATTAATGTCCGGTCCAGTTGAAGTTTGCGGGAAATGTCCCAGCCTTGCTGGGGTTCGCAAGCTACGTCTGAACAGTGCAGACCGGCGGTGGCTTCGGCACTTGCGAACCGGAAAACTTTCGTTTTCCAATCGTCGGCGAGCGGTATCGTGCCATCCAACGCGGCTGGCTATTTCCATGGATCGACGAGCTTGACGCCGGTTCCTTCGAAGTGTCGGGTGTTGCGGGTGGCCACGGTGGCATGGCGGGCTGTGGCGATTCCGGCGATCTGGACGTCGCGAATCTCCACCACGCGTCCCATACGTTGCCGGCTTGCAGCGATAGTCCCAGCAGCGAGGGCGGCTGTCTGCTCGAACGACTGAATGCGCCCGTTGAGGTCTTCTTCCAGGAGTTGGGAAAACGCCCGATCAAGCTGTGTGCGGCGCCGACCGCGCTCCAAAAGATCTATCCCAGTCCGTATTTCGAAGACGGTGATCGATGTCGTCCAGATTGATTCCGCCGGCTGATTATCGAGCCACTTTACCGCGGCCGGATCAGGGGTGTTCAGCATCAGGGCGGAGAGCACATTGGTATCGAGCAAGATCATGATTCGAACTGCGCCGGTTGCACAGGCTGGCCCCGCAGTTCGGGGATCTCGTCCGTCAGACCAGCGCCGGTGAAACGCGAGGCGATCCGGGAACCCAGTCGACCAGGTGGGTTATCAACGGTGCGGACGGCGTTTCGCAGGATCTCCCGTACTTCTTCCTCCGTACTGCGACCGTGTTGGCGGGCTAGGCGGTGCAACTTGGATTTGGTGTCGTCATCGAGTTGCCGGATCAGAATCTGCGCCATGCATTCATGCTAGCACGCTAGCGATCTCTAGCTGCGGCGTTTCTGAGACGGCGCTGCGCATTGCCTCGCCTCTGGGGACGGGTCGCCCGTACGGGCCAGACTGGTGGTTGTGGAGGAGCGGTTTCCTGGCGAATTGGCGACGCTGCGCGCTCATAGAGCGACAGTCTTGACCACACAGTCAGCCAAACCCGTCAATGACTCGCAAACTAACTCTGGACTTCGCAAGATCATTCGCAAAGTAGCTCTGGAATTCGCAAACTTCAGCCGGACAGGACAATTAATTCACACCGGCGCCGATCCTGTTCAGCACCTCTTGGTGCAGGCGACCGTTCGTCGCCACAGCACTGCCGCCGTGCGGGCCGGGGGTGCCGTCGAGGCTGGTCAGAACCCCACCCGCCTCGCGCACCACAATGTCGAGGGCTGCCAGGTCCCACACCGATACCTCCGGCTCGGCAGCGATGTCGACGGCTCCCTCAGCGAGCAGGCAATAGGACAGAAAATCGCCGTAGGCGCGCACCCGCCACACGGCGTCGGTCAACTCGAGGAACCGTTCGCGTAAACCGCGCTGCGCCCACCCGGACAAGCTGGAGAACGACAGGCTCGCCGAATTCAGGTCGGCCACCTCCGACACCGCTAGCCGGCGCGGGACCCCGTCGACCGCCGCGAACGCGCCCCGGCCGCGCGCTGCCCACCACCGTCGCTGCAGCGCGGGCGCGCTGACGACGCCGATCGAGGGGACCCCGTCGTCGAGCAATGCGATCAAACTGGCCCACACTGGCACGCCGCGTACGAAGTTCTTGGTGCCGTCGATCGGGTCGACGATCCACTGCCGTCCGCTGAAAGTGGTTGTGCCACCATATTCTTCGCCCATGATACTGTCTCTAGGTCGCTCGCGCCCGAGCACCGCACGCACGTCGGCTTCGACCGCCCGGTCGGCGTCGGTGACCGGAGTCAGATCCGGTTTGGTGTCCACGCGTAGATCGAGCGCGCCGAAGCGGGCGCGCGTCAGCGTGTCGGCGCGGTCAGCCAGCGTCAACGCCAGCATCAGATCGTCCTGAGCCATGCGCACCGCTCTTTCTCGTCGGGTTGCTCGCACATCGTCGCCGGAGCGGTCCATGTCAGCAGTCCTACCATGGCCTTAACCTGAATGAGTGTGGGAATTCGGTGTGCTGCTCTTGCTGGTGGCGATCTTGGGTGTCTTCCTGGCCCAGCGGTTCCTCCCGCGCGGGCGTCACCTTGCGGCAGGCGGGGGTGACCTGGCCAGCGGCACGCTGCTGGTCACCGGGGTCAGCCCGCGACCCGACGCTTGCGGTGAGCAGTTCGTCACGATCGCCGGTGTTATCACCGGACCCACCGTCAGTGAGTACTCCGTGTATCGGCGCATGGTGGTCGACGTCGACCAATGGCCGGCGATGGGGCAGTTACACCCGGTGGTGTATTCGCCGAAGAATCCGGACAACTGGCAGTTCGCGCCACCCGGCCCGCCAGCCAGCCAATGATGACGTCGCGTGTCGTCGATGGTTGACAGCACAACGATTTACGAGCAGTCCGTTTTCACCTCGGTACGTCGATCCGGGCCACCCTTGATGCCAGCGCGCTCGGCGGCACATCCTGTGCTAACGACTCGCCGGGGTTGGCTGGGCCATTGTGGCTGCTGGCGTGCTGTTGCTCATCGGCGGAGCCGTCATCCGCTCCAACTCGGCCTTCTGCTCCACCGACGCCACCAATATTAATACGGCTCTGTGGTGCGCAGCCGGTCCATTTCGGCGCACCAGCTTTCGATGCTGGCCGCTTGCAGTAGTCCGGTGGCGATTAGCAGACCGGTGAATCCGGCATCGAGAAGTTTGGCTGCCTGAGCCGGATGCTCGATACCGCTGGCACTGACTGAGCAGTGAGTCCCAGTAGCCAAAATTGTTGGTAATAAACAGGTTCCGCGTGTTAGATCGCTGGGTCCACGTTCCCGATTGCTAATGTCTTTGTTGGCAAAGGCTATTACCGAATCTGCAGCAAAGGGTACCGTCGCGACCTGTTCCGCGGTCGATACTTCGATGAAGGGCGTGAGTCCTAAGCACAGGCTTGCTTCTGCCAGGTCGCGCAGCGCAATAGTGGGCAGCAACCGGGTGTTCAGTAACACTGCGGATGCACCGATTGTGCGGCTGTCGGTCAACTGTGCGCGCCGGTTGATGAAATCCTTGCGAAGTATGGGTAATTCGGTCAGCGCCCTTACCTGATGTAGCAACTCTCGGGTTCCGCCGAACCAACGTCCGGTTACTACCGACAGGCAGGGCGCACCGGCGTGGGTGTATTCGTCGACGAGCCGTCGGACACTGCGCTCACCGAGAAGGTTGACGCCGTCCCCGTCGGTGCGTTTAATCTCCATCACCACCGGCCGGGCAGCGTTAGTCAGCGCATCGATGAAGAAGCGCGAATTCATCCCACTCGTTTCCTTCCGGCAGTCATGGCGTCTGGGCAATGCGATCCATATTGCCACTCCTATCGCTAGGCGTGAGCCGGGATCACTCGGTGTGACTGCCCTCGATGCCCTGGATGCGTTTATGCAGAACTCGATACACGTACAGAGCTCGATACACGATCTCCATCGCGGCCGGGCTAGCGGTGTGTCTGCGAAATAATCTGGTTGTCTAATTGTAGAAATTCAGGGGTGGAGGCTTCGGCCTCGTTACCGCACCGGCAGGTGATTCAGGCGCGCGGACTGCTGTGGCTGCGCGGGTGGGCATCGGTAAGAACTCGGTGGCCAAGATCTGGACCGACCACGGCCTTAAGTCCTGGAAGGTCGACACGTTCAAGGTCAGCAACGACCCGCGGTTCGAGGAGAAACTGGTCAATGTCGTTGGTCTCTATCTCAATCGACCGGCACGGGCGGTGGTTTTCTGCTTCGACGAGAAGAACCAATGCCGGGCCTTGGCCCGCACCCAGCCCTCGCTGCCGATGAACCCGGGGCGCGCCCCACGACTACAGATGAATGTGGCCGCCGGCGAGGTTTCACCGACCTGCGCAAGGGCTACACCGGCTCCGACGTATTTGCATTTCTTCAAACAGATCGACGCCACCGTGCCGCGTGGTCTGGCGGTGCACGTGGTGCTGGACAACCTCTCGGCGCACTCTACTCCGGAAATCAAGAAGTGGTTGGCCCACAAGGATCGCCGCCGCTGGCATCTGCACCCGACCCCGACGCCGAGCTCCTGGCTCAATCTGATCGAACGATGGTTCAAAGAACTCACCGACAAGCGCCTGCGCCGCGGGGGTGTTCACCAGCCCCGCCGACCTCACCGCCGCGATCACCACCTGGGCTTAACACTGGAACTCCAACCCCACGTCCTTCATCTGGAAGGCCGCCACCAAGGACATCATCACCAAAGTCCGACGCGGCCGAGAAACCCTCAACCAGATCAACACACAGACGGACCACCAGTGCTGGCTTTCGAATCGGCTGACCACCCGATCGATGCGTGGCTCCATCGGTCACAAGAGATCGCTGCCGAGCACGGCGGCACCGTGACCGCGGCGCAGCCGCGACACCGTAAGCGACACAAAGAAAAACGATGCTTCGGCAAGCTGGCGCTCGTCGTTGCAGGTGTGCTGACCTGTCGGTTCACCCACGTCTACCCCGACGGCCCGGCCCCGTATTACGGGATCTACGCCGGCGGGCGCTGGGGCGCCCTGGACGCGCAATGGGACGAGATCAAAACCGCTGTGTCCGAGGCGATTATCGTGTCCGCGCTGGACCCGGCCGGGATCCTCAACCCCGGGCTGCTGGTCGACTTGTGATCAGCCGTGCCCGATCCGCAGCAGCTCGGCAAGGTTCGGCAGCTTAACGCGGGGGCGGCCGTGCGGCTCCCCGGCCGCTCGCTCAAAGCGGTCGATGGCCTGCCAGTGCGCCGACGTGACCAGCTTCGGTTGCCGTGCGGCCAGCCACTCGGCCAGCCGGTCGGCGTGGTCTGCGCCGAACTCCGTGGCATCCTTGGCGCCCGCGAGATCCTTCATCACGGTGTCGACGGTGTCTTGGGAGTCCTTTTTGTTGGTGCCGATCACCCCGGTCGGCCCGCGCTTGATCCACCCGACGACGTACTCGTTGCGGCTGCCGTCCACCCGGCCGTCGGTGTTGGGGATGGTCCCGCTGCTGTCATCGAACGGTAACCCCGGCGTAGGGACACCGCGATAACCGATCGACCGCACGATCAACTGAACCGGCAGCTCCTCGCGAGCACCGGTGTCTTTGGCTGCCACCCGCCCGCTGTCGTCGGTGACGAGATCGTTTTGGCCGAGAACGATCCGCTCCACCTTGCCCTCGCCTTTGATTTCAATCGGGGACGTTAGGAATCGGAACACAATCCGACGATGGCCGGGTCTGGGCGGGCACGCAGCGTAGTCGCGTAGCACCTTGATGTTCTGCTTGGTCGTCTTGCCTACCGCGGCCGCGTCCTCGTCACTGATGCCGTCCAGCTGGGCGGGGTCGACGATTACGTCGACCCCGTCGAGGTCTGCTAGCTCACGCAGCTCCAGTGTGGTGAACGCTGTCTGTAGCGGCCCGCGGCGGCCGACGATCACCACCTCCTCGATCCCACGCGGGCGCAGTGACTCCAGTGCGTGATCGGCGATATCGGTGCGTGCCAGCACGTCGGGATCGGTGATCAGGATGCGTGCAACGTCGAGCGCGACGTTGCCGTTGCCGATAACGACGGCCCGCGCACCAGAAAGGTCGGGTGACATCTCGTGGAAGTTTGGGTGTGCGTTGTACCAGCCCACGAAATCGACGGCGGCGACACTGCCCGGCAGGTCCTCACCGGGAATGTTCAAAGCGCGGTCGGACTGCGCCCCGACGGCGTAGATCACGGCGTCGTAGCGTTCGGCGAGTTCGGCAGGCTGAATGTGTTCGCCTACAGTCACGTTGCCGAAGAAGCGGAACCGCGGGTCCTCAGCGGTCTTCTCGAACTGCTTGCTGATCGATTTGATCTTGGGGTGATCGGGTGCGACACCAGAGCGGACCAGTCCCCACGGCGTCGGCAGCATCTCCAGCATGTCGACGGCAACGTCGATCGCGTCGGGGGTGTCGAAGGAGGCGTCGGCGGCCTTCAGCATGGATGCCGCGGCGAAAAATCCTGACGGCCCCGAGCCAACTATGGCGATGTGATACGGGTGTGGACGCAATACTCGAGCCTTCTGTTCGTGCCCGGCCCCTGTGACGCTGGAGGCGGTGGGACGTAATGAACGGTCACGTCGCTGTGGTGGCGCTCACATGACGATCACTTTGATGCTAATGGCTGCTACTGGGGGATCCCCAGAGCACTGCTGGTCGCCACCTGAGGGCGCCGGTAACGTGGGCGGCTGTGGAACCTGACCGCCAAGCCGACATCGCTGCCCTTGACGGCACCCTGACCACGGTGGAGCGGGTGCTCGACGTGGCGGGTTTGCGCACCCGCATCGAGAAGCTCGAACATGAGGCATCCGACCCGAAGCTGTGGGATGACCAGGCTCGCGCGCAACGTGTGACCAGCGAGTTATCCCACGCTCAGGGAGAGCTGCGCCGGATCGAGGAGCTACGGCAACGTCTAGATGACCTGCCGGTGCTCTACGAGCTCGCGGCTGAGGAAAAGGAGGCGGGCGCCGCCAGCAGCATGGAAGCCTTCGCCGAGGCTGACGCCGAACTCAAGGCGCTGCGTGCCGATATCGAAGCCACCGAGGTGCGCACGCTGCTGTCGGGCGAATACGACGAGCGCGAGGCGCTGATCACCATCCGTTCCGGTGCTGGCGGGGTGGATGCCGCAGACTGGGCCGAAATGCTGATGCGGATGTATATCCGATGGGCAGAGCAGCACAAATACAACGTCGAGGTGTTCGACACTTCCTATGCCGAAGAAGCCGGCATCAAAAGCGCCACGTTCGTCGTGCACGCGCCGTTCGCCTACGGCACGTTGGCGAGCGAGCAGGGCACCCACCGGCTGGTCCGGATCAGCCCGTTCGACAACCAGAGTCGGCGGCAGACCTCGTTTGCCGAAGTCGAAGTGTTGCCGGTGGTGGAGACCACCGATCACATCGACATACCCGAAGGCGATGTGCGCGTCGATGTCTACCGGTCCAGCGGGCCCGGCGGCCAGTCGGTGAACACCACCGACTCCGCGGTGCGGTTAACTCACATCCCGACGGGAATTGTCGTCACCTGCCAGAACGAGAAATCGCAGCTGCAGAACAAGGTTTCGGCCATGCGAGTGCTGCAAGCAAAGTTGTTGGAGCGCAAGCGTTTAGAAGAACGCGCTGAGCTAGACGCATTAAAGGGCGAGGGCGGCAGCTCGTGGGGCAATCAGATGCGCTCCTATGTACTGCACCCCTATCAGATGGTCAAGGATCTGCGAAACGAGTACGAGGTGGGCAACCCAACGGCCGTGCTCGACGGTGACATCGATGGGTTCTTGGAAGCCGGGATCCGTTGGCGCAACAGACGTGATGACAGCTAACACGACAGTTCTCGCTGTTTCGCTAACGCAGCGCTGGCACGACTTCTGGCGCGGCGAGATCGGTGCCTGGATCATCGACAAGGGCCTGCGGATCGTCATGCTGCTGATCGCCGCGGTGCTGGCGGTCCGCTTCGTCACCTGGGTGGCGCAACAAGTGACTCGCCAGCTCGACGTCGACTTCGTCGAAAGCGACGCCTTGGTGCGTTCGGAAGCAACCAAACACCGCCAGGCCGTCGCATCGGTGATCCAGTGGGTGTCGATCGTCATCATCGCGATCTGGGTCATCCTTCAGATCAGCGACGTGCTGCGCTTTTCGATGGGTGGGCTGGTCGCGCCGGCTGCGGTGTTGGGTGCGGCGTTGGGTTTCGGTGCTCAGCAGTTGGTCAAGGATCTGCTTGCCGGCTTCTTTATCATCGTCGAGAAGCAGTATGGCTTCGGGGATCTGGTCGCGTTGACTGTCAGCGGGGCCGCCGACGAGGCCCGCGGCACCGTCGAGAACGTGACCTTGCGGGTAACTAGGCTGCGCTCCTCCGATGGCGAGGTGTTCACGGTCCCCAACGGTCAGATCGTCAAATCGGTCAACCTATCCAAGGACTGGGCGCGGGCTGTGGTGGACATCCCGGTGGCGACCAGCGCCGATCTCAACCGGGTCAACGTGGTCTTGCACCAGGAGTGTGAGCATGCCCGCGATGACCCGATGCTGGCGGAGTTGCTGTTAGATGCCCCCACGATGATGGGGGTAGAAAATATCGCAGTCGACACCGTCACGCTGCGGGTTGTGGCTCGCACATTGCCCGGTAAGCAGTTCGAGGCTGGCCGCCAGTTGCGTGTGGTCGTGATTCGGGCACTCGCCCGCGCCGGCATCGTGACCGCGGCCGACACCACAGTCGGCCTTGTCGACGGTCCCGCCGTGCCGGCGGCCAACGCGGCCGAGGACCAGACGCGGTGAAGCTCACACTCAACGTCTTCGAGAAGGGTGGCCGGATCCGCGTCTCGACGCTGGCGTTGATCGTGGCGTTCCTGGCAGTGTGGTGGGTCTATAGCACCTATCGCACACCGGAAACCTCTGGTGGCGAGCCGGCCAACCAGGTGGTGCCGCCGGGCTTCGTGCCCGACCCGAACTACACGTGGGTGCAGCGCAGCAGGGTGGACCAGCCGCCCTCCACCGTGACCGTCACGTCGACCGTCACCACCACGTCACCCGTGCAGCAACCCCAGGCGGGACCCGTCTTGACACCCACTTCGTCGGTGCCCGCTCGCTGATCGTCGCGGTCCAGCGAAATTCACCGCTACACTTGCGAGCCGTGATGATCACCCTGGACCATGTCAGTAAGCAGTACAAATCGTCGGCGCGTCCGGCGTTGGACAACGTCAACGTCAAAATTGACAAGGGTGAATTCGTCTTCTTGATCGGTCCGTCAGGTTCCGGCAAATCCACCTTCATGCGGCTGCTGCTGGGTGCTGAAATGCCGACCACCGGTGACGTGCGGGTCTCGAAGTTTCACGTCAACAAACTGCCCGGTCGCCACATACCGCGGCTTCGGCAGGTGATCGGCTGCGTTTTCCAGGACTTTCGGTTGCTGCAGCAAAAGACGGTGTACGAGAACGTCGCCTTTGCTCTGGAAGTCATCGGCAGACGTTCGGATGCGATCAACCGGGTGGTGCCCGACGTGCTCGAGACGGTCGGCCTGTCCGGCAAAGCTAACCGGCTCCCGGACGAGCTGTCCGGCGGCGAGCAGCAGCGGGTTGCGATCGCCCGCGCATTTGTCAACCGGCCGCTGGTACTGCTGGCCGATGAGCCCACCGGCAACCTCGACCCAGACACCAGTAAGGACATCATGGATTTGTTGGAGCGGATCAACCGCACCGGGACGACGGTGCTGATGGCAACCCACGACCACCACATCGTCGACTCGATGCGGCAGCGGGTCGTGGAGCTGTCGTTGGGCAGGCTGGTTCGGGACGAACAGCGTGGCATCTACGGGATGGATCGCTAAGTGCGCTTCGGCTTCCTGCTCAACGAGGTCGTGACCGGCCTCCGTCGCAATGTCACCATGACGATCGCGATGATCCTGACGACCGCGATCTCAATCGGCTTGTTTGGCGGCGGGCTGCTGGTGGTCCGGTTGGCCGACAACTCCCGAAGCATCTACCTCGATCGAGTCGAGACACAGGTCTTTCTCACCGACGACGTCTCCGCCAACGATCCGACCTGCAGCACCAACCCGTGCAAGGCGCTGCGGGGAAAGATCGAAGCCCGAGATGACGTCAAATCCGTGCGGTTCCTTAATCGTCAGGACGCCTACGACGACGCCATCCGAAAATTCCCGCAGTACAAGGATGTTGCGGGCAAGGATTCCTTCCCCGCGTCGTTCATCGTCAAGCTGGCTAACCCCGAGCAGCACAAGGAATTTGACTCCGCGATGCAAGGCCAGCCCGGGGTGCTTTCCGTGCTCAATCAGAAGGAACTGATTGACCGACTGTTCGCCGTGTTGGACGGTTTGAGCGACGTCGCGTTCGCCATCGCTCTAGTGCAGGCCATCGGGGCGGTCCTGCTCATTGCCAACATGGTTCAAGTCGCGGCCTATACCCGGCGCACCGAGATCGGCATCATGCGACTGGTCGGCGCCAGCCGCTGGTATACCCAGCTGCCCTTCTTGTTGGAGGCGATGGCGGCGGCGACCGTCGGCGCCGTCATCGCGATCGTCGGCCTGCTCGTGGTGCGAGCAATGTTTTTGAACAATGCGCTGAACCAGTTCTATCAAGCCAATCTGATCGCCCGGGTCGACTATGCCGACGTCTTGTACATCTCCCCGTGGCTGTTGCTGCTCGGCGTGGCGTTGGCCGCGTCGACCGGTTACGCAACGTTACGCGTCTACGTGCGGCGGTAACTGTGGCCGGCAACCCGCACGGCGGCAAGCGTGCCAGCAAGCAGATTGTGGCCACCAATCGCAAGGCCCGACACGATTACGCAATCGTCGAGCTGTTTGAGGCTGGAGTGGCGCTGCTGGGCACGGAGGTGAAAAGCCTGCGGGAGGGGCATGCGTCACTGGTCGATGCGTTCGCGACCGTCGACGACGGTGAAGTGTGGTTGCGAAACATGCACATTCCGGAGTATCAGCACGGTAGCTGGACCAATCATGATCCCCGCCGCAACCGCAAGCTGCTGCTGCACCGCCGCCAGATCGACACCCTGGTCGGCAAGATCCGCGACGGCAACCTTGCGCTCGTGCCGTTGTCGCTGTACTTCTCCGACGGCAAGGTCAAGGTCGAGCTCGCGCTGGCGCGCGGCAAGAAACTGCACGACAAGCGCCAGGACATGGCGCGCCGCGACGCCCAGCGCGAAGTGGTCCGCGAACTCGGTCGCCGTGCCAAGGGCATGACCTGATCCAGACCGGCCTAATATCCGACCTATGGTCGCCCGTTCCCTCACCCAACTCGACAAACCCGACGTGCTGGCCGGTCTGTTCGCTGTGTGGGACTGCCTCGACGCGCTGCTAGCCGGGCTGCCCCAGGACGGTTGGCACGCGCCGACGCCGCTGCCCGGGTGGAACGTGCAGGCCGTCGTAGCGCACATCATTGGCACCGAGTCCTTTCTGCAGGGCATCGCCCCACCCCAACCGGACATCGACGTCACGTCGCTTCAGCATGTGCGCAATGACATCGGAGCGATGAACGAATGCTGGGTGCGCCAGCTCAGCGGCGAATCGGGTACCAGTGTCTTGGCGCGCTACCGCGCGGTGACCCAAGCTCGCCGCACGGCGCTGTCGGGCATGTCCGATGACGAGTGGAACGCACCGACCCCGACGCCGGCAGGTACGGATAGTTACGGCCGGTTCATGCGGATACGGATCTTCGACTGCTGGATGCACGAGCAAGACATCCGCGAGGCGTTGGCGCGCCCGTCCTCCGACGGCGAGCTCGCTGGGCCCGCGTCGCAACTGTCCCTCGATGAGATCGCGGCCACCATGGGGTTTGTCGTTGGCAAACTCGCCCAGGCACCCGACGGTGCCCGCGTTGAGTTCGACCTGACTGGTCCGTTGGCCCGTCGCATCCGGGTCAGCGTCGATGGTCGAGCTCAACTGGTCGACGACTTCGGCGGGCTGCAGCCGACGGCAACCATCCGGCTGGACGGCCTGCAGTTCACCAGGCTGGCCGGCGGACGCCCAATGTGTCCGGCGCGCCCGCAGGACGTCGAACTCAGTGGTGACAAGGACGTCGCCACCCGGATCGTTGAGCGACTGAACTTCGTGATCTGAGGGCAGCGTGGCCCTGGGGTGTCGGGAAGATAATCCCGTTGCCGCTGGTTAATAGAGGAGTACCATGAATTGTCCTGCCGAAAGTCGGTGGGTGCAAAAAGACTAGAGCGCGACAACACAAGACAAGGGGCTGAACGGTTTCGACTTCGCGCATCGAATCAAGGGAAGCGTGCCGGTGCAGGCAAGAGACCACCGTAAGCGTCGTTGCAACCATATAAGCGCCGATTCACATCAGCGCGACTACGCTCTCGCTGCCTAAGCGACGGCTAGTCTGTCAGACCGGGAATGCCCTCGCCCCGGAGCCTGGCATCAGCTAGAGGGATCCACCGATGAGTTCGGTCGCGGGACTCATCGGGACACCCACAGCGACTGGGATCGTCATCCTGGCTAGTTCGCGTGATCAGGAGATCCGAGTAGAGGCATAGCGAACTGCGCACGGAGAAGCCTTGAGGGAATGCCGTAGGACCCGGGTTCAATTCCCGGCAGCTCCACCAGTAGTACCCAGATAACTTCATATTTGAGACCTCTTTGCCGACACAAAAAAAGTGTCATACCCGTGGAGTACCACTGGATGAACGGTCGGCAAGGAGGTTGACTGCCCCCGGTTGGTTGACTCCTGACCTGTGAGGATTCGTCCTTGCTGGAAGGATCAATCTCGTGCCGAATCCGTTTCCTGCCGAGTTCCGTGCAGACGTCATCGCCGTGGCCCGCAAAGGCGAGGCGCCGTTGCGCCAGATTGCGAAGGACTTCGGAATTTCGGAAGCCTGCCTGCACCGCTGGCTTAAGATCGCCAACCGTCAAGACGGTGTCGACCGGCCTGGGTCACCGGCCGCCACTGCCGACGTAGCTGCGCAGCTGCGCGAAGCGCACAAGCGCATCAAACTCCTCGAGCAGGAAGCCGAAGTGAGGCGCCGCGCGGTACTTGGCGGCCGCCTCAGACCGAGCCGCATCAGCCGCGGTACGCAATTCATTGGCGTGCTGTAGGTGCTTTTGCACCGATTCTGGGAGGTGGACCTGGACATTAATACTGAACGAATCTTCAGGGACTTCTAGCCATAACGCGATCAGGTCGCGCACCATAGGCTCAACTTCAGCCAGTGTGCGCGCCTGGGTAGGAAGGCCGACATCAGGGTTATTACCCAGCCCTAGGATGTGGACAACCCAGTATCGGTCGCCCCGACTAGCGATTGCCTGATAGGTCTTCACTTCCACCATCCCTTTCCGAGTCTCGGCTCGCGCTCGACATAAATCATCTCCGCATACCTCTTGTCAAAGTCGCGATGCCGTCCCTCGATCTGCCGCGTAGGCATAGGCGTACAGCGCCGCGGTTTCCATTTCGACACATGCGATCCCGCGTCTCGTGTGCTTCTTTGAGGCCAGCGCGGTTTCCCGCTAAGGCGCATCGGTGGTCCAGGAGCTCCCCGCAGTTATCCGAATGCCGTTGTAGCAGAAGGTATTTAGAAGATTCTACGCGAGCACCGGAGCTAGATGAGGACGAAGTACGGTGGTGTCTCGCCGCCGCTAATGCGTCTTGCGGGCGTAATGCTGACAACCAACATTGCGTAGGAGGCGTCGAAGTCCTTTGGTGCAATCAGCGGATAACTGCCTTGGTCGTCGATCACGTGCTCCGCTCGTCAGGTGTTCCAGCGATCCAGCCAGGCTCGTTCCTGCGCAACCTTCTCCTCGTGGAACTCCCGCGACGGCGGATACAACGTCACCGACGGTGCCGGGCTGCTCAGAAAGTTGCCTGCGCCCTTGGCGGCCTGGCCATCACCGGTCTCGACGTAGCAGGCGCCTTCTCCAGTGAACAACCGCTCGGGCGCGTCGTAGCCGAGATGACGAGCGACGCCGTGGGCGACAACTCGGGCCTGGGCCTCGGCGAACACCGCCGCCTTGGGCAGCGGTTTGCCATTCGCCAGGGGCAGCACGGCCGCGTCACCGATAGCCCACACATTGTCGACCGTAGTGGACAGGGTGTGCGGGTCCACCGGAATCCACCCGACCCCGCCTAGGCCGGTCGACCGCGCCGCCGCCGACGGCACATGCGGCGGAACCACCGCGAGCAGATCGAACGGTTCGGAGGTGCCATCGTCAAAGCGCAGCGTCGTTTCGGCGGAATCAACACGGGAGATGGTCTTGCGAGGATGGAATCCGATGCCCCGATCCTTGAGCATCGCAACCAGTGCCTCGCCGACCTCGGGCCCCGCCACGGGCATCGGCAACGGGTCGGGGGTAAAAGTGTCGATTCGTACGGTTCCATCTGCGAAGCGGTCGCCGAGCTGGGCGGCCATAACGAACGCCGCCTCGAACGGTGCGGCGGGGCATTTAAACGGCGCCCCTGTGATGAGCACCGCGATCCGGCCGCGTTGGAGCGCCTCGACCTTTGCATGCAGCTGTGCAGCACCGTCGAGTGTGTAAAACTGGCCCGCGACGCCGGCGTCGAGCGCGTCGGTCAAACCCGGAACCGCCGCAGCGTTCAGCGACGCACCCAAGGCGATCACCAACGCGTCGTAGCCGATGACGCCATGATCGGTATGCACCGCCTGGCCCGAGATGTCGATGCGGTCGACGGTCGCAGTGATCAGCTCGACGCCGGGCAGCGACGCTGAAGTGGCCCGGACGCGGACTTCGTCGGGCCGGCGCCAGCCCCGCAGCACCCACAGCAGCGACAAGCCCAGCGTCCCGTCGAAGCCCTTGTCCACCAAGATGATCCGATCCTCGGGCGGCAGCAGCTGACGCAGCGTGTCGGCCGTGGTGAGACCGCCGACACCGGCACCGAGGACGAGAACTGTTTTGCTCATGAGCGAGACGATCTGCCCACTTTATTCCATAGATCAATGGAATAATAGAGACGCGTTATGGTGTCTGCAAGTCTCGCGGGCCAGGCTCCCCGAACTCTGCCTCGGCAAGGTCCTCGGCGTGCACAACTTCTACTTCTGGACCATCCGTCGACGGTGTGGTTCACGGCGACTGCGACGAGACGCCTGTCACGATCTCGCCGATGTCGGCGAGCGCTTGAAGAACCTCGGAGGATCGAGGGATAGCGGACGGGTCAGCGATCCACTGGATCATGAGGCCGTCGATGATGGCCATCAGTACTGAGACGACGGTTGGCAAGGTATCGGGTAGTTCCACGTCTTCGCCAAGAGCGGCGCGAGCCAGATCGACCGTCCGTTGTCGGACGTCGGCGTATCCGGCGGCGAGGCGCTGACGCAGGGTCGGCGAACGTAGCGCGGGCGCGTGGGACTCGATGCATGCGTAGATAGCGGGGCGGATCTCCTCGAACGAATCGACAGTGGCTTCAAGAACGGCCCGGATTTGTCCATAGGGGTTGGTCGCCGCGGACTGATCGAACGCCTGCTGAACCCGCTCGTTCCAGGTGGCAAAGCAACGGCCCAGTGCATCGTCGAGCAGCGCGTCCTTGCTGCCGAAGTGGTAATTGATCGACGCGACGTTTACCCCTGCAGCACGAGCGATGTCGCGGGAGCTGGTATTGCCATAACCGCGTTCCCGTAGGCAAGCGAGAGCGCCGTCCAGCAGCTTGTCGCGGTTGGTGCGTGGCTGTTGCACGCCTGCATCCTATCGTGATAAACACTCGTTTACATCAAACATTTGTTTATCAGTGGAGAGCGAGCATGGCAAGCGAGGTTGTCCGTTTCATCGGAGTGTTCAACGCCGACGGTGGCGTGCGAGGGGGGCTGGCCTACGTGTTGGGCAAGCTGCGCGGGACGACGTCCTGTGCATTGTGCGATGTCACCCACCGGGGAGTGTGGACCAACCCGGAGTGGAAAGATGTCACTTGCGCTCTGGGTGCGCCGTTCGATCTGGTGTGCCGTAATGAGCGTTCCGCCGAGGTGGAAAGGTTGACCGGTGACCTGACTCCCGCGGTTGTGGCGCAGACGAGCAATGGCTACCAGATCGTCATGGGCCCCAACGACTTTGCGGGTGTGTCCGGCGACGCCCATGAGTTCATTCGCGCGCTGCGTCGGGCCTGCATCGACCACGATCTGGCATGGCCGGGGGTCGAACCCCCGGAGTTCGACGAGGCGGCACGGTGACTGCGACGTTGCCACCGGGGCCACGGCTGCCCCGCTATGTGCAAAGCGTGCTGTACCTGAAGTTTCGGGAATGGTTCCTGCCGGCGATGCACCGCAGGTACGGAGACGTGTTCTCGCTGCGGGTGCCGCCGTATGCCGACAACCTCGTGGTCTATACCCGTCCGGAACACATCAAAGAGATCTTCGCGGCCGACCCGAAGTTGCTGCACGGGGGTGAAGGCAACCAGATCCTGGGTCTGGTGATGGGTGAGCACTCGGTGCTGACGACCGACGAAGCCGAGCATGCGCGGATGCGATCGCTACTGACGCCGGCATTCACCCGGGCCGCATTGCAGGGCTACCGCGACATGATCGCCTCGGTAACTCGTGAGCACATCGCGCGATGGCCTGTCGGTGCCGGCATCAACAGCCTTGACTGTATGAACGCGCTTACCCTTGACGTAATTCTGCGGGTCGTTTTCGGCGTCACCGACCCAAACGTCAAGGAAGAGTTGACCAATCGCCTGCAGGGCATCATCAACATCCAGCCTGCGATCTTCGCGGGGCTTCGGTACCCGTGGCTCAAACGCGTGAACCCGTGGAAGCGCTTCTTCGACGGCCAGCGCAAGATCGACGCCATCATTTACCGTGAAATCGCTTCCCGCCGTGCAGTTTCCGACCTCGATCTGCGCACCGACGTGTTGTCTCGACTTCTGCAAACCAAAGACCCGTCGACAGCGCCCTTGACCGATATCGAACTCCGCGATCAACTCATCACCCTGCTGCTAGCTGGCCATGAGACCACTGCCGCGGCCCTGTCTTGGACGCTTTGGGAACTTGCTCACGCTCCCGATATCCAAGATCAGGTCGTCTCCGCAGCCCTCGCCGATGACGACGGCTTCCTGGAGGCGGTGCTGAAAGAAGGGATGCGCTGCCACACAGTAATCGCTTCTACCGCAAGAAAAGTCACCGCTCCAACGGAAATTGGCGGATGGAGATTGCCGGCGGGGACGGTAGTCAACACGTCGATCCTATTGGCCCATGCCAACGCGGCATCGCATCCCGACCCTACAAAGTTTCACCCCGGCCGGTTCCTGGACGGCAGCGTGGCACCCAACACTTGGCTCCCGTTCGGTGGAGGCGTGCGCCGCTGCCTCGGATTCGGATTCGCCCTCACCGAGGGCGTGGTCATCCTGCGAGAGGTCTTCCGGCAGTTCACCATCACTGCGGCGGGGCCCCCCAAGGGCGAAACTCCCATGGTGCGCAACATCACCACCGTCCCCAAACATGGCGCACACCTGCGGCTTACCCCGCAACGCAGGCTGGTTCGATGGTGATGACCCCGCTGCGCCCGGCTTGAAGGAATTGCGGCGACCCACTGTGCCCGGCTTCGCCGCGCTTGCGATCACCGCGGCCGTGCTTGCGATCGCCACTAGCTCGATGGTGGCGACCCGCTGCGCCCGGCTTCGCCGCGCTTGCGATCGCCACTAGCCGGGTTTGGTGGCGGTGACACGCCATAGCCGCCGGGGCAGCTCTCCTTCGTCGAAAGCGTGCACGTCTTCGAGTATCCAGCCGGCAGTCAGGCTCTCTACGAGCTCGCGGCAGAAGAAATGCACTGCAAACCCTCCGTACTCAAAGATGTCGTCACCGTGCGCTCGTCCGGCACCGTAGTGCGCATCGCCGGTGTGCCGAACGGTGTAGATGAACTTTCCGCCCGGCTTCAACACCCGTCCGACCTCGTCAACGACTGCGTGAATTTCTTTGGTGGACAGCGCCATACACAACGCCATGTGCGCAAAGGCGCCGTCAATGGAGCCGCTGAGCTGCGGCAGCGGATTGCGTAGGTCATGTACGGTTGCTTCCACCCGCGCGGCTATGCCTTGCGCCCGGGCCGTTTGGCGCAGCTGTGCGACCGCAACCTCGCTGAAGTCGGTGGCCGCCACCGTGAAGCCTCGATGAGCGAAATAGAGCGTGTCACGACCGTGACCGGCCGCCAACTCCAAGATCCGCTCAATGCCCTCGGCCGCAAACGCATCGGCCGCGTAGAGCGCCGGTTCGGACGGGTCGGACCCGTACATGGCCGGATGGGCGCGGTAGGTGTCCTGCCAGTGCTCGTGCTGCGTTAGGGCCAGCTCCGGCTGTCCGTCGGATAACAGTTGCCTTCCCTTCCGCCGCCTTATAGGTAATTATTCTATGGAATTATAGATTATTGGACTATAGTGGACCGCACCAGGAGGCCAACTTGAAACGGTCACTCATAGTCGGATACGGCGCGATCTGCTACGTGGTCTTCCTCGCGGCATTCCTTTACGCCATCGGTTTCGTCGGGAACCTGGTGGTGCCTCGCACCGTCGACAACGGCATCGCCGCCTCCATGGCAGAGGCGGTTGCGGTCAATGTTGTTCTGCTCGCAGCGTTCGCGCTGCAGCACAGCGTGATGGCAAGACCGGGTTTTAAGCGACGGTGGACGCGGTTGATACCGCCGGCGATCGAGCGCAGCACTTACGTGCTGTTGTCGAGTCTGCTGTTGTTCCTTCTGTTTTGGCAGTGGCGGACGCTGCCTGCGATCGTCTGGAATGTCAGCTGGCCGCCGGGGAAGGTTGCCCTGCAGGCACTGTTCTGGCTCGGCTGGGTCATCGTGCTGGCGTCGACGTTCATGATCAACCATTTCGACCTGTTCGGGCTGCGGCAGGTCTTTCTGGCGTGGCGCGAAAAGTCTTACAGTGAACTGGAATTCCGCGCCACCATGCTCTATCGGTTGGTACGGCACCCGCTCATGTTGGGTTTCATCGTGGCGTTCTGGGCAGCTCCCACAATGAGTGCGGGGCACCTGCTGTTCGCGGTAATGACGACTACCTACATCCTGGTCGTCCTGCCAATCGAAGAGCATGACCTGAGCCGGGCACTGGGCGAGGAATACCAGCAGTACCGCACCCGGGTACCCATGCTTATCCCGGGCGTTCGCCTACGAAAGCTACGCAAGCAGCGTTCTCGGCTCGACGCCGGTGCACGGCCGACATGAATTCCGACCGCCCTGCTGTCAGCTCGCGACCGCTGCTCCCTCGTCGACCGGCAGGCCGGCCAACCGCCATTCGAGCATTCCGTCGTCGAGTCGTTTCACACCTCGGCCCGCCTTGCGAGCAATGCGAACTGCATCGGGAGCCATGACACAGTAGGCGCCACGGCAATAGGCGACGATGTCGCGGTTGGCCGGTAATTCGGCGAGCCGGTCGGCCAGTTCGGCTAACGGGATATTGATGGCACCCGGGATGTGGCCTGCCACGTATTCGTCATGCGGACGCACATCAACCAGCGTGACATCGCCGGCATCGCGCCGGCGCAGCAGTTCCGCACGGGTGATCGCATCCTCGGGTGAGCCAAGCACTGCCGCCGCCGCGAGCGCCACGTCGGCCAAATGCTCGTCGGCGACGGCTTGCACCAGCGCGAACAGCTTTGCCACGTCATCCCCGGCGAGTCGGTAATGCTGCCGGGTCCCGTCCCGGCGAGCCCGGACCAACCCGCCGTTCTTCAGCGCCTGCAGATTCGCCGATGCGGTAGTCACGTTCATCCCCGTCGCGGTCGCGATGGCTTCGACCGTGCGCTCGCCCTGGGCGAGCAAGTCGAGGATCTGCAATCGCCGCCCGTTGCCCAGCGCCTTACCTACTCGAGCGATTTGCTCTAACAGTGCGGCTTTGCGATCGGGTTGCCCGCTCATCCCAATTCTCCAGTACTCATTAAGAATTCAATTCCATTGTTCGTTGGAACTAGATAATACTCATACCTTGGCGAGGTCGTTTCTTTGATGGTTGTTGTTAGGTCCGCCACCCGTCGTGGGTCCACGGTGGAACGCGACCTCCTTCCGCCGCTCCTTCAGTGTCTTCGCCACCACCCACCCCACAGCCGAACTCGGGTCCGGTATCCAACTGGGACAGCGCATGGCACCGTCCGCCTTGACCTCGTGGCGAGGCCGCGGTTCGGAATTCGCGCCCGGTGGCAGTTGCGGGTGCTCGGTAGACGACAGCCGGGCGGGACCTTTTTTGGCGTAGTTCCGGTATCAGAACCCCGCAACCAGCTTGTCGTTTTGCGGGCAGTACGCGTGAACCGAGATAGCCACATAAGCATTGGCACTGTCAGTTAAGGCGGGATTGCTCGCTCGAAACGCGTCGGCGATCTGCTGCACCGACACCCCGCGCTGGATGTCGCCGCACACCATCTTGCCGTTATAGATGGCGCCCTCGGGATTGGCGAACGAGATGCCCCGGTCGTTGAGGGCCTGAACATACCGACTGTCTTGGTCTGGCGTGGATTCGATGACGGGTGGTGACGCCGTCGCCGGGACGGCCGGACCAGGTGTGGCGCTGAGCTTCGGCGTCGACGACGCACCGGGCGCGCGCCCGGCAGCCTGGTGCGGCGACGCCAATGTGCTGAATCCCCAGTGCCCCACCACAATCGCCGCTGCGATGACGAGACCAGCCATGAGTAGCGCAGCTGCCTTACCCCACGTAGCGCGCCACGACTGGTGAACAGCCGTCAATTCAGTCTGGATGTCAGCCGGGATGCCAACTTGGACGTCGCGGTCGTCGTCGCGCGACCACGCGAGATCCACGGCTTCGGTAGCTGCGGAACTAGGTACCACAACGGTTTCGCTACCGTCCACTACAGCGGTGTCGTCTGCAGCCGGGCCCGGCTCGGCCATGAGGGCCATGGTAGCCATCGTTTCGATTTCCGGCAGCTCCGCCCGGTTGCCGGTGACCGCGATGGTCTCGGCGGTGACACCGACCGCGCAACCGGAGTTGCATGTGTCACCACCACGCGATAAATCGGCTCTGGCTGCGCCTCGTTCTGCAAGTACGCGTTTTACCGGGCGACCGCTTGGTCGATGAGCGTCGCTGCTGCGGTACGGGCCAGTATCCACGGTGATGCGTCGTTTAGTGATGTGGCCAGTGCGGCTGCACCTTCGTAGAGCACGGCTAGTTGGTTGCCGAGCAGGTGCGGGTCGGCGGCGCCTGACTGCTTGGCCAGCTCAATAGTTCCGCTGATGAAGCTGCGTTTGTTCGCACGAACAATTGCCTGCACTCCCGGCATGGCTCCTGCTGCCTCGACGGCCGCGTTGTGGAAGGGGCAGCCCCGGATAGGTGTGGCAGCTGGATCGGGGGTGTCGAAAAGGGCCAGTAGTCGCTCGCGTGGTGTTCGGTCGTCGGTGTCCGCCGCAGAGGGGTTTGCCACCCGTCGTTCGAGGTTGTGCAGATATTCCTCTATCACTGCCGACTTACTCGGAAAATGTTGGTAGAGAGTACGTTTGGACACTGATGACTCGGTTGCAAGTCGATCGACGCCGGTGGCGTTGATGCCATCGCGGTAGAACAACTCGGCGGCGGTGTCCATGATGCGCTGGCGGGCGCCGCGACCGCCCCGGGTTTTCGAGTGCTGGGCAGCAGACTTGATCACTATTGAAGTATACCGACCGGTTTACATCGGGCGTCAAGCGGTGTAGTGTCAGCATCGCAGAAGTACACCACTCGGTTTACTAGGAGTTGGGATGAAACCACAATCCTCCGTGGCATTGGTTACCGGCGTCTCCTCGGGAATCGGCCGTGCCGTTGCGACCGCCTTGGCGGCAAAAGGCTTTGAGGTCTTCGGCACCAGCCGCAGGCCGCAAACGACGGCGCCGATCGCCGGGGTGCAATTGGTTCAGCTTGATGTCACCGACGATGCTTCGATCACCCGGGCTGTCTCAACGGTCATCGATCGTGCGGGCCGCATCGACGTTCTGGTCAACAACGCTGGTATGGGTGTCATCGGCGCCGCCGAGGAGAGTTCGATGATCCAGGCGCGGCAGCTCTTCGACACCAATTTCTTCGGATTGGTGCGGCTGACCCAGGAGGTGTTGCCGCATATGCGTGCCCAGCGCAGCGGTCGCATCATCAACATCGGCTCGGTGCTGGGACTGCTGCCGGCACCGTATGCTGCGCTCTACGCCGCTTCAAAGCACGCGGTTGAGGGCTACTCGGAATCCCTGGATCATGAAACCCGGGAATTCGGCGTGCGGGTTCTCGTCGTCGAGCCCGCGTACACCAACACCTCATTCGAAACCCATGCGGCTGACGTCGATTCACCGATCGACAGCTATGCGATCATCCGCGAGCACGTCCGACAAGTCCTCACCGAGGAAGTGCGGGCTGGGGATGATCCCGCAGTGGTCGCACGGGTCGTGTTGGACGCTGTGACCAGCCGTAAACCGAAGCTGCGGTATCCGGCCGGACCCCTGGCGCGCCGACTGTCGCGGCTGCGGAGGTTCGCCCCGGCCAGCTTGGTAGACAAGGGAATTCGCAAAGCCAGCAAGTTGACCACAACGCCGAAGCCGAATGACCACCAGGCGCCGATCGAGCGCCCGGTAGCGATTTTTCCTCGCGCTGCCGGCGACTAGCGCACCGGTTAGAGGCGGCTGGCCTCCGGGCCGTCGGGGACGTGGACGGGTCCCGCGGCGAAACGGATCGCCGAGGTGGGCGCGCGGTATCTGGCTGGAATGAAGGAATTCATAGAGGGTGTCAACCTGCTCGCCGTGCAGCTCAATAACGTCGCGGAGGCCTATGCCCAGGTGATGAATCGCTATGCAAAGTATTACTAGGAGGCCGGCTAGCCCGGCCGGAGCCGATCGAGATCTGTCGCCTATGGACGTCCATAGAGAATGAGGGCATGGCCGATGACCTCGCTTCTGGATTTCGCAGCGTCGACAGCGCCTCAGATTTCTCGGTCTTCTCGGATTGTCTGACGCTGATTGACTCGCTGCCGTTCTTCGCCGAGTGCAAACGCACGAGCTATCAGCTGCTCGGGGCCACGCCCGGCCGCCGGATCCTGGAGGTTGGCTGCGGGCTCGGTGACGACGCCGCGTCACTGGCCAAGCTTGTCGCACCAGGCGGCTCGGTCGTCGCTATCGACGCCAGCCGAACGATGATCGAGGCGGCCCGTCGGCGCCACCATGACGTCACGGGTTTGTCGTTCGACGTCGCCGACGCTGCGCACTTGCCATTCGACGATGAGAGTTTCGATGCTTGTCGGATCGACCGGGTGTTGCAGCACATCGGCGATCCTGCTCCGCCAATCATGCAGATGGTCCGCGTATTACGCCCGGGCGGAGTGCTGGTGGCGTTCGACAACGATTGGGAAACGTTGACCGTCGACTGCGCCGATCGCCTGATTACGCGCGCCATTCTGAATGCCTGGTGCGACCGTTTCCCGTCGGGTTGGATTGGTCGACGACTGGTTCCGCTGTTCCTTCAGGCCGGCCTTGGTGAAGTCATCGCCTACCCGAAAACTCTGGTATTGCGTGAGCTGGCCGTGGCCGATCGCCTCTACAGCTTCCTGGCATCCGCGAAACGCCTTGCGGAGACTGGGGTTATCAGTGGCAGCGACGCCGAGCTCTGGTCGCGATCACTGCGGACCGCCGATGCGGAGGGGCGATTCTTCACCTCATATACCGGGTTTCTGGTGTCGGGGTCTCGCTAGCCGGCGGTCTTACTGTCGTTCTCGGACCGTTAGAATCGGGCGTGGCTTTACACCTGAACGCCGATCTTGAGGCGCGCTATCAGCGCTTTGTCAATCGTGTGCGCGCCAACGGTGAGGTCTGGGTGCTGCTAAGCCCTGACATGCGGGGGCCGTGGGTGGAATCGAATCACTATTCACAAGAAGACGGTGAGCCAGTTCCCGTACATTTGGTCTACTCCGCCGCTGGCTATGCGCGGCAGCACGCCACCGGGCCGTGGGAGGGTTGGGAGCCGGCGGCGATGGACGTCGAAGAGTTCGTCGGCGGGCCACTGAAAGGCATGCACGAGTGCGGTGATCTGGTAGGTCCCGACTACAACTCTGATCTTGCTGGCGTTGAGGTCGATCCGATGGACCTGGCCCTGGCTCTCCTGGGCGAGTCCGACTGACGGTAGCGCAGCAGCTTGCCGCAGCTAGCGGGGCATCTGGACCATTTCTCGTGTCATGCGGCTACCGTTTAGGGAAACGAGCTACGCACCCATGGAATGAAGATGACGACAGATCAATCAACGTATGAACAACTCGACAGCCATTCGGTGGATCCTACTGACGTTGGTTCACGGATCGATCCGGTTCTGGCTCGAAGCTGGCTCTTGGTCAACGGTGCGCATGCCGACCGGTTCCAGTCCGCGGCGCGCTCCCGCGCCGACATCGTCGTGTTCGACATCGAGGATGCGGTCGCGCCCAAGGACAAGCCTGCGGCCCGCGACCACGTCGTGCGTTGGCTTCGCACCGAAAACTCCGACTGGGTTCGTATTAACGGCTTCGGCACCCCGTGGTGGGCGGACGACATAGCCGCGCTGGCCGCTAGCCCGGTCGGCGGGGTGATGCTGGCGATGGTCGAATCGGTGGACCATGTCACAGAGACCGCGAAACGACTGCCCAACGTGCCGATCGTGGCGCTGGTTGAGACGGCCCGGGGTTTAGAGCGCATCACCGAGATCGCGGCGGCCAAGGGCACCTTCCGGCTCGCCTTCGGCATCGGCGATTTCCGCCGTGACACCGGTTTCGGGGAAGATCCGACCACCCTGGCGTATGCACGATCACGCTTCACCATCGCCGCCAAGGCGGCCAACCTGCCCAGTGCGATCGATGGGCCGACGATCGGCTCCAATGCGTTGAAACTCATCGAGGCCACGGCTGTCTCCGCCGAATTCGGGATGACGGGCAAGATCTGCCTTACGCCGGACCAATGTTCGGTGGTAAACGAGGGACTATCTCCGTCACAGGACGAAATCGCTTGGGCAAAAGAGTTTTTCGCCGAGTTCGAACGTGATGGGGGAGAGATCCGCAATGGCTCTGATCTGCCACGCATCGCCCGGGCCACCAAGATCCTCGAGTTGGCTCGTGCGTACGGCATCGAAGTGTCCGACTTCGACGACGAACCGGTTCACTCACCCGCGCCGTCGGACACGTATCACTACTGAACCGCGATTGGGGAAGGTCATGGCATCAGCGCGCACCTATGACGTGTTGGCGACGTACTTGGCCGCGAGCGCTGTCGGCGACGCCATTCCACTGCCGTTCGTGACACGGGTGCTCGATGCGATCGATTTTCCGCCCCGATACCGGTGGATATTCGCACCCATCAAGGCCGCGGCCGCGATCGGGCTGTTCTCGGCACGATGGTCGCCCGCGCTGACGCGTCTGACCACCGCTATGCTCACCATCTACTTCGTGCTGGCGGTGGGTTTTCATGTCAAGGCCCGCGATCTGAGTGTCGCAGCCGTCGGGGCGGCGGCTAACGCCGCGATATTCGCCGTACTGACCGCGAAAAGAAACTAGGTCTCCGATGGGTACCGCCGTTGATTTTCACTTTGACCCGATGTGCCCGTTCGCATACCAGACCTCGTTGTGGATCCGCGACGTCCGGGAGCAGGTGGGAATAACGGTCAATTGGCGATTTTTCAGCCTTGAGGAGATCAACCGCGAAGCGGGCAAGAAGCACCCGTGGCAGCGCCAGTGGTCCTACGGCTGGTCATTGATGCGGATCGGCGCCATGCTGCGGCGAACCGACATGTCGTTGCTGGACCGGTGGTATGCCGCCATTGGACATGAGCTGCACGCTGCAGGCGGCAAACCGCACGATCCCGCGGTGGCGCGACGCCTGCTGAGCGACATCGGTGTCGATCCGACGATTCTTGATGGGGCGCTAGCCGACCCGAGCACCCACGACGACATTCGCGCCGAGCATCAGCGGGTCGTGGATGCCGGTGGCTTCGGAGTGCCCACGCTGTTTGTGTCCGGGGTCGCTGGCGAAGACCAATGCCTGTTCGGGCCGGTGCTGGTCGACCCGCCGACCGGTGCGGCCGCGCTGAAGCTGTGGAACGTGGTCACCGGGATGGCCGAACTGCCCCACGTCTACGAACTGCAGCGGCCCAAGACGCAGGCCGACGCCGAGCTGATTGGCCGGCAGCTGCGGCCGTACCTCGATGGCCGCGATTGGGTCAGCATCAATCGCGGCGACGTCATCGACGTCGAAGAACTCACCGGCGGACGTCAGTCGCGGCGGCGATGAATTGATGGCCACTCAGCGAGGTATCCGGGTGGAGCGGGTCTATCACGACGTCGACCCCGACGACGGCCAGCGCATTCTGGTGGATCGGATCTGGCCGCGAGGATTCCACAAGGACGACCCGCGGGTGGGAATTTGGCTCAAAGATGTTGCGCCGTCGAAAGAACTGCGCGAGTGGTACCAGCACCAGCCGGAGCGGTTCGACGAATTCGCGGCACGCTACCAGGCGGAACTGTCCGGCAGTGCGGCGCTGCATGAGCTACACAAGCTGACTGAACGCGGCGTCGTCACCCTAGTTACGGCCACCCGGCAGGTGGAAGGCAGTCACGCGGCGGTCCTTGCGAGGCTGCTCAAACGTCGCTGACGGGCGTGAGACGATCGTCGGGTGCAACTGGGATTACATGCCCTGGGAATCGGTGCCGGTGCCGACCGGGCGGTGATTGACGCCGTCGCGTCCGCCGCGGACAACAGCGGTTTTGCCACCCTGTGGGCGGGTGAACATGTTGTGATGGTGGACCAATCCGCGTCACGCTACCCCTATTCCGATGACGGCGTCATCGCGGTTCCGGCGCAGGCGGACTGGCTTGATCCGATGATCGCGCTGGGGTTCGCCGCCGCCGCCTCGTCCCGGATCCGTGTTGCCACCGGTGTGTTGTTGCTACCAGAACACAACCCGGTGGTGGTCGCCAAGCAGGCGGCCAGCCTGGACCGGTTGAGTGGTGGACGGCTGACCCTGGGCGTGGGCATCGGATGGTCCCGAGAGGAGTTTGCTGCGCTTGGGGTTCCGTTCGCGCATCGTGCGGCACGCACCGCCGAATACGTGGCCGCGATGCGTACATTGTGGCGCGACGACGTCGCCTCGTTTGACGGGAAATTCGTCGACTTCGACTCGATTCGGGTGAATCCCAAGCCGGTTCACGACCGTCGTATCCCGATCGTGGCCGGCGGCAACAGCGATCCGGCGCTGCGGCGGGCGGCGGCGTGGGCTGACGGCTGGTATGGATTCAACCTCGACGGTGTGGCTGCGGTACGCGAGCGGGTCGAGAAGCTGCAGCAGCTGTGCGGCGAGTTCGGCCGCGACCGCGCTGAGCTGCGGTTGGCGGTGGCCTTGGCTAGTCCTACAGTTGGCGATATCGGGGCGCTATCCGAGCTGGGCGTTGACGAATTGGTCCTGGTCGAGGCGCCGCCCGACGACCCGCACGCCGTGGCCGATTGGGTTGCGGCACTGGCTGATCGGTGGATGTCGGCAGCGCAAGTTGGGTAGGTTCTCCGGTCAGAAGTGTGGTCAGTAGTCGTGCTCTGCGAGCGTAATGTCGTTGGGCCCACTGGAGCCGTGGGGTGCCCCGTTGAGTGACAGCGCTGCCGGAACCATCTCACTGGTCACCAACCCGTGTCGGGTCGTCAGCTCGTCGACGATATCGAAACTGCGTGCAATGGACTCCGGTGTGTCGACGATGATCGTGGTCACTGGCACCTGGCGGGCGAGCTGAAATAGCTTGTCTCCGTGCGGTTGGTGGTCTCCATGAAATCCCCAGATCCCGCGTAACGCCGTTGCGCCCCGCACCGTCCCGGACCGCAGCAGTCGTTGGACGAGCGCGCGGTGGATCGGCAGTCCGTCGTGTCGGGTGGTCTCGGCGGTATAGACCATCAGCTTTTGCCACAGGGCGCGTCCGTGCCCATCGGTCATCGGTAGCGGCTGGGGACGTCCGAATAGCTGGCCGTCGCGTTTGCAGATGCGCACCCTCTCGACGGTCAGCAATGGGTTGGGCAGTTGGGCAGCGAGTTCGGTTGCGGCCGCTGATACCTGTTGAGTCGACCCGATGCCGATGATCATCAGCGGAACGTTGACGTTGCGGCCGAAAAAGCGGGCCCGGCGGCGTTCACCGTGTGCCGTGCCGTCGACGCCGAGAAGCACTATGGCACCGGCAAATCCGTGTCGATGCAAAAGGTTGCATATCTCGTATTGAGCCAGTTTCCCGCCGATGCGCTCCTGGCGGCCGACGTAGACAGTGAGCTTGGCTCCATCACCATTTTGGTCCCCGTTGTGGGTGTCGAGGTCGCCTAGCGTGTTGATGCCTGCAGACCCGGTGACCAGCGTCGCCCGTTCCAGAGTCAGCAGTCCGTGGCTGGTCATCGCGGTCACGTCGTCGACGAGGGAGCGGATCTTCGGCTCGACGTCGACCGCGGCAATCGCCACCGCTGGATCTTCGGACAGGCTTAGCGATGCGTCGCTGCGCAGTTGGTGGCTCGGCCCGAAGCCGGCGATTCCGCGCAGCATCACGCTGGTCGCAATGTCGCGGGCGCCGAACAAGTCCAGCATTGAATCGGCCAGAAACCGGCCCGAAGCGGCGTCTCCGACGGCGCGTTGCCGCTCGCCGAAGTATCCCGTCAACTTCAAGCACTGCTGGTTCATAGTTGCTCCGCGACCCATTGCCCAAGTAGCGCCGCGGCGATACCCAGCACGACGCTGACGACGATGTTGGCAACTGCCGAACGTGTCTGACGCTCCTCTCCTAGCCGCTGAGTTTCCAGCATCCAGGTGGAAAAGGTGGTGTAGGCGCCGACGAACGCGGTACCAGCCAGCAGGGCCGCATCCTTGCTCAGCGCTAAGCCGCCCAGAAACCCCAGCAGCGCGGCACCGCTGACGTTCACCGTCAACGTGCCGAACGGAAAAGACCTCGCCACCCGGCGCGCGACCGCGCGGTCCACCAGAAAGCGCAGCACCGACCCGATGCCCCCGATGAGCATGACGCCGGCCCAGACTGCGGCCGTCGTGGCCGCGGTGCCTGTCATCGGCGCACCCTGACTCGGCGCACCAAAGCTGTGGCCAGTTGTACTGCCAGCATTCCCACCATGATGCTGATCACCGTGTAGCTGGCGGCCAGGCCCCAGTCACCATGCTCGATCATCTTCAACGTCTCGACCTGCATGGTCGAGAACGTGGTTAACCCGCCACACAATCCGGTGCCGAGCAGGGGGCGCCGATAACTCGACAGCGGCAACCGTTCCAGTAACCGGGTGGTGAAATAACCCACCAGAAAGGCGCCGACGATATTGACGATGAAGGTCGGCCATGGCCAACGCCCCGGGTCGGGGACGGTGAGGGTACTCAGGGCCGCGCGGGCCGCCGCACCCAGTGCACCGCCGACGAAGACCGCTGCCAACTCTCGATGATCTGGCACTCTTGGATTCCCTTCGGTTTACCGATGCGCTAGGCAGCGTATGGCCGGACTGCAGACCAGGTAAGCCCGGGGAACGTCGAGCATGGGCAGAATTGGCAGCCATGGTGGCCAACCCGCGCGCCGGCCAGCCGGCCCAGCCCGAGGACCTCGTCGATCTGCCGCATCTCGTCACCGCGTATTACACCATCGAACCCGACCCGGACAACATTGCACAGCAGGTGGTGTTCGGCACGTCGGGTCATCGCGGGTCGGCGTTGGGCGGGGCATTCAATGAGGCCCACATTCTGGCCATCACCCAGGCCATCGTCGAGTACCGCGCCGCGCACGGTGTCACCGGGCCGTTGTTCATCGGCCGCGACACGCACGGCTTGTCCGAGCCGGCATGGGTCTCGGCGTTGGAGGTTCTCGCCGCTAATCAGGTGGTGGCCGTGGTCGATTCCCGCGACCGCTACACGCCGACGCCGGCGATCAGTCACGCGATCCTGACCTACAACCGCGGTCGCACCGACGCGCTGGCCGACGGGATCGTCGTGACGCCGTCGCATAACCCGCCGCCGGACGGGGGCTTCAAGTACAACCCACCCAACGGGGGTCCGGCCGATACCGCTGCGACCAACGCAATCGCCAAGCGCGCCAACGAGATTCTGCGTGGCGGTGGTTCGGCGGTCAAGCGCACGCCACTAGCCCGCGCGCTGCAGACCGTCGTGCGCCACGACTATCTGGGCGGTTATGTCGACGACCTGCCCAATGTCGTCGACATCGCCGCGATCCGCGACGCCGGGGTCCGGATCGGTGCCGACCCGCTCGGCGGGGCCAGCGTCGACTACTGGGCCGAGATTGCGCAGCGGCATGGTCTGGACCTGACCGTGGTCAATCCGCTGGTCGACGCGACGTGGCGGTTCATGACGCTTGACCACGACGGCAACATCCGGATGGACTGCAGCTCGCCGGACGCGATGGCTGGGCTCATCCGAACGATGATCGCCAACCGGGACCATTACCAGATTGCCACCGGCAACGACGCCGACGCCGATCGCCACGGAATCGTGACCCCCGATGCGGGTTTGCTGAATCCGAACCATTATCTGGCGGTGGCCATCGACTACCTTTGCACGCACCGACCGTCCTGGCCGGCCAGCATCGCGGTCGGTAAGACCGTGGTCAGTTCCTCGATCATCGATCGGGTGGTCGCCGGCCTCGGCCGCGAGCTGGTCGAGGTGCCGGTCGGGTTCAAATGGTTCGTCGACGGTCTGGTCGGCGCCACGTTGGGCTTCGGCGGTGAGGAATCGGCGGGGGCGTCGTTCCTGCGGCGCGATGGATCGGTGTGGACCACCGACAAGGACGGCATCATCCTGGCGCTGTTGGCCTCCGAGATCCTGGCCGTCACCGGTGTGAGCCCCTCGCAGCGTTACCAGGAGCTGACCGCCAAGTACGGCACCCCGTCGTATGCCCGGCTCGACGCGCCCGCTGACCGTGATCAGAAAGCCCGGCTGGCCAAGTTGTCGGCGGACCAGGTGAGTGCCACCGAGTTGGCGGGCGAGCCGATCACCGCAAAGCTGACCGCTGCGCCGGGTAACGGTGCACCGCTGGGCGGCCTGAAGGTGACGACGGCCAACGCGTGGTTTGCCGCACGACCGTCCGGCACCGAGGACGTTTACAAGATCTACGCAGAGTCCTTCAACGGACCGCAGCATCTGGCCGAAGTGCAACAGACCGCCCGCGAGGTAGTCAATCAAGCTATCGGCTAAGGACCCTTGACCAGTGACTTTGAACGCTCCCTGACAGTGGTGTAACTTCGATGAGCACAACTTCTTGGGGCTATGGCGCAGCTGGTAGCGCACCACACTGGCAGTGTGGGGGTCAGGGGTTCGAGTCCCCTTAGCTCCACCCGCGGAAAATGCGCTCTTGCCTCGGTCGAAACGGGTCTGCGCGTTTGCTGTTAGAGTCGGACGGGTCGAATTTTGACGACAACCGTGGCCTCATTCACGAAAACAGCTGATTCGGGGTGTGCCCACATCCAGATTTTGGGACATGGTGCTGTACGGCCGGCCGGAAACGTGTGACGCCCAGCGTCGTCTTCATGCCGGAGGCTGAAGAACAGAGCGGTGGGAATGCTGATTGACTGATTCAGCCCGTGCTATTTGGCTGATTTAAACCCTGCTAATTGCATGATTACTCCATGCGGTACGTCAGACGTATTGTCGACGACGAACTGGACGAGCTGTTCGGACAGGTACCGGCGATCGCCATCGACGGCCCGAAGGCAGTGGGGAAGACGACCGCCGAGCAGCGAGTCGTCGGCCTGCTGAGACTCGATGCAAAGCCCAACCGTGAGGCGGTGCACGCCGATCCGGGTCTTCTGTTGACTCGGCCGCGGCCACTGCTCATTGACGAGTGGCAGAAGGTTCCCGAGGTGTGGGATGTCGTGCGGCGTGCTGTCGATGACGATCCGACTGGTGGCCAGTTTCTGCTCGCCGGGAGTGCTTCACCCCGCCACGGGGCGACGGCCCACTCCGGTGCGGGGCGTATTGGGCGGCTGCGGATGCGTCCCATGACCTTGTCGGAGCGGGGGATCGCGTCACCGACGGTCAGCCTTGGCGAATTGCTCGGTGGGAGAAGGCTCCCGCTTGACGGGGTGGCGGAGGTCCGGTTGGCCGATTACACACGATGAGATCGTGGCGTCTGGTTTTCCGGGTATGCGGTCTCTCGGTGCGCGGGCATTGAAGTTTCAGCTTGATTCGTACCTGCGTAACGCCGTTGATCGAGACGTGCCCGAGCAGGGGCTCGACGTTCGTAAGCCTGATGCCATGTTGGGGTGGTTGCGTGCATACGCGGCAGCCACCTCCACGACGGCCAGCTATACCGCAACACTCGACGCGGCCACAGCCGGTGTCAGTGACAAGCCGGCGCGTTCAACGACCATCGTGTACCGAGATGTGCTCTCTCAGCTATGGCTGCTTGACCCGGTGCCCGCTTGGGGTCCCGCGGCAAACCCGTTGGCGCGCTTGGCCCAATCGCCGAAGCATCACTTGGCCGATCCTGCGTTGGCGGCGCGTCTACTTGGCTTATCCGTGGATATGCTCCTCGGCGGTAAAGGCAGGCCGATCGAGCCTCAGGCTGGTGGCATGCTCGGGCATCTCTTCGAATCCTTGGTCACACTTTGCGTACGGGTTGCTGCGCAGGCTGCCGAGGCCACTGTCGGTCACCTCCGAACGCGCAACGGCGACCACGAAATAGATCTGGTGGTGGTGCGTGACGACGGCAAAGTGCTCGCCGTCGAGGTGAAACTCGCCGCAACAGTCGAAGATCGAGACACCGCGCACTTGCGCTGGTTGGCAGACCACCTCCGCGGGGACTTGCTCGACGCGATCATCATCAACACCGGGCCCAACGCCTACCGTCGCCCCGACGGCATCGGCGTGGTCCCGCTGGCGCTGCTGGGTCAGTAATGGGTCGAAACACGAACGGCGGCCGTCGTTTGCGATGAGTTGATACGTAATGCATACGGATACACGCGATGGGTTTTTGCTGGTCTATTGCGGCAGTTGCGCTCCGACGGCAATTTTGACGACAACCGTGACAACCCAAGGGTGCTGGGCGGAAGGCGGCTCGATACTTCGCTCCAGTGCGTACTCATCCCAGGGGGTCATTCCGTCGGGATCGGTTTCCCGCTTCGTGATTCGTGGTTCACGTGTGCGCCCGAAAAGACGCGAGTGCCGTCTCCACCTCGTGAAGGTCTCGTTCGCTGCATTTGGGCCCAGCGACACTCTGCGGTAGCGTGCGAGCTTCTCAGGTGCCAGGCTGAGTGCGTGTCGCGCCAGCTCTACCTTGGCGCTCAGCTGCGGGCGGCCAAACGGCTTGTCTACCAACAGGTCACCGCGTCGACCGTCGTCACCGAGATTTTCAATCGCGAAAATGAAGCCGTCGACCTCGACGCCGTCGAGAGCCTGCAAAGCGGCGAGCGCCACCTCTTCATCGGGCGCGGCGAAGTCGAGGTCGGTCGAGAAACGGCCAGCGTTGCCCGCTCTAAACTTTCGCAGCGCGGTGCCGCCCTTGAAAACCAGGCCGCGTGCGAAGAGCCCGGCGTGGTGAAGCAGATGCAACGCGTGATCCTGGGCAATGTCGAGAAGAGCGGCATCGCGTCCACCCCTGACGCCTTGATAGTGGCGCGTGAGGTGTCCCTCGGTAATCCGGGTCACGATCCGGTGCCCACGGTGAGGTATCGGTGCAGCAGAAGGTATGCGGCCCGCTGCGCCGCTGCACGCGGCCTAGTCTTCGGCAAGCCGATGACGGTATCGAGGTTCACGCGCGAGCCCGAGGAGGGATGCTGCCGTTTCCATGGCCAGCACGCCGCGCCAGTCGGGTCCACGGCACGCTGCGCGTGGAACTCGATAAAGCGATCACCAGAGCCTTAGGCGCCGCCCCGCGCTGCGGGGAGAAATTCCCAGGCTGATCTCGAACGGATCTGACTCGTCGCGAGGGTTACGCCGTGCGATCACCCTCTTACGAATGTCGACTAGTTCCTTGCCGGCGGTGTAGAAGCGCCCGCGCCGCTCACCGTGCGGGATGATAAGCCCGTCAAATTGGTCGCTGACGGTTTAGCAGTGAATGCGGCAACCGCTACGCTCATCCCGAGCGCTACCTGCGCCGCGACGACGACGATGATCAGTGGCTTGCGTACCGACCGATGCCGACCGGTATGGAGTCAACTGCGAATTCGTTCCGCTCCCGGGCCAGCTACAGGAGAAATCTCATGCCACTCACTCCGGAAGATATCCACAATGTGGCTTTCTCCAAGACATCCCGTGAAAAACGCAGTTATAACGTAAATGAGGTGGACGCGTTTCTCGACCTCGTTGAGGCAGCGTTGCGAGATCCGATGGGACGCACTTTTACTCTTACTCCAGAGCAGGTTCATAAGGTGGCATTCGCTAAACCATCTCGTGGTAAGCCGGGTTATAACGTGACTGAGGTGGACGCGTTTCTCGACGTCGTTGAGGCAGCGTTGCGAGATCCGATGGGACGCATTCTTACTGCTGAGCAGGTCAGTGATGCGGCGTTCGCTAAGCCACCCCGAGGAAAATTCGGTTATAACGAAGATGAGGTGGACGCGTTTCTCGACCTCGTTGAGACAGCGTTGCGATATCCGACGGGGCGGACTCTGACCCCAGAGGATGTTCGCAACGCGGCATTCTCTGATCCGCCCCGTGGAGAACGCGGCTATAACCGGGACGAGGTCGACGCATTTCTGAATCTGCTTGAAGAGGAGATACGACGTCGCGTAACAGGAATACCGCGCAACACGCAACCGGCGAGGCCCTGGAACCGCTAGGGACAGTCCGTGGCCAGTCTGGCGATGGCGTCGGTGAGCGCATCGATGCTGAGCGGGGTATCGCTGATCAGCGAGTTCAGCGTGGCGCCGTCGAGGAACACGGTGACCGCTTCCGCGGCCCGTCGTCCTATGCGTGGTTCGAGCAGCGCGACCAGGTCCTCATGCCACCGCCGCGCCAGGTGCTGCAATTCCGGCCGACGGGTCGCCGCGATGTACAACTCATTGAGTGTGCGGTGTCGGTCTCGGTCGGCCAGGTAATCGGCGGTGAGCTGGGCGAGTGCGGCGGGCAGCTCGGGCTTCGCCTCGAGTTCGCGATGCCACTGATCGAGATACGCGGCCGCGGTGGTCGCCGCGTGCGTGAGCGCGGCATCCTGCAGCGCTTCGAGATGGCTGAAGTAATAGGTGGTTGACCCGACCGGCACATCCGCCTCCGCGGCTACCCGGCGGTGGGTCAATTCGCCAAGGCCCTCCCGGGCAATCACGCGTCCAGCCGCCTCGACGATCGCCTGCCGGCGACCGGTGGGGTCGCGCGGCCGGCGATCCGGGGCGGCGGTCAATGGGCACCGGCCAGGTTCAACGTGACCACCCCGACGATAATCAGCAGGACGCCAACGACCTTCGCCACGGACACCGGTGAGTCGAGGAACAGCACGGCGATCAGCACGATAGCAGCCGTACCGATAGCCGACCACAACGCATAGGCGACGTCTGTCTGCATGCCGCGTGAGATCGACAGCGCCAGGAGTGCGAAGGCCACCGTGTAGCCGGCCAGACAAGCCAGGGTCGGCGCCAGCCGGGTGAAACCTTCGGTGCTCTTTAGCAGGGTAGTCGCAACCACCTCCGCGAGGATCGCGCAGAAGAGAAACAGATAAGCCACAACACCTCCCTAGTGTACAAATGTACATGTACAAATGTACATGATAAGACCGGGGCTTACTGGAACGGACAGCTTGTCGATGCCATGATGGCGCCGATGGTTGGCTAGGCTGCGGATCGCGCAGTGCCGCTACCGGTACGACATCGGCCTGACCAATACCATGTCCACCACCAGCGGTGGCCAGACGCGGCGGGGGTCGCCGATAAGCGCTGGCCAAGATGTGGGGGATGATGGCTGCTCGACCCGAGACATCCGAGGATTCATCATGACCATCAGCGTGTTCGATCTGTTCACGATCGGGATTGGGCCGTCCAGCTCACACACGGTCGGTCCAATGCGCGCCGCGGCACGTTTCGTCGAGGGCCTAGCTGCCAACGGTTTGCTCGCGGACGTCTGCGACATCCGTGTTGAGTTGTTCGGCTCGCTGGCGGCAACGGGGGCTGGCCACGGCACCATGTCGGCCATCCTTTTTGGGCTTGAGGGGGAGCATCCGGAGAGGCTCGATGCCGACGACATGGCGGCCCGATTGGCCTGCATGCGCGCCGCCGGGACAATCTGTCTGGGTGGATTGACCATGATCAAGTTCACCGAAGCCGACATCGTGCTGTGCCCGCAGACGGTGCTGGACCGGCATCCCAACGCCATGACGATCACTGCGATCGCCCGTGACGGAACCAAGCTGGCCGCCGAGACCTATTACTCGGTCGGTGGCGGATTCGTCGTGGCGCACGGCGATCCACCCGATAGCGCCGAACGGACCACCGGTGGGGTGTCCTTTGGCTCGGCGGGCGAACTGCTCGAACTGGCTACCACCCGCGGAATGTCGATCTGCGAGCTAATGGCCGAGCACGAGCAGAGCCTGCGGCCCGCGCAGGAGGTACGTGCCGGCCTGCTGAACATCCGTGACGTCATGACGCAATGCGTTGCGCGTGGCATCACTCAGGACGGCTACCTTCCCGGTGGGCTGAAAGTGCGTCGCCGCGCACACTCCTGGCACGAGCGGCTGCTCGCCGAGGATCCGAATCGTGATCCGGCGTTCGCCGAGGACTGGGTGAATCTGGTCGCGTTGGCAGTCAATGAGGAGAATGCCGCGGGCGGAAGAGTGGTCACCGCTCCGACTAACGGCGCGGCGGGCATCATCCCCGCCGTTTTGTATTACGCGCAGCATTACTGTCCCGCCGGACGGGCAGATCCGGACGATACGAGCGTGCGGTTCCTGTTAACCGCGGGGGCAATCGGTTCGCTGTACAAGGAGCTTGCGTCCATCTCCGGCGCAGAGGTCGGTTGCCAGGGCGAGGTGGGGTCGGCGGCTTCTATGGCCGCTGCGGGTCTGGCTGAAATCCTCGGTGGCACACCGGCTCAGGTCGAGAACGCGGCTGAGATTGCGATGGAACACAGCCTTGGTCTGACGTGCGACCCGATCGCCGGTCTGGTCCAGATTCCGTGCATCGAACGCAACGCCATCTCGGCCGGCAAAGCGATCAATGCCGCTCGGATGGCCATGCGTGGCGACGGTACCCACCGGGTGAGCCTCGACGAAGTGATCGCCACCATGAGGGCAACCGGCCGGGACATGAGTTCTAAGTACAAGGAGACCGCCGAGGGCGGACTCGCCATCGCCGTCAACGTCGTCGAATGCTGACCGGGCGGCGCGGGAAGTTCAATCGTCGGTGGCAACCGACACAGCTATCAACTCGGGGCACCGACCAAACCCACCTCCCACGTCGCCGGTAGCAGCGGCACCTGTGGGCTGCCATTGAACCCGCCGTCCAACGTGGCTAGCCCCGAAGCGCCAGCAGCGGTCGGCGAGGGTGCGGTGCCGGCAAACCCCACCATCTCAGCACCCTGATCTGCGACTGCCACCGCTGACACGACATGACTTGGTGGTACATGAAAGTTGGTTGACGCCTCGTTGTTGTTCGACGTGGTCAAGTCATTGGCGGTGGTCGTGTTCACAAAATCTGCTTCCACCTGCGATAGGTAACTGACACCGCCCGGGATCTCAACTCCCAGTGGCAGCGACACCCCACTCGACACCGCAGTAGCCGGGGCAACCCCGGCAACCTCGGCAACCTCGGCGACGCCGCCAACCCCCGCGGTCACACCCGCAATAACGGCGGCAAGCAGAACCCCTGGGGTTTGGACCAACTCTCCGATCCAGCCGACTAGCCCCTCGAGAAACCATACGACCTCGAAACCCCAGTCTTCATACATCTCCTCCACGGATACCTCGATCGCGTACACGATTGGCCTGAATACGTCCCGGATCAGGCATAGCGCTCCCAGAAGCAGCTCCCAGATGACGTCGCCTACGACAGCGCCGTCCGCCCCGATATCGTTGGCCGCGCCCACACCGGGGTGGACTATCGGTGGCGCGGATGTAATGGGCGGGACTGCGAGCAACGCCGCGGTAGTGACTGTCTGGTAGACCTGCATCGTGGTGGCGGCCTGGTCCCACATCCGCTCATAGTCGGCCTCATTAGCCGCAATCGGAATCGTGTTGATCCCAAAGAAATTCGTACTCACCAGCGCTGTATGCGCGACGTGATTGGCCGCCAACTCACCTACTGTCGGCATCGTCGCCAATGCGGTCACATAGGCCGTTGCCGCGACCTCATGCTGGTCCGCCGCTTCTGCGAAATCGGCGGCGGTCTGCTCCAGCCACGCCTGATGCGGCAGATGCGCATCCACATAGCGTTCAGCGCTGGGACCCTGCCACGCTTCACTCTGCACCCCAGTTAGCACAGCACCGAGTTCCTCTGCTGCCAATGCGTATTGGTTCCCCAACGAACGCCGCGCCTCAGCCGCCGCCAGCAGCGGGCCCACCCCCGGTCCCTTGCGCAATAACGTCGAAGGCACCTCCGGCGGAAAGGCACGCCAAACGTAACCCCCACCCGGCCCCGTCACGCCAAACCCACATACGACGACGCCACCACGGCCACCGCCGTAGTCACCGGCGTCGCACCAGCCTGCGCAGCCGAAAGCCGAGCCGTCAGCGCATCCACCGCAGCACTGACTGTCGCCGATCCTTCCGAACTGCACACACCGAAATATCAGCTCCTTCGCCCGGCAAACTAGCCACCCGATTTACGTATATATGGCGGTAATAGATACCGGGGAACATGATCGTAGTCAAACGCGGCTACCGGATCGTGTCGGCAGTTTTGCTGGACGTCACCTCTGGCGGCTTCGCACTTGGTCGCGGGCAAACACGGCCAACGTGTGGACTCATGAGTGGCCGCCATCGGCCGCCAAGCTCACGGCCGCCACGGTGGTCTCAACCGCTAGACACGCTCACTTCCCACGTCGCCGGTAGCAGCGGTACCTGTGGGCTGCCACTGAACCCGCTGTCCAACGTGACCAGCCCCCAAGCGCCTGCAGCGGTCGGCGAGGGTGCGGTGCCGGCAAACCCGACCATCCCAGCGCCGTGATCTGAGAGCGCCACCGCCGGCACGACATTACTTGGTGGCACGTGAAATTTGGTCGACACGTCGTCGTTGTCCGACGTGGTCAAGCCATCGGCGGTGTTCTTGTCCGTAGAATCTTTGTCCGTCTGCGATATGTAGTTGACATCGGCTGGTATCCCAAGCCCCAGTGGTAGCGGCAACCCAGTCGACAACGCAGTCGTTGCGGCAACCCCGTCGACCAAGCCAACCCCTCCGATCAAAACGGCACTACTGGCAGCAACCAGGGCCGTCAAGGTTTCGACTAAGCCGCCGAACATGTCGATTAGGCCCGCGACCAACCACAGGATCGCGAAGAACAACAGGTTTACCAACGCTTGTACCAGGTAACCCATCATTAGCCCGATTATGCGCACGATCTGTACGAACAGGTACCAGGTCGCGACGAGTAATCCCCAGATGTCGCCGATTACTGCAATAACGCCGTCCTGGGCCGCGATCGCCCCTACATTGTTGGCCGCAGCCACGCCTAGTTGGACTATCGGTGGTGCGGGTGCGATGGGCGGGACTGTGAGCAACGCCGCGGTAGCGACTGTCTCGTAGACCTCCATCGTGGTGGCGGCCTGAGTCCACATCCGCTCGTAGTCGGCCTCATTAGCCGCGATCGGAATCGTGTTGGCCCCAAAGAAATTCGTACTCGCCAGCGCTGCATGTGTTGCGTGATTGGCTGCCAGCTCACCCACTGTCGGCATCGTCTCCAGCGCGCTCATATAGGCCGTTGCCACGACCTCATGCTGGGCCGCCGCTTCCGCGCTATCGACGCTGGTCTGAGTCAGCCACGCCTGATACGGCAGATGAGCAGCCAGATAGCGTTCAGCGCTGCGACCCCGCCATGCTTCACTCTGCACCCCAGTCAGGGCGGCGCCGAGTTCTTCTGCTGCCGATGCGTATTGGGTGCTCAGCGAACGCTGCGCCTCAGCGGCTGTCAGCAGCGGGTCTGCCCCAGGCCCCGTGCTCAGTAGCGCCGAAGACTCCTCTGGCGGTACAGCAGCCCAAACGTAACCCCCACCCGGTGTTGTCACGCCAGACCCGCATACGACGACGCCGTCACGGAATCACCGGCGGTACGGCTGACACGGGACTCAACCACGCCCATGCCGACCCCCCTTACGGCCAAGCTACTCGCCTCCTTCGGCGCCACCGTCGTAATCGCCTGCCCCGCAATAGCGTAGGCAGCCGCTAACCGATCCGTCTGGGCCGGCCGACGCGCCGGCGCTGAGTGTAGCGACTGCGGCGGCGGCCGAGACGGACTGCCACCCCGGCGCGTTACAAGCGCGTTACAGCTGCCTGCTGTACCCACCAATGAACGACTCGCGTTCGCCGTCGACTAGTGCTCCCGGCCAGGTCAGCGCCCATTCTGAGGGTTGGTCATGCCCGTTGACTCTACGTATCGGGGCTAGACCAAATACGTAGCTGCGCCGATGTAGTTGGACTCGTGTCGCACGAAGCTTACGAGGGTGGTTGTGGAGATTACCAAAACCGCCGTTGGCAACGCCGCCTCGGCACCGGCATTCGACTACTAAACCCCGTTGCAGCTGATTGCGGCGTGCGGAATTCAGGGTCGAACACCATGCAGCGACTGTCGTAGCTGATGTGCGCTGGTCGTGGTACGGCAGCAAGGAAAGGTTGGACATGATGGTCACCGTGACTTTGAGCAACGGGCGGGTCATCAGGTTGGAAACAGATGACACCGAGCATGAAGCGTCCGGGTCGTATGCCATCGATGACGGTGGCGTGCTGATGATTGAGTCTAGGCAGGTCAAGAGCACCGGAGAAATCGTGGTCACGCGCCAGCGTTACAGCCCGGCCGCTTGGCAGTGCGTCGAACATGACCACGCCATCGGGTACTCGGACGTGCCGCCTTGGACCGCCGGGGTGATCGGCTCTGGGGTCTTGAGTGGGCAAAGGTGATGGCGCCCACGGTGAGGTGTCGGCTCGCCGCAGGCTACCGAGCCTGCCGGCTTGCGAGATGTCAACAGGTTGATCGATCGAGAATCGGTTTCTCTCCAAATATTTGGCGCAGACTGTGCATTTCGTCGGAACAAGACCGCGGCTAACATGCACGGCCGAATGTTTGCCGGCAGACATGTATTCTTTGGGCGAGATGCAGAAACCCGTACCCGTTGGCGCCGATTATTTAGCTTCAAGTCTGGTGGCGCGGCTAAGATCGACCGACGTGCCGACGGACCTCCATCGCGGTTGCACGGTGACGTTGCTTCTGGTTGACGTCGAGGGCTTGACAGAGCTGTCAGAAACACAACCCGATGAGGCAGCGGACGTAATGACACGCCTGGACTGCGCGGTGTCCGAAGCTGTCGCGGCCCATGGCGGGGTGCAACAGGTTGTCCAAGGGGCACGAGGCAACTTTCTCGCGGCGTTCGCTCGTGCTAGCGACGCCGCAGCTTGCGCCGTAGACCTGCAGCTGGCCCCGCTGGTACCAGTGCGGCTGCGCATCGCCCTGCACACCGGTGAGGTTCAGATATCCAACGACGATGCCAATAATGTGGTTCTCACGATGGTCCAGGCTGCAGGGTTGCTCGACCTGGCATACGGGGGACAGACGGTGTTGTCCTCTACCACAGGTGATCTCGTCATTGACGGGCTCCCCGCTGATACCTGGCTAGTTGATCTTGGCAGTCACCTATTGCGGGATCTGGCTCGGCCGATACGTGTCATGCAGTTGTGTCACCGTAATCTGCGCAGAAACCTTCCCGAGCTAAGTACCCGGACCGTCCTTGGCGGACAAAGTCTTCCGACGCCGCTCACCACTTTTGTGGGCCGCACCGCGCAGATCAAAGAGGTGCAAGAGCTGCTGACCGAAAAACGGTTGTTGACGCTGGTCGGTGCAGGGGGAGTAGGCAAAACGCGGCTCGCGTTACAGGTCGTCGACAGAGTCGCAGACGAGTTTGGCGGCGAGCTGTCGTACTTCGACCTAGCGCCGGTCACCGATCACGACATCGCCCCGATTGCGGTGGTAGACGACCTGCGTCGGTGCGTCGGTGACCGTCGCATGCTGGTGGTGTTGGACAACTGCGAGCACCTCCTCGAGGTGTGCGCGGAGGTGATGACCACGCTCTTGGGCGCTTGCCCGTCGTTGACGATTTTGGCGACCAGTCGCGAGCCGATCGGGGTGGCCGGCGAAGTTACCTGGCGGGTTTCGATGCTGTCGCCGGCCGACGAGGCGGTCGAACTATTCACAGACCGCGCTGCCCTGGTACAACCCGGTTTCAGCATTACCGATGACAACCGTCAGATCGTGACCAAGATCTGTCAGCGCCTCGACGGCATGCCGTTGGCGATCGAGCTTGCCGCCGCACGGATACGCACGCTATCGCTAACCGAGATAGCCGATGGTTTGGATGACCGGTTTCGGCTGCTGACTGGTGGTGCGCGCACCGCGGTGCGACGCCAACAGACGCTCCGTGCCTCGATGGATTGGTCGTATGCGTTGCTGACCGAAAGCGAGCGGGTCTTGTTTCGCCGCTTGTCGGTAATTTCGGGGACATTCGACCTCACGGTGGCCCACGCGGTCGGGCACGATGATCTTGATGAGCCTGATCAGGTTTTCGATCGGCTGACCCTGCTCATAGACAAGTCGCTGGTGACGGTCGAAGGCAGACAGGGTAGCTCGCGGTACCGGTTGCTTGAAACGGCGCGCCAGTACGCGATGGAGAAACTCCAAGAGTCTAACGAGGTCGACCTTGTGCGTACTCGTCACCGCGATCACTACATGGCGCTTGGGGCCCTGCTGGATGCTCCGGGAGACACCGACCACGAGCAGCTTGTTGAGCAAGTTGAGACCGAGCTTGACAATCTGCGTAGCGCATTCGCATGGAGCCGCGAAACCGGCGATATCGCTGGCGCACTGCAACTCGCCTCCTCACTTCAGCCGATCTGGTTTGGGCGCGGCCACATGTATGAGGGGTTGGCCTGGTTCGACTCGATCCTCGAACACAAAAACGTCGATCGCCTTGCTGCGCCCAAAGAGGTCTTAGCGCGGGCGGTTGCCAACAAGGTTGTGCTCCACGCCATGCTGGCCAGCAGTCCAGCAGACGGCGGTGACATTGTCGCTCTAGCTCAACAAGCCCTGACTATGGCACGCAAGATAGGTGACCCTGCCGTTTTGGCTCGGGTGCTTACTGCCTGCGGTTTCAGCGGTGGCTACGACGCAGAGGTGGCTCGGCCTTACTTCGCCGAGGCGGTTGAGCTCGCGCGAACGCACGAAGATAAGTGGACACTGAGCCAAATTCAGCTTTGGGGAGTTGTTGGATTCTGCGTGTCAGGTGACCCGGTTGCTTTGCGCGCAGCGGCGGAAGCGGCCGACGATCTCGCTCAAGAAATCGGGGACCGGTTCGTCTCGCGACAGTGCCGCTTGCTGCTCTCCATTGCACAGTTATGGCAGGGTGATGTAGACGGAGCGATCGCGCGATCGGGTGAAGTTGCTGCCGGTGCTGAAGCGGCCAACGATGCAGTGACGAGAGCTTTGGGTCTGTACGCCCAAACTCGGGCCCTGGTGCATCGCGATGTCAGCGTGGCGCTGGCCACGGCCGGCATGGCCGTCGAAGCCGCAGCGGAATTAAGTGGCATATATCGCGGCATTGGTTATGCGGCAATGGTTTTCGCGGCGTTAGCCATGGGCGATGTCGCCGCGGCTGGCGAGGCCAGCGAGGCATGCCGGCCGCACCTTGGTGCTGACCACGGCCTGGCAGCGATACACCTCGAACTCATGGCGGCGGTCGCTTTGGCAAGAGGCGATGTCATCACGGCGCGACGCCTCGCCGACGAGGGTGTTGCTGCGACGGCTGGGTGGCATCAAATGGCGGCCTTGACAACGCGTGCGCGCGTCGCGATAGCGCAGGGTGAACCAGAACTGGCACGAGCTGATATCCATGCCGCGCTTGCGTGCGGTGCAGATATCCAGGCGTCTCTGGGCATATCGGACAGCATGGAATTGTTAGCGGAGCTGATCAGCAAGGGTGGCAACCATCGTCAAGCCGGGCGTCTTTTCGGTGCGGCGTCCGCGCTACGTGAGAAGATAGGTGAGGTCCGCTTCAAAGTCTGGGACGCTGGCTATGAGGCTGCAGTGGCGGCGCTTCGTGGTGCGATGGGCCGCAAGGACTTTGACTCCGCCTGGGCCGAGGGAGCCGCTATGTCCCTCGAGGACGCGATCACCTACGCGCAGCGCGGGCGTGGCAACCGTAAACGACCGGCCACCGGCTGGGAATCTCTAACTCCTGCCGAGCACAATGTAGTACGGCTCGTCAGCGAGGGGTTAGACACCAAAGACATCGCGTCACGGCTTTTCGTCTCCGTGCGCACCGTGCATACTCACCTCACCCGCATCTACTCCAAACTTGGCCTTACCTCCCGTGTCCAACTCGTGCAAGAAGCTGCGCGCCACAACTAGGCCGAAGTTAATCCGGGTTTTGGGGTGGATTCGTGGTGTGATCTGGGACGATAGGTGATTGTTGCCGATCTTTGTAGACAGAAGTGCCTAGCATGAATATCGGAACATGAGCGGGGCGCCACTACAAGCGCCTGTAGGGTGCTTCGGTTGACGGCCTCGCCATGGCCCACGTGCGATCATTGCTCCTCAGGAGCCCTGTAGCCAGAACGATGCACCGCAAAAGCCCAGGTAAAACCCTAAAAATCGCTATCTAGGCAGCAAGTAACTTCGGACTAGGCTGCGGTGTTCTCGACGGCGGCTATGGGCAGGCCCAAATGTGTGCTGCCAGAGCAGCATTGGCTGATCGGGGCCGTTGAAAAGGGCCCGGTGTGTTTATCCGAACGGCCTGGAGCGCGGACATAACAGCCCGCCGGCGATGGCTCCCGCTGACGTGCCGATGACGCAACTAGTGCTGTAGCACCGGCTGGTCGGCGGTTGCGGCCATATGCTCAGACAATCGCAGCAGCTCAAACTCGCCTACCCCGTGCGGGAGGTTGTAGGCCAGCTTGCGCAACTTGATAGCGCAGTCGCGCAGTTCCTGTCGAAGCTGTGTCCCCATCGTGCATTCGTCATGGCTCAATGGTGCTGAAATAGTTGGTGGCATCAGCAGCGTCCGTTCCGCGGGTCAATCGTGGGCATGCTAGCCATCATTTGCCATCGTCGAGCAATAAGCATCAGCGCATCTGCGTACATCCGGCATTGATACCGCGTAGATTTTGCAGCGCCCACCGCGGCACTGGGTTGCCGTGGCGTGCTCCTCGGGTCGAAATCCGAAGAGCACGTCAGAGCAAGTCGTTACCCGAATCGTTAAGTGTATCAACAATTTTCGGCTAGGCGCACGATATTGACCCTGTGTGTGGCGGACGAATTCGGCAACAGGGGCGGCGGGGTTTGACCTGCCGAAGGTCAAATCGACTGAGGCCAGTCTCGTGCATGGGGCAGCGATCGTCGGTCGCAGTCACCCGATTCCCGGGTCGGTTTTCTGCTGCTAACCGGCACAGCCTGCGCCTTCGTCTTCGTGGCTCGGGTGTCGAGGTGGGCAGCCGTGAGTCGTTTACGCGGCACAGTGGAAAGTTGTACGTAATATTACTGACGATCTTCATCGCGCAGCATCGCTAGAGTTTGTGGCTGGCTGGGCATCGTCGCCCAACCCACGTTAATGAGGGAAATGAACTGGCGTGATGTCGGCATCGGAAGTCGCGGGTCGCGACGATTCGGACGGCGTATCTGCGGATGCGCTGCGGTACGCCGACGTTGAGTGCCTGTCGACGTTACGTACAGACGGCGCCATGCGGAGCGGGTCGCTGCCGGATCGGTTTAGTGATAGGCCGGCTGGTAAGGATGGCAGCGGCGACGCGAAAGACCGAAGCAGTGGATGGTCTTACGGTGATCCCGATTGCGAGCAGGGCAGCGCCCGTGACGGCCTATTGCAGGTGATGCCCGCTGCGCTGGATCGCGGGGAGTTTTTCCTCGTCTACCAGCCGATTGTCCGGCTTAACGACAAACGCTTCATCGGCGTCGAGGCGCTACTGCGCTGGGCGCACCCGACGCTGGGCACCCTGCTCCCGGCGCGATTCATCGGCCTCGCCGAGCGAAACGGCATGATCGTGCCGCTCACTGCCTTCGTGATTGAGCAGGCCTGCCGACACATTCGCAACTGGCGTGACGACAGCACCAACCCACGACCATTCGTCAGCGTCAACGTCTCGGCCCGCAACGTCCAGGATCCTGGGTTTCTCCCGATGGTCGAGCGGGTGCTCGGCGACACCGGCCTACCTGCCCACGCGTTGCAGCTCGAACTTACCGAGAACGCGAGCCTGAGCATAGATGAGGCATCGATCACCAGGCTGCAGGAACTGTCCGCCATCGGTGTGGGTATTGCGATCGATGACTTCGGCACCGGATTCTCTAGCCTCGCTTATTTGCGTAACCTGCCCGTCGACATGGTCAAACTCGCCGGCGAGTTCATCGAGAACCTCGGCGGCGACATCCACGGTCGGCTGGCTGATGAACAGATCACCCGAGCAATGATTGATCTCGCCTTCAAGCTTGGGATCACTGTCTGCGCAAAGCGAGTCGAAACGCCCGGTCAAGCCGCCCGGTTGCGTGACTTCGGTTGCGACGCCGCCCAAGGCTGGCACTTTGCGAAGGCGCTACCGGCCGACTTCTTCACCGAGTAGTGGGTCGGCGTAGTGGGCATAGATTTGTGGTGGCTTGCGGCCAGCAAACCGCGGCGCGTGTCAATTGGTTATAGCGGTGAGCGAGGTCCCCCATCGATCGGGGTTACCCCATCGACGAGGCCAAATTCAACCGTCACAAACCTTGAGTAATGCTGCGAGCAAAGCTCCTAGGTCTGTAAATGACACCCGGCGGGGCGGTGCGTAGAGGGGACCGCATCTCCCCGCCGGGGAACCACCGAAATTTCGGGTAGCTCTGATGAGGGCCGCGGTGCTGCCCTGGTTCGGGAAGGTACGCGCATGGTCGCCGTAGTTCCGCGATGGTGCTCGACTTCGACACATACTGGCGCGGGGGAGGTGCCGCGTCTCGTGGGTGTGGGTGCCCAGGTCGCCACCGCTGACCACGGTCCTGCTGCGCTTTGGTTTTATCGGTTGTCCCGCAAGCGTTTTCGGCCTGGCCCCCTGGAGCGCTTCCTTGGCGCCGGGTTGGGTTTGGGGGCATCCATCACTCGGTTTGCCAGCTCAGTGGCAAGGCAGGGCCAAGACCTGCACCGAGTGAGACCTGCGGGTTGGATAACACCACTTACAGTTCGCTTCCGCAAGACAAGCTGTGTCTCTTGTTAGAGATTGAAGTGCGCGACGATAGCCGTAACGAATTGGTCGCGCTGACCGATACCTATTGCGAGTCGACCGAGCCGAAGGTTGGATGTGCTGTGTGAAATCGTTGCCGCGGGATAACCGCACCTGTGCTGGCAATCGGTTCCGGTGGGCTTGGGTGCTGGGTTGCGTTGCGGTAAATGCTGTCCCGTACCTGTGACGCATCGGCAAGGCAATGTCCTTGTTGCGCTTATGAAGTTCAGCGCCCCCTATTTGCATTGGCCGCTCTCAAGCTGACCTACGGCTACGGGCCAAGGTAACCAACGGTTCCGGCTCATGCGCCCGCCAGGATTTGGTCAGTCGGCGCCCTATTCTTCAAAGGCAATTCTGGTCCAACGACCGGTCGCTATCGCGCCTATAGCACCGATTAAATCAACCAATGGAGGTCGCGCCTAAACAACCCATTAACTGGTTCTGACAATATCTCGAGCAACGTTGCGCGAATCGCGCCTGCCGGCGCAAACCCGTCGAAATAACGATCGACGGCATCAGTACCAACCGGGGTCAGGCACGACCGATCCGTTACCACGGATTATATAGTTTTGCCTATTCGTGCACGCGAGAGTCGTGGACTCAGATGTCGAAAGACAACATATCTGCGCAGCACGCGCAATACGCCGCAAAATGCGGAGATTGTGCGCAGTATGCGCAACACGATTCGATAGCAGTTCGAATCATGTCATAAAAACGACTGGCTGGATATCGCCAGAGGTTGCGGCGGGTCCTACTGGACCACGCTATTTGCCGCATATGCAATAACGCTCTGTGTAACCGATTGACACTCAACAGATTGGAGAATCATGACCACCGCTCAACCTTATGCTGTCGCGACGCAAGAGTTGCGTCTTCGGGAAAACCTCAGTGTGTGGGTTCCCGACGCACAATGCCGGCTTGTGGTATCGCAGCCGGCGCTTGATCGCACGTTGTGGGATGAATACCTTGACGGCGCGTTTCGCGCCTACAGCAAACACGGAGTTCAGTGTACCCTAGATCCTAATGCTAGTGGTGGTAATGATACACGCTTATTTTTCGCCGCGGTAAATATGCAAGGACGGGTGGTCGGAGGTGCGCGCGTGATTGGTCCGCTGGGGTCCGCCGAGGATTCGCATGCGGTGGTTGAGTGGGCAGGTAGTCCCGGACTGCCCGCGGTGCGCAAGATGATCAATGATCGTGTGCCGTTTGGGGCCGTGGAGCTGAAGACCGCGTGGGTTGAAAGCGGATCTGATCGCCGTGATCCGATTGCTGCGGCTTTGGCGCGTGCCATACCTTTAAGCATGCCCCTGTTAGATATTCAGTTCGTTATGGGGACCGCGGCAGCCCATGCACTGGGCCGTTGGTGTTCTTCAGGGGCAGTAATCGCAGAGGAAATCTCGGCTGTGGCATACCCGGATGAACGCTACCGAACAATGATGTACTGGTGGGACCGCCGTACATTAGCTAACTATGCTGAGCCGAAGCAATGGTCAAGAATGCTTATCGAGTCGCGCAAGCTTATGCGCCATGCGGACGCGCTGAGCGTAACTACCGCAGCAGCCCCGGGAACCGGTTCTTTGTGACGGATGACCACGACGATTGTCTCGTACCCCGCCCGTGCATAATGCGCTTCGAGTAGAGCATGGCGGTGCGTAACTGATGTGGAAGGCGAAACATGGTGCAGAAGAAGCGGATTGCGTTGTTACCGTTGGCTCCAAAGAATCCACTGCCTTATCGCCAGCGCGCTCGCGCGGTGCGATCATTTCATACCGGCATCGACCAACTTTGCGAAGCCGGTGGTCCGATCACTCGAGTTACGTTCGAGCCGAAATGGTTAATGCCTCCGGTGGTAGCGACATCCCCGGAGGCCATTCACGATATCCTTACCAACAAAGACGGTTCGGTCGACAAAACGAGCCGGTTGTTATCCGAATTTCGCCGGGTGCTTGGGGCGAACTTGTTTGATCTGCCGAACGAGGCGTGGTTACCGCGCAGGCGAACACTGCCGCCGATTTTCACCGAGCAGAAGATCGCGGCGTTCGGTGGGCACGTGACTGAGGCCGCCGAGTCGGTTGTGGCGGCGTGGAGTGCGTTGTGGCAGCTTGGCCGGCACGCTGCTATTCAGGACCGTGTCGCCGCCGAGGTGGCCATGCTGCCCGATCGGAAATTGACTCCCGATGATGTGGCGGCGCTGCCTGACACGGTGCAGGTGCTATATGAGGCTTTGCGGTTGTGCCTGCGACCTCGACGTCGCGGATGGTTACCCGCGACGTCGAGGCCGCAGGCTACCGGATCGAGGCCGGCACCATGCTGCTCTTCGGACGCCTTGCCGTGCAACGAGATCCGGCGTTGCGGGAAAAGTCGTTGGTGTTTGATCCGGACCGGTTCGGCCCGGCGAACGCGAAGGGTCGCAACCGATGGCAATACGTGCCGTTCGGCGCTGGGCCCAGGGCGTGCATCAGGGATCATTTCGCGATGCTCGAAGTTATCCTGGGGCTGGCTACCTTCATCCGCCGAGCTAGAGTGCACTCGTTGGTCGACGGTTTCCCACTGGCGGCACCGTTCACCGTGGTTGCCGGCGCCCCGATTTGGGCCCGCATTCACCGGCGCGGGTGATTGGAGGCCAGATGACCGAAGATGGGTACCCCGCTATACCAGCTTGGCGTATGGGCGCAATCCAGGAGCCGACGATTGAGCGATGAACGTGATATGAACCCGCCCGCACAGGTTCTGGTCCCCGATGACCCCGCTGATGCCGCGATGCTGCAGCGGTTGCGCGCCGATCCCAAGGTTGACTTTATCGACCATCGCGAGCGACAACTGCAGGAGTTGCTCAGCTTGCGGCCGGCACCGGATCCGGAGTTGGTCGCCGAACAAGCCCGGTGGGTGTACTACCCATGGCGACGGGCGGTCGTGGCGGTGCTGGGCCCCCGCGGGTTCCGCGCGGTGAGGCTGGACCGCAACCGCCACGAGATCACCGCCGAGGAGCAGGCTCGGTTGGGTGCGTTGCGCATCGGTGTCGCTGGGCTGAGTGTGGGGCATGTGATCGCCCACACTCTGGCCGTCCAGGGCTTGTGCGGCCAGTTACGCTTGGCCGACTTCGACCACCTGGAGCTGTCCAACCTCAACCGGGTGCCCGCCACGGTGTTCGACCTCGGCCTTAATAAGGCCGAGGCGGCGGCGCGCCGTATCGCCGAGCTGGACCCGTATCTGATGGTGCGAACGTTTGATGCCGGCTTGACGCTAGACAACATGGATGAGTTCCTCAAGGGTCTGGATATCGTTGTGGAGGAATGCGATTCGCTGGACATGAAGGTTGTCGTTCGGGAGAGAGCACGCAGCCGCGGCATTCCAGTACTGATGGCGACTAATGACCGTGGCCTGGTCGATGTTGAGCGGTTCGACTTGGAACCGCAGCGCCCGATTTTGCACGGTCTGCTTAGTGGCCTCGACACCGGGTTGCTTCCTGGGATGAGCAGCCGCGAGAAGGTCCCGTACGTCTTGCGCATTCTCGAGGCAGAACGGTTGTCGCCCCGCTTCGCCGCGTCGCTGGTCGAGATCGATCGCTCACTGTCGACCTGGCCCCAACTGGCGGGGGATGTAGTGCTTGGAGCTACGGCGCTGGTCGAGGCGGTGCGCCGCATCGGTCTTGGGGAAGAGCTACGTTCGGGACGTACCCGTATCGACGTCGGCTCGGCGCTCAATCAACTCGTCGAGCCAGACATGGCTATGGATCGTCACGAGGAGACGACACCGTATTCAGAACCCGTACTATCCGGGACTGCGGGGCTTATCGCCGCTGCCGCGATCCGCGCACCGTCGGGCGGAAATCAGCAGCCCTGGCACGTCGAAGCAGGCCCTGAGGCCCTGGTAATTCGGATTGCGCCGGAACACACCGAGGCCCTCGACGTCGGTTTCCGTGCCAGCGCCGTCGCCGTGGGTGCAGCGTTGTTCAACGCCAAGGTTGCGGCCGCGGCCCATGGTGTGCTCGGACCGGTAAGCCTGGCTGAAGATGTTGACGGCGTGCCGCTGCGGGTCACCCTGGGTCTGGGTGAGGGGCAAAATCCCGACTTGGCGGCCATCTACGAGTCGATGCTGGCCCGTGAGACCAACCGCCACCACGGCACGCCGACCGCGGTCTCGGCCGAAACGATTGACGTGCTTCATGCGACCGCGGCGGCCGAAGGCGCGCGGCTGCACCTGTTGACCACACGTGATGATATCGCCCGAGCGGCCATGATTCTGGCCGCTGCCGACCGTACGCGGTACCTGACGCCGCGGCTGCACGAGGAGATGATTTCGGAGCTGCGATGGCCGGGAGATCCATCTCCGGAAACTGGGATCGATGTGTGCAGTCTCGAAATGGGTCACGATCGACTTGCTGAGTTGGACGTGGCTCGTCGTACTGACGTAATGGAACACTTGGCACAGTGGAACGCCGGCGCAGAGCTGGGCCAAGACACCTACGACCGTGTCGTGGCCAGTTCAGCGCTGGTAGTGGTCTCGGTGCACGGGCGCGAGTTGAGCGACTACGCCCGCGGCGGATCGGCTGTTGAGGCGGTATGGATCGCCGCGCAGCAGCATGGACTTGCCGTGCAGCCGGTTTCGCCGGTATTCCTGTACGCTCACGACGCCAACGAGCTACACGAACTGTCTGCGCAGTTCGCTGACGAGTTGGGTCGGCTGCGCAACGATTTCCACCGCCTGGTGCGCATCCCGGTCGATGACTCCCTCGTACTGGTACTGCGACTAGCTATTGCGGGGCCCACGTCAGTGCGGAGCCGCCGCAGTGTTGACCGTATCAGGTTGCTGTCGGTGTGAGTGGATAAGGTAATGCCATGAGCCGCACCCTGGACGAGCTAGTTACCCAGGTGGCTTCGCAGCTGATGGCGGCCACTGCCACCACCGCGGTCCCGTTCAGTGAGCGGGTGCTGGCCCTCATGGTGGAGCACTTCGGCGTCGACGTGAGCTTTCTTCGCCACAATGACCACGATATTCATGCGACCAGGCTCGTCGCGGAGTGGCCGCCACGCGACTATGGGCCCGACCCAGACCCGATTGGCGTGGTGTATTTCGCTGACGCCGACTCAGTCTTTGCGATGATCGAGAACTTGAAAGAGCCGTTGGTTTTGCGTCCCGAGCCGGCCAACGCCGACTATCAGCGTCGCATCCAGAAGGGCACCGCGGTGCCTGCTGTTTCCCTTGCGCAGGTGCCGCTGCTGTCCGGAGAGGTCACCACTGGCACCCTCGGGTTTGTAAAGCATGGCGACCGGGAATGGCACAGCGATGAGCTGAACGCGTTGCAAGCGATCGCAACCCTTTTCGCCCAGCTGCAGGCTCGCATCGTTGCTGAAGAACAATTGCGCTACTTGGCCGAACACGATGATCTGACCGGGCTGCTGAACCGTCGAGCCCTAATCGCGCACCTTGATGAGAGGCTGGCCGAGGGTCAGTGCGGCCCGGTGACGCTGCTTTTCCTGGACCTCGATCGGCTCAAAGCGGTCAACGACTACCTCGGTCACAACGCCGGTGACCGGCTGATCAAAGTCTTCGCCGACCGGCTGCGCGAGGCAGCCGAAGATCGGACGATTATTGCCCGTTTCGGCAGAGACGAGTTCGTCGTGGTGCCCGCTGAGCCGATATCGGTCGATGCTGCCGAGTCGTTCGCCCATCGCTTGCAGACGCGGCTGCAAAACCAAGTGGTGATCGACGGTGAGATACTTACCCGCACCGTGAGCATCGGTGTCGCCACCGGTCTTCCGGGACATGACAGCACGTCGGACCTGCTGCGCTGGGCCGATCACGCGTCGCTATCGGCGAAAAGCGCCGGCGGCAGCAAGGTCGCGGTTCTTAGCCACGAGCTCAGCACACAGCACGCGCTGCAAACCGACGTTGAACTGCACCTGGAAGGGATCATCGATACCGACCTGGTGCTGCACTACCTCCCCGAGGTGGACATGCGGACCGGTAAAGTCCTGGGTGCTGAGGCGCTGGTACGCTGGCAGCACCCGACGCGGGGGTTGCTGTTTCCCGACTCATTCATCCCGGTGGCCGAATCGATCAACCTCGCAGGGAAGCTGGGCCGGATGGTAATGCGCTTGGCATGCGCGGAATTCAGTCGATGGCGTTCAGCCGGTGTGGGACTTGATGCGCTGTTGCGCGTCAATGTCTCGCCAGTGCAGTTGGTCGCCGAGGGTTTTGTTGACATAGTGGCGTGCACTCTCGATGAATTCGGTCTCGACAGCAGCACAGTATGTCTGGAAATCACCGAAAGTGCGGTGGTCCAAGACATCGAGCCCACTCGAAAGACACTTGCCGGGCTTAAGGAGGTCGGAGTGCACCTGGCCATCGACGACTTCGGCACCGGTTACAGTGTGCTGACCCATCTGAAATCCTTGCCGGTGGACACCATCAAAATCGACAGAGGCTTCGTCACTGAAATAGGCTGCAACGCAAGCGATTTGGCGATCGTTCGGGCGATCATGGCGCTAGCCAAGGAGTTTGAACTCGAAGTCGTCGCTGAAGGCGTCGAGACCACCACTGCTGCGCAGGTATTGCTGAAGTTGGGTTGTCATCGCGCGCAAGGATTCCTATTCTCGCGTCCCGTCAACGGCGCGACGATGGAATCGCTACTAGCCAAAGGCATCATGCCCGTGGAGCTTCTCACGGGTTAGAGCCCAGCGCCGAACGAATGCCAGATTCACCGATGTGAAACCTGAACGCCAGCTAATCCTACTTAGGTTTGTGCGCGTTGACCAACAACGCCGGCAACTTGGCTCGACCCTTGTCGTCAACCGGGCAAGGCGGGACCGACAGGTCGGGAATCGGTGGCAGTTTGACATGCACGAATGCCGGGCGAATCTCGTCGAGCTGCCAGTACTTGACGATAGCTTCGCGTAATTCCTCGTGGGAGAACAGGTTCGGTACGGGAAACGGCGAGTCGGCCGGCAGAGCGTCAGTGGTGAACACCAGCACATACATCGCCGCGCCAGGCTTCGCTGCGTGGTGCACCAGCGCAGGTAGTCGTCGCGGGCTTCGACCGGCAAGGAGTGCAACAGGATGCAGTCCAACACCGTGTCGAAGCGTTCGTGGTAGCCGGTGAGTGACCTGAGGTCACCCTACACGAACGTCGCCGTGCTCAGCCCCCGTTCTTCGGCGCGCTTGACAGCTGCCCCGATCGCCGCCACTGACAGTCGATGCCCACGACCCGGTAGCCCCGCGAAGCCAGATCTAACGCAACATCCCCGGTCCTGCAGCCCGCATCGAGAACATCACCGACAACTTTGCCGTCGCGGATCAACTCGGCGATCGCCGGCTGGGGTTCTCCGATATTCCACGGCGGTGGCAGGCGAAAACCTCGTTGCGATAGGTCGCATCCCAATCCATGATTTCAGGCATGGCGCAGTTTAACCCGACAAGCCAATCCACAATGTCAGCCGGCAACAACGTGCTGGAAACCCTTACCTATCCGGATGATCAGTGCGGTAACCCCGGCTGTCGCCGAGCCGTTAGATTATCTCTTGGACCGAGCCACTGCTAGCATGTGTGCGAAGGGCGGCAGCCTGGCCTGTCAGCGTTTTTGTGTAAGTCTGAGGTAGTGACACGCCCGGAGTCGTGGAGCTAACACCTGAGATGAACAATAAGACCCCAGCGGACCGGCTCGATCAGCTTGTCACTGTCGTCGCCAACCAACTGATGGCCGTCGACGCTGCAACGTCAGTCGAGGTCAGTCGGCGGGTGCTGGCCTATCTGGTGGACCAGCTAGGCGTAGACACCAGCTTCTTGCGTCACAACGATCACGACATTCACGCCACCAAACTCATCGCGTATTGGCCGATACGAGATTCCGTGCCCGACCCCGATCCGATCGGTGTGGTGTATTTCGCCGATGCCGACTCGGTCTTCGCGATGGCCGAAAACCTCAAAGAACCTCTGGTGATCCGTCCCGAGCCGGCCAACGAGGACTATCAGCGCCGTATCCAGGACGGCACCACCATTCCCGCGGTTTCCCTGGCCGCCGTCCCGCTGGTCTCCGGGGAGATCACCACCGGAATGCTGGGGTTCGTCAAATACGGAGACCGGGCATGGAGCGAGGCAGAACTCAACGCCCTCAAGGCCATCGCGACCCTCTTTGCCCAGGTACAAGCCCGCGTTACTGCCGAAATCAAGTCTGGCCATGACGATCTGACCGGCCTGTACAACCGTGGAGCGCTGCTGCAGCACCTTGAGGGAAGATTGGTCCCCGGAGAACCCGGTCCAGTCGCGGCGCTGTTTCTTGACCTCGATCGCCTCAAAGCCATCAACGACTACCTGGGCCACGCCGCCGGTGACCAATTTATCCAGTTGTTCGCCAAACGCATCCGTGCCGCCTTCGTCGATGACAGCCTGATCGCGCGACTCGGTGGGGACGAATTCGTTGTCATACCCGCATCGCCAATGAGTGCCGATGCCGCCGAACTGCTCGCCGAACGTCTCCGCGCCCAACTCAAAGAACACGTCGCCATCGGCGGTGAGATACTCACCCGCATGGTCAGCATCGGTGTCGCCTCAGGGACCCCCGGACAAGACACACCGTCTGATCTCCTTCGCTGGGCAGATCACGCAGTCCTGGCAGCCAAGCGCGCCGGCGGGGATAGCGTTGCGGTGTTTAGCGCAGCCATGTCCATCGAAGCTGAACTGCGCAATGACGTTGAATTACATCTTCGACGTGGTGTCGAATCCGACGCCCTTCGCTTGGCGTACCTACCTGAGGTCGACTTGCGAACTGGCGACATTATTGGGGTCGAGGCATTGGTCCGGTGGCAGCACCCCACCCGTGGACTACTGTCTCCCGACTTCTTCATCCCCGTAGCCGAATCCATCAACCTTACTGGCGAATTAGATAGATGGGTTTTCCAGACGGCCTGCACCGAATTCGCCGAATGGCAATCAGTTGGCTTGGGCCCCGACGTGCTGCTGCGAATCAACATCTCGCCAGGACAGCTGGTCACCGGCGGGTTTGTTAACTTCGTCGCGGACATGATTAGCCGCCACGGTCTCGACGCCTCCTCCGTATGTTTGGAAATCACCGAGAACATCGTTGCCCGAAACCTACACGCCGCCCGTGCCACCCTTGCGGGACTCAAGGACGTGGGCGTGCAGATCGCCATCGACGACTTCGGTAAGGGCTATAGCGTCATGTCGCTGTTGCAGACGCTACCCGTCGACATGTTGAAGATCGGCAAAATATTCGTGCGGCAACTCGGAAGCAATACCGGCGATCTGGTCATCGTGCGCGGCATTATGTCACTTGCGCAAGGTTTCCAACTCGATGTAGTTGCCGAAGGCGTTGAGACGGAGGCTGCGGCAAGGGCCCTGCTAGCTCATGGGTGTTACCGTGGGCAAGGTTTCTTGTTTTCCGGGCCGGTCGCCGGAGAAGCCATGCGGCGCATGCTAGCCACACAACGGCTGCCCTTGACATACACACCACCATCAACGGTGCAATGAGCCAAGAGTTACTATCCGGGATGCGCAACGACACCACAACGCGCCAGCTCGATGAGCTAGTCACCGCCGTCGCCAACCAACTCATGTCCGTCGAGGCTGCTACGTCAGTTAAGGTCAGTCAACGTGTGCTGGGCTATCTGGGGGAGGCGCTGGGCGTAGATGCCAGTTTCTTACGTCATAACGACCACAACATTCGTGCCACAAAGCTCGTAGCCGAATGGCCACCTCGCGTCGACATACCGGACCCTGACCCGATCGGCGTGGTGTATTTCGCCGATGCCGATTCGGTCTTCGCGATTGCCGAGCATCTCAAAGAACCGGCGGTTTTGCGGCCCGAGCCAGCCAACGCGGACTACCAGCGCCGGATCCAGGCGGGCACAAACATTCCCGCAGTTTCCCTGGCATGCGTGCCGCTACTGTCGGGAGACATCACCACCGGAACGCTGGGGTTGGTCAAATACGGAGACCGGGAATGGAATGAGGCGGAGCTCAATGCTCTCAAGGCCATCGCTACTCTCTTTGCCCAGTTGCAAGCCCGCGTTGCCGCCGAAATCAAGTCTGGCCATGATGATCTGACCGGACTGCACAATCGGCGAGCGTTGCTGCAGCACCTTGAACGAAGGTTGGCCCCTGGACAACCCGGCCCAGTCGCGGCGCTGTTTTTCGATCTTGACCGCCTCAAGGCCATCAACGACTACCTGGGCCACGCCGCCGGCGACCAGTTCATCCAGGTCTTCGCCCACCGAATACGCGACGCCTTCACTGATAAGGGCCTGGTCGCTCGCCTCGGCGGGGACGAATTCGTCGTCATACCCGCATCACCGATGGGTGCTGATGACGCTGAGCCGCTCGCCGAACGTTTCCGCGACCACCTCAAGGAATACGTCACCATCGGGGGCGAGGTGCTGACCCGCACCGTCAGTATCGGTGTCGCCTCAGCAATTCCCGGCCAAGACACACCCTCGGACCTGCTCCGCTGGGCGGACCAAGCCGTTCTAGCGTCTAAACAGGTGGGCGGCAATAGCGTTGCGGTGTTTAGCGCAGCCATGTCCATCGAAGCTGAACTGCGCAATGACGTTGAACTACACCTTCGACGTGGTATCGAATCCGATGACCTTCGCTTGGTCTACTTGCCCGAGGTTGACCTGCGGACCGGCGATATTATTGGGGTCGAGGCATTGGTCCGTTGGCAGCATCCCACCCGTGGATTGCTGTCACCGGCCTCCTTTATCCCCATAGCCGAATCCATCAACCTCACAGGCGAATTGGACCGGTGGGTGCTGAAGACGGCGTGCAGCGAATTCGCCGAATGGCGTTCAGACGGTTTGGGCCATGACGTGCTGCTGCGTGTCAACGTCTCACCAGGACAGCTGGTCACCGGTGGTTTTGTTGACTTCGTTGTGGACGCGATCACTCAATCCGGCCTTGACACTTCGTCGGTGTGTTTGGAAATCACCGAGAATGTCGTTGTGCAAGACCTATATACGGCCCGCGCGACCCTTGCGGCACTCAAGGACGTGGGCGTGCAGATCGCCATCGACGACTTCGGTACGGGCTATAGCGTCATGTCTTTATTGCAGACGCTGCCGGTTGACACGCTGAAGATCGATAAGGCATTCGTGCGTCAACTGGGATCCAACACCAGTGATCTGGTCATTGTGTGCAGCATTATGGTTCTTGCAGAAGGTTTCCAACTCGATGTAGTTGCCGAAGGCGTTGAGACGGAGGCTGCGGCAAGGGCCCTGCTAGCTCATGGGTGTTACCGTGCGCAAGGTTTCTTGTTCTCCAGGCCGGTCCCCGGAGAAGCCATGCGGTGCATGCTGTCGGCGCGACGACTGCCATTGACATACAAACCGCCATCGAAGGTCCCATGTACTAGCAGCTATGAGACCCAGTGCGAATTGGAACCGCCTCCGCGTTAACTGTATGATCGCCCAGACATCGGGTCACCTTCGCGCTGCATGGTAGGTGGAGCCTGAATCGTCATCCACGGAGGACCCCACCTCACCTCAGCGACACGACACGAACTCACCAACAGCGCACCACGAACTACCGGTGCACTCTTATTTCGAAGAGCCAGTTTGGCCGTCGAGAGAGGTATGCGCGCGCAGATGGACATTCTTATCGAACCGTTCCATGCCGATGACACCGATCCGGTGCTGGCTCTGTTCGTCGATGCATTGAGTAGCTACTACGGGGGTGATCATGTTGCTCACTTCAATCGTCTGATAAAGGCTTACGACAACGGCAATCTCGACGAGATTGGCTACAACTCCACGTGGCAAGTCGGTGTCGTCGCCCGGTGCACACGCACCAACACCGTCATCGGGTTCTTGAACTATGTGGTGAAACGCCAAAAAACAGCCAAGGTCAGTCCGATAGTCGTCGACCCGAAGGCCCGCGGACGGGGAGTCGGCCATCGCCTTCTTGCGCACATGTACCAGGTGTTATCCGATATTCCAGTACGGAATGTCTACTGTACTGTTGACAAGCAGAATCGTTCTACCGTGAACTTCTTTACTCATGAAGGTTTCCGAGTCGTCGGGTCCTCGCGCGACCAGTACTTGAAAGGGCATTGCGAGCTAATTCTCCAACGACCGACCTGCGTAGCAGATGCAGAATCAGATTCACGGATTGAAGCTGTGTCGTTGGTGCGGGCCGAAACTGAAGACCATTGGAAGGAGCTCGGGGACAGAGCGGCTTCGTTCGCTTCGAACGAAGCTCTGCGGCATGACATCTCAGAAATTAAGGCCGCGGCAATACGCGAGTCGTGGGATGTGGAATCTAAACCGAAGATCGTCTACCTTGCCTATACGGGTGGCGACCTAATCGGCGCGCTCATTCTATGCCCGAAAAAGGGCGGTTCGACCAAAATCTCGACAGCCTTCTGGAAGAACGAGATGGCACTCAGTGCGCTGCTTGCCGGTCTAACGCAGGTGGACGAGTTCATCAATACCGCGGGGCGTGTGTACATACATATGCCTATGACGCCAAAGCTGGTTCAGGTCATGCAGGCTCGTGGGTGGCGGCTCGACGCTGTTATCCCCGGCGCCGACTCAGAGCAGGTGGTCATCGGCCAATGGAGCACCAATCGCTTTGAGTCAGCAACTCAGGTTCGGCCCGAGTGGCCGGACTATCACCTGGAATTGCAACAAGTAATCCGAGCACGGGACTGGCATAAGCTCGAAACACCACAGGATCTAGCTATCAGCCTGATGGCGGAGGTTGGCGAGCTTGCCCAAGAGCTGCAATGGAAGTCTCGTGCCGATTTGCTCGACCTCGATACCCAATCGATAGCGGCAGAACTCGCCGACATCTACAACTATCTTCATCGGCTGTCGTGGCACCTCAACATCGACCTACTTCAATCATGCTTCGATAAGCTCGAAAATGTTAAGGACAAGTACCCGGTCGCTCTCGCGAAAGGCAACTCAAAGAAGTACACCCAATTCGTGTGAGAACACCGCCGGCGCACTCGAAAACGGGCGCCCCAAACTATGCAGACCGAAGGAAAAGTTAAACCGTGAGAGTCTTTGTTGCGGCGCCGTTCGGGAGCTACCTCGACGCCGACGGTGTCTTCGATCCTCATTTCAGGAGGCAACTCGAGGAGTTCTATGACTGTCTAAGTGGTGCGGGCTTCGAGTACTTCTCCGCGCAAGTCAACGAGAATTGGGGATCCACCCCACTGCTGCCGCGTGACTGCGTACCGATCGACTATAAGGAATTGGCGTCCTCGGACGTGGTGGTCGCGGTGCTGGGAAGGCCCCCGTCTCTCGGCGTTGCAGTCGAACTCGGTTGGGCCAGCGCACTTCAGAAGCCAATCCTGATCCTTGGCACCTCGATCGCCGCCAGTTCGATGATCGCAGGCCTCGACCGCGTCGCCGATGTGCGGTTTATCGATAAGGATCTTGGCCACGGTCCCGATGCAACCGGCCTGGCTCTTGGCAGACTCGTCTGCGACCACCTCTCAACCCTGAGCGGTACCACCGTTAACGGGGATGCATGGTGACAGATCGCAGCCTACCCAACGGTAGCAGGCGTCGGTTTTGGCTGGGTGGCCGATGAGTAACGACTGCTGGGAAGATCAGCTCATTGCGGAGCAGCATTACCGCCAGCTGCTTGACCATTGCCCTGACATGATCCTGGTGCACGAAGGCGGCCGGTTCGTGTATATGAACCCGGCCGGGGTCAGGTGGCTGGGTGGGACCTCCGAAGAGCAGTTCATTGGCCGCCGGGTCACCGAAATAGTGCATCCCGGCGAAATCCATGCGGTCCTGGCACGCATCGCCTCGCTGCGCTGCGTCGGGGACAGTTCGGGCCCAACTCCGGAGACCTTGCGGCGTTTGGACGGCACCACGATGGACGTGGAGGTGGTGTCGGTCTTAACGAGGTGGAACGGCAAACTGGCTTATTTGGTCATCATGCACGACCTGAGCGCTCAAAAGGCCGCCGAAAAGACGCTGCGTTATCAGGCCGCTTTGGTCAACTATGTCAGTGACGCCATCATCGCCACCACCGTCACCGGCATTGTCACCAGCTGGAACCCGGCAGCTGAAACGATCTATCACTGCCCAGCAGCAAAGGCGTTGGGGCGGCCGGTGAGCGAGGCGGTCGGTGCGCCATTGGATCCGGCGGCAATTGTCTCCAATGGAGGTGTGGCCCGGGTTGCGCACCGCACCTCAGGCGGCACAGTCTTGTCTGTGCGGGTGTCGGCCGCCGCAATGGATGACGGGTTTGTGTTGGTATGCACTGATCAAACGGCCCTACTGCAGGCTGAGCAGCACTTCCAGACCGTCGTGGATTCACTCGGCGAGGGCGTGGTGGTACTAGACAGTGAGGGGCGCGTTGAATCGGTCAACCCCGCAGCACTACGAATTCTGGGTGTGGATTCCAGTGATCGCGTTTACGATTCAGCTAGACGTGTTGCGATAATTCCGATCATCCAACCCGATGGTCGAATAGTTAACCCGGATCAGCGAGCCCTGTTTGAATTCCTTAAGACGCAGGCTAGTCAGACCCGCTGCGTTCTTGGAGTGGACTGTGCCGGTGATGGGCAACGGGTCTGGCTGTCAGCAAACGGTCAGCTACTTGACCCAGATAATCCGCAAAGCTCGTCGGTGCTGCTCTCCTTTATCGATATCACCGCCCAACACGCCGCCAGCCAGCGGCTTGCCTATGAGGCCGCGCACGATGGGCTGACCGGCCTGCCTAACCGCGGTCACGTGCTGTCCCATATGTCACGGCACCTCGACGAGCGGGATCCGGCCGGGCGAGGAGCGGTGCTTTTTATTGATCTGGACAAATTCAAGGCAGTCAACGACTCGTTGGGCCATGAGGCCGGTGACATCCTGCTGAAGACCGCGGCCCATAGGCTCAAGGCGGCGTTTCGGGCCGGCGATGTCGTCGGCCGCTTGGGCGGCGACGAATTCATCGCCCTAGTCCAAGGTGAAATCTCCCAGACGGGGTTGAACCAACTTGTCGAACGGATCCATGCCGCGCTGGCTAAACCCGTAAGTGTTCGAGGTGCCGAGGTGGCGGTAACTGCCAGCATAGGCATTGCGGTAATTGCCAAGGATGACCCGCGCAACTCTAGGCAGATTGTGCGTGACGCCGAGGCCGCTATGTATCATGCGAAATCATCGGGGGGAAAGATGAGCCGTTATTTCATGCATCAATTGCCCCAGCCAAATCACTAGCCTCGCTTTTTCGACCGCAACGAGCCCAAGTCAAGACCCCTATCCCGCACAGTTTTAGTGCACTGCAACACATCTCGGCATAACCTCGCTACTCGATGGGACGCCCAGTCGATGGCCAGGCGTCCCATCGTCTTTGCAACTTTCGCTCCGCGGCGGTGGGAATCAGCCCGGAGGGCGCGAACAACTTCGACGGCACGGGGTCATCCTCGGTCAGCGGCCTGCCTGCGCCGCGAATTGTCTTGAGCGCGACGACCACTCCAGCGACGAACACAACGACGACAACCGCGGCGAAGATCACCGACAGGGTGCCCTGAATCGAGGTGTTCCTGATGACCTCGTTGAGCTGATGCGGGTTCTTCGCCGCGCCGAACGTCGTCTTGCCGGCATTTTTCGCCGCTAGGTATTGGAAATGCTGCGCCCAGTAGCCGATGGCCGGATCCGCGGAGAAGATTTTCTGCCAGGACGCTGTCAGCGTGACCGCCAGATCCCCTAGCAGCGGAACTCCGGGAATCCAAGCCCATTTCAGAAGGCCCTTTTTGATCACCACCACGGTGATGACAGTCAGCGAAATACCCGCGAGGAGCTGGTTAGCAATTCCGAAGAGCGGGAACAGGGTGTTGATGCCACCGAGCGGATCGGTGACGCCCATCAGCAGGATGCTGCCCCACGCGCTGACCATGACCAGGCTGCAGATCCACACGCCGGGGCGCCAACTCGGATTTCGCAGCTTGGCCAGCGGGCCGCCCACGTTGCCCAGGGTGTCGGAGAGCATGAAGCGGCTCACCCGGGTGCCCGCATCGAGGGTGGTCAAGATGAACAGCGCCTCGAACATGATGGCGAAGTGATACCAGAATCCCTTGAGGCTGGCGCCGCCGAAGACACGCTGCAGTACCTCGGACATGCCCCATGCCAGTGTTGGTGCTCCGCCGGTGCGCGACACAATCGACTGTTCGCCGACACCGCCGGCGGCTTGAGTGATCTGATCGGCCGTCACCGGTGCGCCTGACAGACCGAGGCCATTGACATACTCCGCGGCGGTTGCCGCGGTGCCGCCGGTCTGCGCGGCCGGCGCGTTGAGGGTGAAGTACAGATGCTGGTTGATGATCGACGCGGTGATCAGCGCTATGACAGCAACGAAGGACTCGGTGAGCATGCCGCCGTAGCCGATCAGCCGCATCTGGCTTTCTTTTTCCAGCAACTTAGGTGTTGTCCCGGATGAGATCAGGGCGTGGAATCCGGACAGCGCGCCGCACGCGATGGTGACGAACAAGAACGGGAACAGCGTGCCGGCGAACACTGGCCCGTCGCCGTGAGCGGCGAACCGCGAGATTGCGGGTGCCTGCATGGCCGGCTGGGCGATGCAGATGCCGACCGCGAGCAACGCGATGGCGCCGACTTTCATGAATGTCGACAGGTAGTCGCGCGGCGCCAGCAGTAACCACACCGGAAGCACCGCCGCGGCGAAACCGTAAATGATGAGGCACCAGCACAAGGTCACCGGCGACAGACTGAACCAGGAGGCGCCCCAGGGTGTTTCGGCGACCCAGTGGCCGCCGGCCACCGCGAGCAGCAGTAGCCCGAACCCGACGATCGATACCTCGGTTACCCGCCCGGGACGCAGGAACCTCAGGTAGCAGCCCATAAAAAGCGCGATTGGGATAGTCATGGCGATGGAGAACACGCCCCACGGGCTGTGCGCTAGTGCCCGCACCACGATCAGCGCCAGCACCGCGATCACGATCACGATGATGACCAGGGCCCCGACCAGGGCGGCCGCCCCACCGATGGGGCCGAGTTCATCGCGTGCCATCTGGCCTAGCGAACGGCCCCGGCGCCGGGTGGATATCCACAACACCAGGTAGTCCTGCACGCAGCCACCCAACGTCGCGCCGATGATGATCCAGATGGCGCCCGGTAGATAACCCATTTGGGTAGCTAGGACCGGACCGACGAGGGGCCCGGCTCCAGCGATCGCGGCGAAGTGATGGCCGAACAGCACGCGCCGGTCGGTTGGCAGGTAGTCGGTGCCGTTTTCGAAAATCTCAGCCGGTGTGGCGTGATCATCACGCGGACGAACGATCTTCATTTCAATCAACCGGGCATAGAACCGGTACGCGATGATGTAGGTGCAGATCGCCGCGACCACAAACCAGACCGCGTTTACGGTCTCGCCGCGGACCAAAGCGATGATCGCCCAGGCGATGGCACCGATCACGGCGATGATCCCGAAGATGACCTTGTGACGCAGGGTCATGGGGGAGCGGTCGATGATCGCGACGGGGGGCAGATCGGTGTCGGTGTGGAGGAAGCTGACCCGTTGGTGCTCGCGTTCCTTTTCTGCGATGCGCTCTGTCACGCTCAAACCCTACGTACTGCGGATCTGCCGACCTTCGGCGGTATGGCGCTGCCGGGCGCACCGGCGTCGATCAGAACAGCGCGCGCACGGCGTCGATGGTGTCGGCTTCGGCCGGGCTTTTGTCGTCGCGGTAACGAACCACCCGGGCAAATCGCAGCGCCAGCCCGCTGGGGTAGCGTGACGAGCTTTGTACGCCGTCGAACGCCACCTCGACCACCTGCTCGGGGCGCAATGTGACCACGTAACCATCTGTTCCGCCGATGGCCAGTTCGCGAAACCGGGCGGTCTGCCAGTCCAGCATCTCGTCGGTCATGCCCTTGAATGTTTTGCCCAACATCAGGAATCCGCCAGTGCTCGGATCACGTGCGCCCAGATGAATATTGGAGAGTTTCCCGTACCGGCGCCCAGACCCCCATTCCACGGCCAGTACCACCAGGTCGAGCGTGTGCACCGGTTTGACCTTCAGCCAGCCAGCTCCGCGACGGCCCGCTTGGTAGGGCGCGGCCGGTGACTTGGCCACCACTCCTTCGTGGCCGGCGGCCAGCGTCGCGTTCAGAAAGTTGTTGGCTTCTGACGGGTCTGACGTGAGTAGCCGGTCGACCCGATGCAGCGGTGGGACCAGCGCATCGAGGGCGGTCAGTCGGCCGGTGGTCGGCGCGTCGAGCAGGTCGATGCCGTCGCAGTGCAGGATGTCGAAGAAGAACACCGAAAGTTGTTGTGCTGCACGGGCTGCGACGACATCGAGCGACCGGCCGAAGCGTGATGCCGTCACCTGGAAGCGGTGCGGCCGGTTGTCTGGCCGCAGTGCGATCGCCTCGCCGTCGGCGATAAGGTCGCGCACCGGCAACGTCAGCGTCGCCTCCACCACCTCCGGCAACCGGGCAGTGACGTCGTCAAGGCTTCGGGTGTAGACCGTGACCTCGGTGCCGGCCCGGTGGATCTGCACTCGAGCGCCATCCAGCTTAGTTTCGAAAATGGTTGTGCCACCGTGGCGTTCGAGCGCATCAGCGACGCCGGTCGCGGTCTGCGCGAGCATCGGGCTGACGGGCTGGCCCACGCGCAGCGTAAATGCATCCAGCGCCGCTCGCCCTGCTGCGGGTCCCCCGGACAGCGCGGCGGCTGCCACCGCGGGCAGATCGCCGCCCAGCATTGCCGCACGCTGCACGGCGGCAGCGGGGATTTCGGCGGCGACGGCCACGGCGTCGGCCATGATCCCGGCCAGCGCACCCTGGCGCAGCTCACCACCCAGTAGCCGGCGCAAAAAGAGCTGTTCGGTTTCGGTTGCGGCAGCGAATAACCGCGCGACGAGTTCGCCACGCCGGGTTTGGGCTCCTGTGCCGGACACCGCGCCGATCTCGGAGAAGGTGGCGTCGACGTCGGTAACACTCAACACCGGCTGCGGTGCCGCCGCGGGTTGTGACCGCAGCGACGCCCAGCCGACGCCGATACGGCGTTGGGGCAGTTCACCGGAGAGCCACGACACGATGATCGCGACCACGTGGGCGTCGGGCGCGGCAGCGCGCAGCAGCTCAGCGATGCGCGCAACCTTGGACAGCCGCGACGAGGTGCCGCCAACATCGCGCGACGTGGCAGCCACGTCGAAAAACAGCACAGTTCAGCTTGACATGGTTCGCGCTCAAGTAAACGTCCCGTCGCGCCGATATTAAGTACACTTTTTGGCTGACGAGGAGGACCCCTGATGGGTATCGCACTGACCGACGACCATCGTGAACTCGCCGAGGTAGCTCGCGCGTTCTTGATCGCGCAGAAGGCACGCTGGGCGGCCCGATCACTACTCGATACAGCCGACGAGGCCCGGCCTGGATTCTGGTCTGACATGGTGGAACTCGGCTGGCTCGGTCTGCATGTGGACGAAGAGTACGGTGGTTCCGGCTACGGGTTGCCCGAACTCGTGGTAGTGATCGAAGAACTGGGTCGCGCGGTGGCGCCGGGGCCATTCGTCCCGACCGTGATCGCGTCGGCGGTGATCGCCAGCGACGGCACCGCCGATCACAAGGCGCAGCTGCTGCCCGGGCTGATCGACGGGAGCGTCACGGCGGGCATCGGGCTGGACAGCCAGGCGCGGGTCACAGACGGTGGCACAGCCGACGGCGAGGCCGGAATTGTGTTGGGTGCTGGGCTGGCCGAGCTGCTGCTGATCGCCGCCGGTGACGATGTGCTGGTGTTGGAACGCGACCGCGTGGGCGTGTCGGTGGACATGCCCGAAAACCTCGATCCGACCCGGCGTTGCGGGCGCGTCCGGCTGCGCAACGTCAGCGTCACCGCCGACGACATCTTGCCGGGGGCACGGGAATCGGTGCTGGCCCGGGCGCGCACGTTGCTGGCTGCCGAGGCGGTGGGCGGGGCGTCGGACTGCGTCGATGCCGCCGTCGGGTATGCCAAGGTGCGTCAGCAATTTGGCCGCACCATCGCCACGTTCCAGGCGGTCAAGCATCATTGCGCGAACATGCTGGTGGCCGCCGAGTCGGCGGTCGCCGCGGTCTGGGACGCCGCACGCGCGGCATCGCAGGATGAGGAGCAATTCCGGCTGGCCGCCGCGGTGGCGGCCGCGCTGGCGTTCCCCGCCTACGCCCGCAATGCCGAACTCAACATCCAGGTGCATGGTGGCATCGGCTTCACCTGGGAACACGATGCGCACCTCCACCTGCGGCGGGCGCTGGTCAGTGCGGCACTGCTGGGCGGCGACGCGCCGGCCGCCGATGTCTTCGATCGCACCGCGGCGGGTGCTGTCCGGGCCAACAGCCTGGACTTACCGGCCGAAGCCGAAGAACTACGCATCCAGATCCGCGCTGACGCAGCCGAGATCGCCGCCCTGGACAAGAAGTCGCAGCGCGACAAGCTGATCGAGACCGGCTACGTGATGCCGCATTGGCCCCAACCGTGGGGTCGCGCGGCCGACGCCGTGGAGCAGCTGGTGATCGACGAGGAGTTCCGCGCGGCCGGCATCAAACGCCCGGACTACTCGATTACCGGCTGGGTGATCCTGACCCTGATCCAGCACGGAACACCTTGGCAAATTGAAAGATTCGTGGAGAAGGCGCTGCGTCAGGAGGAGATCTGGTGTCAGCTATTCTCCGAACCCGACGCGGGATCGGATGCCGCGTCCGTCAAGACCCGGGCCACGCGATCCGACGGCGGCTGGAAGATCACCGGGCAAAAGGTATGGACCAGTGGGGCCCAGTATTGCCACCGCGGCTTGGCCACCGTGCGTACCGACCCGGATGCGCCTAAGCACGCCGGCATCACCACCGTGATCATCGACATGAAAGCGGTGGGCGTTGAGGTGCGGCCATTGCGGCAGATCACCGGCGGATCGGAATTCAACGAGGTGTTCTTCAACGACGTGTTCGTCCCGGACGAGGACGTGGTCGGTGCACCCAACTCGGGGTGGACGGTCGCGCGGGCGACGCTGGGTAATGAGCGGGTCAGTATCGGCGGTAGCGGTTCGTTCTACCAGGGGTTGGCGGCGCAACTAGTGCAGCTGGCCCAGCAGCGGGCGGATCGGTTGGCGGGTGCGGAAATCCGCGTCGGAACCTACCTCGCCGAAGACCACGCGCTGCGGCTGCTGAACCTGCGTCGCGCCGCCCGCAGCGTCGAAGGAGCGGGCCCCGGCCCGGAAGGCAACATCACCAAACTGAAGCTGGCGGAGCACATGGTTGAGGGCGCGGCGATCTCGGCGGCGCTGCTGGGGCCCGAGGTGGCGCTGCTCGACGGGCCTGGCGCGGTGGCCGGCCGGTTGATCATGGGGGCTCGCGGTATGGCCATCGCCGGCGGCACCTCGGAAGTCACTCGCAACCAAATCGCCGAGCGGATTCTCGGCATGCCTCGCGACCCGCTGATCAACTAACAGCCCGGCTACCTTGTTAGGCAGGCTCTTTGGTGTCCGTCGTATTACGGTGAGCCATCGCAGTCGTTGCGCACCACCAACACAGCGCATGCCTTGCACTGATCTCGCTGAAGGCAATACCAGCACGGGAAACGCACCGGAAGGAACAAGGCATAAAAGATGTTTGACGAGTCTCACTACAGCGAACTACTGCCAGAGACCAACTCCCGCAACATGTATACCGGCCCGGGTACTGGCTCGATGGTCGCCGCCGCCGGGGAGTGGCAGCACATGATTGAGGAGATGTCTTCCGGAGTTGTTGAGCCGTTCGGCGAGATCCTCCAAAGGCTGCAAGAGCAGTGCTCGGGTCCGTCGGCGAGACGGATGCATAACGCGGCCACGCAGTTTCTGAGCTGGCTGCGTAGGCTCGAAAAGCAGCTCGAAGTGACCCACCAGCAGACCGCTTACCTCTGCACGGCCTATACCAATGCGCATCGGGCAATGGTGTCCCCGGCGGCGATCACCGATAACCGCGCTGACCGGGATAAGCTGGCGACGACCAACCAACTCGGGCTAAACACTCCGGCGATCGCCGACCTCGATGCGCAATACACGCAGTACGGGAACCGCGCCGTCGCGGTGATGCGGCGCTATGAATTATTGGTGCTTTCAGCGTTGGCGGCGATGACTCCGTGGGTGGCGCCACCGCCGATCACCAGCAGGGTCTAGCGGGCCTGATCGCGCTCAACTACGCCGGTCAAGGAATGAACAACAGGCCGGCGAGCGTGAACACGGCTGTACCTGTGTCGTAGGTTCGGTGTGTGTTGGCAACTTGTTTGGCCAGCGCGGGCCGGCGAGGCAGTCGCCGGCGTTGCTACCGGTCGCACCCGTAAACTACGGACCGACAATCGCGCGCAAGCGCTGCGCTCTGATTCGTACCCGCTGATCAGCTAGCGGCCGGTGCGAACAACGGCGTGCCTCCGGAGCCTAGCTCGGGTCGGATATCGACGGGCATTCCATATGTCGCTGAATCCGGTTCGCAGTCAACGATATTAGGGGCTATCCGCAGTCCGGTTTGTTCGGCGAGTTCGACGATAGCGATCACATACAGAGTCGGGATGTCCGGGTTATACGGGTGGTAGTCCCGTCCTACGGGCGGTGCGGATGAGCCATTTCGAAAGACGCCATCGTGTCCGGCATCGGCATCTCGCGAATCTGTCGTCGCACCGGTATTCCCGGGCCGCAGCTGACCATGGAGGCGGTGCGGGCCGCCATCGATGACGCCGGCTTAGTTGCCGCCGACATCGACGGGATCGCCACCTTGTGCGACACCCCGGCCGACGAGGTCAACGCCGCATTGTGGATCCACCCCGCGGACTGCGGCACCGGATTCGGCACCGGCGGCTTGCTGAACCCGGTGATGTCAGCGTGCCACGCGGTCCCGCAGCGACAGGCTCGTCATGAGGTCGTTTATCGGACCATGCAAATGCTCGGCGACACGGCCGCGGCCGAGGAGTCGCGGTTCCACATCGGATTGGCGCAGTTGGCCGGCAATGCGCTGCTAGACCTATTCCTGCGGATCATCGCCGAGTTGTTTCACCAGCGGATTGTTGAGGAAATCACCGACGGTGACGACAGCTTGGCGCGCTACCGCATCCGTCGTCATCTGGACGCTGCGACAGCGTGCTGGCTGTAGGGCAGTGGTGGCCTCAGCTTCGGACCCGGCGCCGCGAGAAAGTACCCTGCCCAAGGGATTTGGCAGGCACGCGGGTCGCCCATGGTAACCGATTAGACGCCGGTCTGCGGGACACTACCTCGCAGGGGGCGGAGCCGGCTCCACCCCGGATGTTTGCGTCACCGTAATTGGGGACTGGGCATCCTGCGGCGCACAGCCTGCCACCAACACCGCGAATCCCGCTACCAGCACTGCGCTTAGTGTCCAAACGGTCAGCCTCGCCGTGCTGGTTTTTGTCGCGATCATTGTTCATGCCTTTCGTTGGTACCCATCCGTGGCCTGAGATTCCCGCCGCTCGCCACAAAATGTTAGCGCCATCACCCGACACCGCGAGCCGTTTTGTAGCTGGAGCAGCAGGATCTGGGCGCAACTAATATGGCTCAGGGGCTGTCCGCTCAACCGGTGCGCGAAGCAGAATGGAAGCGGTCCTTTGCACTGCCGCGACAGAGCTCGAGGGGGTTGGAGTACCATGAGCTTTCGCTATCGGCCACCCTACACACATCGTTTGACGACGCAGTCGAGCGGGAAAGCGCTGGCGCAGCAAGGTTTCGGTGTGCTGACCGAGATCGATATGAAGGCGACGCTGAAAGCCAAGCTTGGGGAAGATATGAAGGACTGTCTGATCCTGGGTGCGGGTACGGCTCATCTTAGGATCAATCCCCGACAACCAACGTCTTGGTGATTCCCGGGGATTGTCACTTCATCTGCCGGCCGGTGTGGGGGTTAGGCCCATGCGGAGCCGACGGAGCGGTCGGTGTCGGCCATGTTGTTACCGGCGGCTTGCACTTTTTGGCCGTGGGCGTTGGCCTGCTCATAAATCGTCTGGAAGTTGCGGCCCAAATCTGTGATGAACTGCTCGCATGCCGCCGAGCCCTGGCCGCCCCAAAAGTCAGCGGCGTCGCGCACACTGGCCAGGATGGCCTGATGGGTGGCTTCCAACGACGCGGCTTGCGCGCGGATGGTGGCGCCGTGGGCGTCAATATCCCCGAACTGGTAGTTAATGCTGGACATGAGTTTTTGTGCTCCTCAATTGAGAAAGTGAATGAGAAAAGGTCGTGGACAGCGGCGGTTTTCCGCCGTTAGCTACCCTGCAGGATCTGCTGGGAGGCCTGCTCTTGCTGCTCGTAGCGGGTGGCGGCGGCACCTAGCTGGTCACGCACCTCGTGCAGCATGTTCACGATGTTGCGAAACGCCTGATTCATCTGCCCCATGGTGTCAAACGAGGTTGCCTGCGCGGTCCCGCTCCAGCCTGCACCCGCGATGTTCAGCGTCGAGGCCCACATCTTGTGTGACTCGTCCTCCACCGTCTGGCCGTGCATCTCAAAACGGCGCGCCATATCCCGCATCGCGTGCGGATCGGTCATAAAACGTGCGGTCATACTCTTTGTATCTCCTTACAGTTAATTTCGTTGCGTTATGGGTGACACAGTCCAAAGCCGCAGTGGTTATCCGCCGGCCAGGTGGCGGGCCATCCAATTTTCAAATGCCGCCAACGGTCAAAACTCAACTACTAGAGTTCTTCGATGATGTTGGAGTAATGAGAGCCGCTGAAGGCCTTGGAAGAGCCGTGGATTACTAGCGGAGCCGGTGTAATTCCTGTTTCTTCAACCTGTCTCATGATATCGAAGATGCGAAACTGATACTCATTCATCACGCCTGCATTGGTGGCCCACATCTCGTGGTATTCGTCATCCAGCTCCATGATTTTGTGGGTGAATTGTCCCAAAAGATTAGTTGATTTCATAGTCCAGGCAGCCGCGCGGTTCTTCACTATCGAAACTGTCGGCACCATCGATCTGACCGCCTCTTCGTAAGCGTCCGCCGCTTGAATGAGATACTCGGCGGTACATTTGGCCGTTAGGGCGTGTTTATGCAGCCACTCATGGTACCGTACTGCCGCTTCTGAAAATTTGTTCGCTGCCTCACCTTGAAACACTTCGTACGCCGTGGCAATTTGAGGTCCCCACCCCTCCGCCGCAGAAGACAAATCTTGCTCTAGACTTTCCCATGCTGCTGCAGCGATCAATATTGGCTTAGAACCTGGACCTTTAATATTGCTAACATTGATCTCGGGTGGTAATGCGTTGAAATTTGGCACCTCGGTTACTTTCTCCTCAACTCTACAATCAACATATCGCTGGCAGATCTATCCGCCGGTCGCACACCGTGAGTAGCTATGCTGTGACCCGATCCTCCTCGGGTGCCCTCGGCAGTGCGCGTATAGGCAAATGCGGCATCCTTTAGGCTCCAGGAGAGCTGTTTGCCGATGTCCGCGCCTCGATCGGTATGTACCTGGCATAGCAGCCCACGAGCATTAAACGAGCATCACACAATATGAAAGTCACTCATGATCTTGTCAGTCTCCCTATAAGCAGTTGCGGCATCCTTTAGGCTCCAGGAGAGCTGTTTGCCGATGTCCGCGCCTCGATCGGTATGCACCCGGTACAGGTCTCCGCGAGCATTAAAAAATCTCGCTAGCAGAGCTGAGACGCTATCCTTACCCGGCGCGGGAATCTTGGTCATCACCGGGGTCTTCTGGGCATTTGCTATCGAAATTTGGTGAGCTATCTCCACCATCTTGGCGCTTACCTCAGTCATGCTATCCGGATTTGCCTGCATCGCATTCGCGTTTGCCAGATACGACGCATTCAACTGTGATAGCGACGGATCCCAGTTTTCTGACGACTGATCAAAGTATTCCTGGTTGTAAGACGGATGAATGTCTTCATCTTCTACTTCTGTTATTTCTATTATGTTTTGATTTGGACTAGTCACTAGCACTTCCTTCGACCGCTTAGTTATGTGAACGTGTACCCGACTTGACACGTGTCAACTACGATAGCATCTCAGCGTCATCACCGCAAAATTAATGGTTACGCCGTCGGGGTACACGCTGTCGTGCGCCGGGAGGATAGGACCAGTTTGGAGCTGGCTTTGCCATTAGCATGGGACCACCCGTTTGCCGGCTCTTCAGCCTTAAGTAGGCAGGTAGCCCATTGATTTTGTTCGGCGTGTCTGACAACTGAGGGTCCTTGCTCCGACAGTGGTGTTCGGGCTGCCAGGAGTACGCGTTGTGGGTGTTGAGCGCTACGGCGACGGGACGCGGGTGGTCGATGTGGTCGCCGAGGAACAGAGTGCGGCGGTGTGCTTGTCGCGCGGGGTGGTATCGATGTCGGTGAAGGACTACGTGGTCACCTCGCCAAAAGATCCCTTACAGGGAAGACCGTATCATGGTGCGCTGGAACAAAGTTCGCTGGCGATGCCGGGAAGACTACTGCAAACGGGATCGTTCACCGAGGCCATCACCCAGGTTCCCGCCCGAGCCCGCAGCACGCTTCGGTTGCGTGTGCAGATGGCCAAGGTGGTCGGGGATGCGGCCCGGTCGGTGGCCGAGGTCGCCGCGGCCCATGGCGTGTGGTGGCCGACCGAGACCGCAAGATCGACCCAGTGGGTCAACCTGCGTCTCCTGCTGAACGCCCGAGAACGCCTGTCGGACAAAAGCGTTACCAAGATGTGGGACCGGATTAGCGCCACCGATCCCACCGCACAGAGCTTGTCGGCCTGGATCGCCAAAGAAGAGCTGCGCATCCTGCTGTCGACCGTACGCGACGGCGGGGACGCTCACCGCCTGCACCGTATCTTGGCTTGGTGTATCGACTTGCAGATCCCCGAACTGCTCACCCTGACACGATCCTCTTCGCTGTTTCTCGGGAGTGTGCGTATAGGCAACATGTGCATCCTTTAGGCTCTGGGAGAGCTGTTTGCCGATGTCTGTGTCTCGATCGGTATGCGCCTGGCGCGGCAGCCTGCGAGTATTAAACGGGCATCAAAGAATAAGAAAATTCTCCGAGATCATGTCAATAATTTTGTCAGTATCCGTATAGGCAGATGCGGCATCCTTTAGGCTCCAGGAGAGCTGTTTGCCGATGTCTGCACCTCGATCGGTATGTACCTGATACAGAACCCCGCGAGCGTTAAAAAATCTCGCCAACAGAGCGGAGGCGCTGTCCTTCCCCGGCGCGGGAATCTTGGTCATCACCGGGGCCTTCTTGGCGTTTGCTATCGAAATTTGGTGACTTATCTCCCCCATCTTGGCGCTTACCTCAGTCATGCTGTCCGGACTTGCCTGTACCTCATCCTCGCCTGCCAATAACAACGCCTTCAACTGTGATAGCGCCTGATCGAAGTTTGCTGATGACTGGTCACAGTCTTTTTGATAGGACGACGGATGAACGTTTTCATCTTCTACTTCCGTTATTTCTATTATGTTTTGATTTGGATGAGTCACTAGCGCTTCCTTCGACCGCATAGTCATGTGAACGTGTACCAGACTTGACATGTGTCAACTACGGTAGCATCTCAGTGCCTATTACCGCAAAATTAATGGCTACGCCGCCGGGGTATGCGGCTTAGCCATGAGTATGAGACCACCCGTTTGCCATCGATGGGACCATCTTGGCGTGTTCCCCGTGATTGAGACCGGGTGATCTGTACCCGTGTTGTAGGTCCACCGTTGTGAGAGTTGAGGGCAGAGTGATCAGCAGGAGGTCACATGCCACGTATGTATCCGGCCACGGTGCGTCGGCAAGTAGTCCAGCGGCTGCGGTCGGGTAAGACTGGCGAGGAAATCGCCGCACAGCTGGTGTGTCGGCGGTAACGCTTGTACAACTGGCGTCGTGCCTACGGCGGGATGGACACTGACGCCGCCAGAGAGCTGAGGGAGTGCGCGAGCAGAACTCCCGTTTGAAGCGGTTGCTGGCCGAGGCCGAACTGGAGAAGAATGCGCTGCGGGAGGTGGCGAAGGGAAAATTCTGAGCCCAGCTGCCAAACGCCAAACGTTTCGACATGCTCAAGGACACGTTGAGCATGTCGAAACGTTTGGCGTGCAAGCCCGTTGGGCTCGCCCGCTCCACCTACCGTCGGCTACCGATGGCAGACCCCGGCCGATCCAGACGTCGAAATGAGGGCCTGGCTGCGCACCTATGCCACTAAACACCCATGCCATGGGTATCCGGGCGTGCCTGGGCGGCTCTGCGCTATGACGAGCGCCGCGAGGTCAGCAAAAAGAAGATCGGGAGATTGGCGCCTGCTCGGGGTGTGGTTCGCGGTGCGGGTCAGAGCGGACGCAGCATAATCGGCATCCCGTCCACCGGTATCGGCATACCGCCGTTGTCCCATCGCGGCTGGTAGTCGGGCCGGATCAGCTCGAGTCGGTAGCGGCGAAGCAGTCGGTGCACAACGGTTTTGACCTCTAGCTGTCCGAATACCATGCCAATGCACTTGTGCGCGCCGCCCCCGAACGGTGCGAAGGCGTACCGGTGTTTCTTGTGCTCGGACCGCGGTTCGGCGAAGCGTTCCGGGTCGAATTTATTTGGCTCTGTCCATAATTCGGGCAGTCGGTGGTTCAATCCAGGCCATATCGTGATGTTGGTTCCGGCCGGCACGTGGTAGCCCAGCAGCTCGGTGTCGCGAACGGCCTGGCGCATGTTGAACGGCAGCGGGGTGACCATGCGAAGAGATTCGTTCATCACCAAATCGAGAGTTTCCAGCTTCTCTAGCGCATCGATGTCCAACGGTGCATCGCCGAGCTGAGCCGATTCCTCGCGTGCCCGCTGCTGCCAGTCTGGATGCGCGGCCAGGTTGTAGACCATCGTTGTGGTCGTTGATGTCGAGGTGTCGTGGGCGGCCATCATCAGGAAGATCATGTGGTTGATGATGTCTTCATCAGTGAAGCTGTTACCGTCGTCGTCCTCGGTGTGGCACAGCACCGTCAACATGTCGGTGCCACGAGCGTGACGGCGCTCGATGACGCGGTCGGTGAAGTAGTCCTCGAGCACCTTGCGGGCACGCAGCCCACGCCACCATTTAAACGGCGGGACCCGGTGGCGGACGATCGCGCCGCCGGCGCGTGTTGTCGTGGTAAAGGCCTGATTCACCTTAGTGACTAGGTCACTGTCAGTACCGGGTTCATGGCCCATGAACACCGTTGACGCGACGTCGAGGGTGAGCTCCTTCATCGCGGGATGGAACAGGAACCGTGCGTCGTTGGTTGGCCAGTTGGCAATGATGGCCGACGCCACCCGGTCAATGTGTTCGACGTAGCCGGCCAAGCGGGTCCGGGTGAAGGCCTCCTGCATGATGCGCCGGTGGTGCAGGTGCTCTTCGAAATCCAGCAGCATAAGGCCCCGCTTGAAGAACGGGCCGATCACCGTGTGCCAACCCTTCTGCGAAAAGTCCTTGTTCTTATTGGCGAATACGGCCTGGGTGGCGTCGGGCCCCAACGCGGCAATCGACGGCAAGATCGGCGAGGCGAGATAAATCAGCGGACCGTGTGTTTGATACAGGAACAGCGCGTAGTCCGCGCCTCCCCGGAACATTTCGATGATGTGACCGAGAACGGGAACGCCCGAATCGCCGACGATGGGTTTGAGGCTGCTACCGTCGGGTGGTTCGGCCAGTACCTTTGTCTTCCAGTCGTGGGCGAGCAGGCGCCTTTCGACCGCTCCCATACCGGGGATGGTGTTAAGCGTTGGGGTGCATCGGCGCCGGGCCTGGTCCAGCACATAACGCGACGTGCTGACGGTGGCGCCCATGAACGCTCCTTTGCCTGCCTGGACAGATGATGACAATGTTACCGATTATGATCCTTCGGACAGGATTGACGGCTGCCAAGTTTCTTTTTTGAGTGGCATGGTGCAAGGGTCAGGAGGCGAGCACAAGGTGAGTAGCCCAGCCGCCAACCAGGAGCAGGGCGTACCAGCCGTGCGACGGCGTGGTGACAGGCACCGACAAGCGATCCTGCGGGCAGTGCGTGAGCTCCTGGAGGAGAAACCGTTCGCGGAGCTGTCGGTTAGCGCCATTAGCCACCGCGCCGGGGTGACCCGATCCGGCTTCTACTTCTATTTCGACTCCAAGTACGCCGTGCTCGCCCAGATTCTGGCCGAGGTAGTCGAAGAACTCGAAGAGCTCACCCAGTATTTCGCCCCCCGTCAGCCGGGCGAGTCACCCGAGCAGTTCGTCAAGCGAATGGTGGGCAGTGCCGCCGTTGTCTACGCACGTAACGACCCGGTGATGACGGCCTGCAATGTCGCCCGCCACAACGATATTGAGATCCAGGATATTTTCGAACGGCAATTCGAGGTGGTGCTCGGCCAGCTCGTCGCCGTCGTCGAGGCCGAGATGAAAGCAGGGACCGCGCATCCGATCTGTGCAGACATCCCGACATTGATCCGTACCCTGGTGGGTACCACCGCGTTGATGCTGGTCGGTGACTCTATGCTGGTCGGTCGCGACAGTGACATGGAGCGCCGCATGCGGGTGCACGAGCAGATGTGGCTCAACGCTATATGGGGTGGCGGCCAAAGGTAAACCATGGCGCAGCCGGCACGGTATTTCGCGGGGAAGCGGTGCTTTGTTACCGGTGCGGCTAGCGGTATCGGCCGAGCCACCGCGTTGCGGCTCGCCGCTCATGGTGCCGAGCTGTATCTGACCGACCGCCACCGTGACGGTTTGGCCCAAACCGTGTCCGACGCACGGGCGCTCGGTGCACAGGTACCTGAGCATCGCGCCCTGGACGTTTCCGACTACGACGAGGTGGCGGCGTTCGGCGCTGACATCCACGCGAGGCACCCCAGCATGGACGTCGTGATGAACATCGCCGGCGTGTCGGCCTGGGGGACCGTTGACCGGCTCACCCACGACCAGTGGAGCAACGTGGTCGCGATCAACCTGATGGGCCCGATCCACGTCATTGAGACGTTCGTGCCGCCGATGTTGGCCGCCGGCCGGGGTGGACATTTGGTCAATGTCTCCTCGGCGGCCGGGCTGGTCGCGCTGCCCTGGCATGCGGCCTACAGTGCCAGCAAGTACGGACTGCGCGGACTGTCTGAGGTGCTGCGCTTCGACCTGGCCTCCCACCGCATCGGGGTGTCGGTCGTGGTGCCCGGTGCGGTGCGGACACCGCTAGTCGACACTGTCGAAATTGCCGGGGTCGACCGCCAAGACCCGAGGGTCAGTCGGTGGGTTGACCGCTTCGGTGATCATGCGGTGTCAGCGGAAAGGGCGGCCGAGAAGATCTTGGTCGGGGTCGCAAAGAACCGGTACCTGATCTACACCTCGCACGACATTCGGGTGCTGTATGGGTTCAAGCGGCTGGCGTGGTGGCCGTACAGCGTGGCGATGCGGCACGCTAACGTGGTTTTCACGCGGGCGCTTCGGCCGGGAGGCTAGCGGGGCATCTCGAGTTCGAGCCGCACCCCGAGTAATCGGATCGGGCGGTCCAGCTCGAACAAATCCAGGACGCGCAGTGCCGCGGCGGTGATGACGTCGGGATCGGTGGTGGGCGCGTCCAGCTTGCGGATCTTGACGCGGGTGTAAAACGTTGCGGTGCGCACGGTGACCGCCACTCGAGTCACGATTCGCGATGCAGCTACCACATCGGTCAGCGCTCGCTGCGCCAACTCCGTTACCGCCAAATCCATTTCGGCTCGGTCAGTGAGGTCACGTGGAAACGTGACGACGTGGCTGCGGGACCGCGGAACCCATGGCTGTGCGCTGACTGCGGTGTCGCCGCCGCCCTTGGCGAGCAGCAGCAGCCATAAGCCGGTTCGCGGACCGAAGGTGGAAGTCAGCAGCTCGCCATCGCTGTGTGCAAGCTGCCACACCGTTGCTATCCCAAGGGCTTCAAGCCTTTTCGCGGTCTTGGGTCCCACACCCCACAGCGCGTCGACCGGTCGGTCGGCCATCAGGGTCATCCAGTTCGCGTCGGTGAGGGTAAAGATCCCGGCCGGTTTCGCGAAGCCGGTGGCGATCTTGGCGCGCTGCTTGTTGTCGCTGATGCCGACCGAGCAGGACAGCCCGGTTTCCGACAAGATGACGGCGCGGATGTGCTCGGCGACTTCGGTGGGGTGGGTAGCATCCGCTGCGGTCAACCCGACATACGCCTCGTCCCAGCCCCAGACCTCGACCGGGTGTCCCAGGTCGCGCAACAACCCCATCACGTGGTCGGAGGCGTCGTCATAGGCGGCCGGATCGGACGCTAAAAATGTGGCGTCGGGGCAGCGCCGGGCGGCCGTCCGTAGCGGCATGCCCGCGTGCACGCCGAATTCGCGGGCCTCATATGAGGCGCAGGTGACGACCTTGCGCGGTTCGGTCGGATCGCCGGCGCCGCCGACGATGACCGGCAGCCCGGCTAGTTCGGGGTGGCGGCGAAGCTCGACCGACGCCAAAAACTGGTCGAGGTCGACATGCAGGATCCAGTTGGTCACCGGCCGCACAGCTTGCGCGCCAGACTCTCCCACGCCTGGCCCAACGTCTCCAGGGTGTGACCGCCATAGTTGAGTTGATGTTCGACGTAGTCGGCGTCGAGCAGCGCCAGCAGGGCGTCGGTCTGGACATCGAGGTCGCCGGTGGTCTGTGCTGACTGCAAGAGCACCCGCACATGGGTGCGCTGTACCGCGGCCGCCCCAACGTGGCGGGTCAGCGGGTCACGGTTGGCGGCGGACAGCAGCGCGTGGTGGGTATGGACGAAGCCGATCCGCTCCCGCCCGAACGCGACCAGTCGATCCATCGGAGGCGCATCGGGGCCCAGCGGTGGCGGCCCGCATAGGAACGCCTGCTGGCTGGCGCGCTCATCCTCGTCGAGCAGCACCATCATCAGGCCGGCTCGGCTGCCGAACCGGCGAAATAGCGTGCCTTTGCCGACGCCGGCGGCCGCCGCGACGTCGTCCATGGTGACGGCATCCGCACCGCGTGTGGCGACCAGGCGGCGGGCCGCTTCCAACAACAGCGCGCGATTACGCGCCGCGTCACCGCGCTCTGGTGGAGGCTCTGCTGGAGCGAACAGCGGCAACTCGCCCAACCGCTCGACACCGGTCACTCCTGTACTGTAACGCGGTTGGAATAAAACGGACCACAGTCCGGTTGTGGCGTGCAAGGATGTAGACCAGCCAACGAAGGGAACGGAACGGTGCCGGAGAACTCCAACATCAACGTCTTGGTGTTAGTAGGAAGCCTGCGCGTGGCGTCGATCAACCGCCAGATGGCCGAGTTGGCCGTGCAGGTTGCCCCGGACGGCGTCACCGTCACGGTGTTTGAGGGGCTGGGGGAGCTGCCGTTCTATAACGAGGACATCGACACACCGGCGCGGGTGCCGGCTTCGGTGACGGCGTTGCGGGACGCCGTAGCTGACGCGGATGCCGTCCTGGTGGTCACCCCGGAATACAACGGCAGCATCCCCGCGATGATCAAGAATGCGGTCGACTGGCTGTCACGACCATTCGGCGATGGCGCGGTGAAGAACAAGCCGCTGGTGGTCATCGGTGGTTCGTTGGGCCAATACGGCGGTGTGTGGGCGCACGACGAGGCGCGCAAGTCGTTCGGCATTGCCGGCGCGAACGTGATCGACGGAATCAGATTGTCTGTGCCGTTTCAGTCCTTGGCGGGCAAGGCTCCCGCGGACAGCCGCGAGATTTCCGGACATTTGCGTGACATCGTCGGCAAGCTTGCTGCCGAGGTGAGTTGAACACATTCGGTGAGCAGCAGAGCCGCCAGTTGCCGCTGGCGGCTCTGCCGGCGGTAAGGGGACGCGCCGGTGACACCAGCCTTGATGCTCCTATTCGTGTTATGGGTCAAGCGGCGGTGAGCCATTGGCGATAATTGGCGGCGAGGGTGTCGTTGCGTTGGAGTCCGCGTTCGAGTCGGGAGATGTCGTTAGGCCAGACGCCGAAGTGCTCGGCCACGGTGCTGAGAGTGATGTTTTTGGCTTGGCGAGCTGGGCGTAGATCGCTGTAGTCGTCGATGACGCAGGGGCGGGTGAGTAGTCGGAAGACCTCGCGGGCGATGGCGCGTTTGAGGAGGCGCAGGATTTCGGCCTTGCGGCGATTGTTGGTGGTTTGGCGGGCGACGTAGTCGCGGGTGCGCGGGTCATTGGACATTCGCACCAAGGCGATGCGGTACAACGCGTTGTTTGCTGAGCGATCGCCGCCCCGCGAGAGTCGATGGCGGGTCGTCTTGCCCGAGGAGGCCGGAACGGGGGCAACACCGCATAGCGCGGCAAAGGCGGCTTCGCTGCGTAGCCGATATGGGTTGAGGCCGGCGGTGATTAGTAGCGCGGCGGCGGTGTCGGGTCCAATGCCGTGGGCGACGCGCAGCCCGGGGTTGATGCTCTGTACCAGGGTGTCGATCTGGTCGGTGAGTTCACGCTCTTGGCGATGCAGGAACTGCGCGCGAAGGGCCAGCGTCTTGACTGCGCTAAGGACGGCCATGGTGGTCGGGTCACCATGGGCAACAAGCCGGCAACGAGCTAGGGCTTTGACCAGACCGGCTGTGTTGCAACGGCGGTAGCGTTCACGCAGCTCGGCGGGTGCGGTGATCAATAAAGATTGAATTTGGTTGGTCGCTGCGGTGCGGGCTTTGACTGCGCCGCGACGAGCGGTCAACAGAGCGCTCAGCGCCGTGGTGCGTTCGTCTTTCGGGGCGGCAAGGCCGTCCCCGGACAACGCGTTACGGGCCGCGGCATAGGCGTCGAGCGGGTCGGACTTGCCGCGCCGGCGCCGGGTGGCGCGGTCGGGGCGGTTAACTTCGACGACCTCGATGCCGGCGTCCTGCAGCGCCCGGGTCAATCCCGCACCATAGCTGGAAGTGCCTTCCACCCCGGCGATCAGTACTGTCCCGAAGCTCTGCGCCCACGTGAGCGCCTCGCAATAGCCCGTCGGGTTCGTCGGGAACTCCGCATCTGCCAAGGGTTTGCCGGTATCGCTCAACGTGGCGAGGTGAACGGTATCGAGATGCGTGTCGGCGCCAATGACGACCAACTGCGATGCTGTCACGATGGTGATGTTCCCTTCTGCCGGTGTGATCACCGGCGGTTGCGGTGACACCCGGTAGGGCGGGCAGACAAGACATTGATGAGGGAACTACCAGGCTCCTGATTAGGTCATGTCCGCCCTGCCGGGCCTCATGGTGCGACCCGCCCGCCGCCGGTGAGACAGATCAAGAAAAAGACAACCCGGCAGGGCGTCAGTCAGTGCCAGGGTCACCACCGGAAGCGGACGGGCCAGCTAATCATCAACCGTTGCGGTTGAACACCATCAATGTCGGTGCCCGGTGATATACCGATGCGGATAGGCACCTGCGACGGCTGTCAGGCGACGGTTGTGAGCTCCGACACGCCGGATGGTTCGCAGGGCATGGCTTACGACCAGGGAATTCCATAAATGTTGTTCAGAACATCTTGTACCTCTTCTCCTTGTCACCCACTAGGTGTAGTGTTTCGAGGCGCCGGCAGATCCCAAGTTCACTTCGCCGACCAGGCGGGTGATCGTTCCGGAATCGGTATCGCCAGGTCAGGTGACGTGGCGGCCGCACGACGGGAATCTTGGGGGCTTGGCGGACCGCTGAACACAGCACACACGTTGTACCTGAATAGTTGCCAGTCCATGTAAGCTTCCCAACTTCCGCAAAGGAGCGGTATTTCTGATGAGCATCACCGTGTACACCAAGCCCGCGTGTGTGCAGTGCAGTGCCACCTACAAGGCGCTGGATAAGCAGGGCATCGCCTACCAGACGGTCGACATCAGCCTCGATTCCGAGGCGCGTGACTACGTGATGGCGCTGGGCTACTTGCAGGCACCGGTCGTGGTGACCGGAAACGACCACTGGTCGGGCTTCCGGCCCGACCGCATTAAGGCGCTCGCCGGGGCCGTACTGACCGCATAGTGGCGACCTGTAGGTAAGGAGGTTGCGGTGCAGGCGCGCAACCTGGTCTATTTCTCTTCGGTGTCGGAGAACACCCATCGCTTCGTGCAGAAGCTGGGTGTTCCCGCCACGCGGATACCGCTGCATGGTCGTATCGAGGTCGACGAGCCCTATGTGCTGGTGTTGCCCACGTACGGCGGTGGCCGGGCCGCCCCGGATCTTCGAGCAGGCGGCTATGTCCCCAAACAGGTCGTCGCCTTTTTGAACAACGAGCACAATCGAGCACTGCTGTGCGGGGTGATCGCGGCCGGCAACACCAACTTCGGTGCAGAGTTCTGCTACGCCGGCGATGTCGTTGCCCGCAAATGCGGCGTTCCGTACCTCTACCGCTTCGAACTGATGGGTACCGAGGACGACGTCGCCGCCGTCCGAGCGGGCTTAGCCAATTTCTGGGCTGACTTCTGGAAGGAACAGACGTGTCACCAACCGTCACTGCAGAGCCGGTAACCGCCGGCACCCACGTGTTGTCCGACGAAACGGACTACCACGCGCTCAACGCGATGCTGAATCTGTACGACGCGGACGACAAGATCCAGTTCGACAAGGACGTACTCGCGGCGCGCCAATTCTTCCTGCAGCATGTCAACCAGAACACGGTCTTCTTCCATAATCAGGACGAGAAGCTCGACTATCTGATTCGCGAGAACTACTACGAGCGTGAGGTGCTCGACCAGTATTCGCGTAACTTCGTCAAGTCGCTGCTGGATCGTGCCTACGCCAAGAAGTTTCGGTTCCCAACGTTTCTTGGCGCGTTCAAGTACTACACCTCCTACACGCTGAAGACGTTCGACGGGAAGCGGTATCTAGAACGCTTCGAAGACCGGGTCTGCATGGTCGCACTCACGTTGGCGGCCGGCGACACCGAATTGGCCGAGAAGCTCGTCGACGAGATCATCGACGGCCGGTTCCAGCCGGCTACCCCGACTTTTTTGAACTCGGGCAAGAAGCAACGCGGCGAACCGGTTTCGTGTTTCCTCCTGCGCATCGAGGACAACATGGAGTCGATAGGGCGATCGATCAACTCCGCGCTACAGCTGTCCAAGCGCGGCGGCGGAGTTGCGTTGCTGCTGAGCAACATTCGCGAGCACGGTGCACCGATCAAGAACATCGAAAACCAGTCTTCCGGCGTCATTCCGATCATGAAGTTGCTCGAAGATTCGTTCTCGTATGCCAATCAGTTGGGCGCACGCCAAGGCGCCGGTGCGGTGTACCTGCACGCCCATCACCCGGACATCTACCGCTTCCTGGACACCAAGCGGGAGAACGCCGACGAGAAGATCCGGATCAAGACGCTGAGCCTGGGAGTGGTAATTCCCGACATCACCTTCGAGCTGGCCAAGCGCAACGAGGACATGTACTTGTTCTCGCCGTACGACGTCGAACGGGTTTACGGTGTGCCGTTCGCCGACATCTCGGTGACCGAGAAGTACTACGAGATGCTCGATGACGCGCGGATCCGCAAGACCAAGATTAAGGCGCGGGAGTTCTTCCAGACGCTGGCCGAGCTGCAGTTCGAGTCCGGTTACCCCTACGTCATGTTCGAGGACACGGTGAACCGGGCCAACCCCATCGAGGGCAAGATCACCCACTCGAACCTGTGCTCGGAGATCCTGCAGGTGTCCACACCGTCGTTGTTCAACGACGACTTGTCGTATGCCAAAGTGGGCAAGGACATTTCCTGCAACCTGGGATCGCTGAACATCGCCAAGACGATGGATTCACCGGACTTCGCGCAGACGATCGAGGTGGCGATTCGCGCGCTGACCGCGGTGAGCGACCAGACGCACATCGCCTCGGTGCCCTCAATCGAGCAGGGCAACAATGACTCCCACGCGATCGGGCTGGGGCAGATGAACCTGCACGGCTACTTGGCTCGTGAAGGCATCTTCTATGGTTCCGAAGAGGGAGTCGATTTCACCAACATTTACTTCTATACGGTGTTGTTTCACGCGCTGCGGGCCTCGAACTGCATCGCGATCGAACGAGGTACCCACTTCAAGGGTTTCGAGCGGTCCAAGTACGCGTCGGGGGAGTTCTTCGACAAATACATCGAGCAGACGTGGGAGCCGAAAACCGACAAGGTGCGTCAGCTGTTCGCTGAGGCAGATATCCGCATCCCGACCCGCGACGATTGGCAGCGGCTGAAGGAGTCGGTGGCCGCGCACGGCATCTACAACCAGAACCTGCAGGCGGTGCCGCCGACCGGATCGATCTCCTACATCAACCATTCGACGTCGTCGATCCACCCGATCGTGTCGAAGGTCGAGATCCGTAAGGAAGGCAAAATCGGCCGGGTCTACTACCCGGCGCCCTACATGACCAACGACAACCTGGAGTACTACCAAGATGCGTACGAGATCGGGTACCAGAAGATCATCGACACCTACGCGGCGGCCACCCAGCACGTCGACCAAGGGCTCTCGCTGACGTTGTTCTTCAAAGACACCGCCACCACCCGCGACGTGAACAAGGCGCAGATCTATGCGTGGCGCAAGGGAATCAAGACGCTGTACTACATTCGGCTGCGGCAGATGGCGCTGGAAGGCACCGAGGTCGAGGGCTGCGTGTCCTGCATGCTGTAGTTCCGCGCGAGTGTGGATCCTGCGACGGCTCTACGGTGTGTCGCGTCGCCAGATTCACGCTCGCGAGCCCTTGAGTGGTCAGTCTGTGCAGGTCAGCATGTGCGACACGGTAAGGTACCTGACGTGGGGAGAATTAGCCGACCCCATCCCAGCGCGAAGCCCGGGGTAAAGGTCGATGCGCGCAGCGAACGCTGGCGCGAACACCGTAAGAAGGTGCGCGGCGAAATCGTCGATGCCGCTTTCCGTGCTCTCGACCGGCTGGGGCCCGAGGTCAGTGTGCGAGAAATCGCCGAAGAAGCCGGCACCGCCAAGCCCAAGATCTACCGGCATTTCACCGACAAGTCCGACCTGTTCGAGGCCATCGGCATCCGTCTGCGCGACATGCTGTGGGCGGCGATCTTCCCGGCTATCGACTTAGCCACCGACTCAGCTCGCGAAGTCATCCGGCGCAGCGTCGACGAATATGTCAGCCTCGTCGACAAGCATCCCAACGTGTTGCGGGTCTTCATCCAGGGCCGGTTCTCGGCGCAGTCCGAGGCGACAGTGCGGACCCTCAACGAAGGTCGCGAGATCACCCTGACCATGGCCGAGATGTTCAACAACGAGCTGCGGGAAATGGAGCTGAACCGCGCGGCTAGCGAACTTGCCGCGTTCGCCGCCTTCGGATCGGCCGCGTCGGCCACCGAGTGGTGGTTGGGTCCCGAACCCGATAGCCCGCGGCGGATGCCGCGTGAGCAGTTCGTCGCGCATCTGACGACCATCATGATGGCCGTCATCGTTGGAACCGCCGAGACGCTTGGCATCTCGATGAATCCGGACCGGCCGATCCACGACGCGGTACCACTCAACCGCTCCGCGAGCTGAGCATTGGCGGCGTTGACATCGCCACGGTGATCGATAACACTCGTTCTATTCGATACCCTGGGTACCGGGTATTTTGCGACAGCTAGGTGCCTAGGCCAAAGATCGCACGTCGCGCACTGGCCCCCATAGGAAGACCGATCAACATGACGAATGCCGGGACGCAACCGGACGCCCACGCTGAGCTGGGGCCCGAAGGCCACCAGCCGGTGCACACCCGTGCTCTCATCATTGGGACCGGGTTCTCTGGTCTGGGGATGGCGATCGCGCTGCAACGGCAAGGCATCGACTTCGTGATCCTGGAGAAGGCCGACGACATCGGCGGCACGTGGCGGGACAACAGCTACCCCGGCTGCGCCTGCGACATCCCGTCTCACCTGTACTCCTTCTCATTTGAGCCCAAGCCGGACTGGATGCACCTGTTTTCCTACCAACCCGAGATCTGGGATTACCTCAAGGGAGTCACCGAGAAATACGGGCTGCGCCGCTACATCGTTTTCAACTCCCTGGTCGATCGCGGCCACTGGGACGAGGACGAGTACCGGTGGCATGTGTTCACCTCCGATGGGCGAGAATACGTCGCTCAGTTCCTGATCTCGGGTGCTGGCGCGCTGCACATCCCGTCGATCCCTGACATCGAAGGCCGTGACGAATTCTGCGGCCCTGCTTTCCATTCCGCGCACTGGGATCACGGCGTGGATTTGACGGGAAAGCGGGTGGCGATGATCGGGACTGGCGCCAGCGCGATCCAGATTGTGCCGGAGATCGTCCGCCAGGTTGCCGAACTCCAGCTCTACCAACGCACCCCGCCCTGGGTGGTGCCGCGCATTAACGTTGAACTGCCGTTGCGGTTGCGGCGCGCTCTGACGAATGTCCCGGGGCTGCGGGCCTTGCTGCGCGCCGGTATTTACTGGGCGCATGAGGCGTTGGCATATGGCATGACGAAACGGCCGAACACGCTGAAGATCATCGAAGCCCTCGCCAAATGGAACATCCGCCACTCGGTGAAAGACCGCGAGCTGCGTCGCAAACTGGTTCCGCACTACCGCATCGGTTGCAAGCGAATCCTGAACTCTTCCAGTTATTACCGGGCCGTTGCGAACCCGAAGACCGAATTGGTCACCGAGGCCATCAGCCGAATCACGCGCGACGGGATCGTCACTGTCGACGGCACCGGCCGTGAGGTCTTCCGAGAAGTGGACGTGATCGTCTACGGCACCGGCTTTCATGTCACCGACTCCTACACTTACGTCCAGATCAAAGGACGCCACGGCGAGGATCTAGTAGATCGCTGGAACCGTGAGGGCATTGCCGCTCACCGCGGGATCGCCGTCGCTGATATGCCCAATTTGTTCTTCCTGCTGGGACCCAATACCGGCCTGGGGCACAACTCCGTGGTGTTCATGATCGAATCCCAAATCCGCTATGTCGTCGACGCGATCTCGACGTGCGACCGGTTGGGCGCGCAGGCACTGGCTCCGACGCGTGCCGCGCAGGACCGTTTCAACGACGAGCTGCAACGCAACCTGGCTCACTCGGTGTGGAACAGCGGCGGCTGCCGCAGCTGGTATCTCGACGAGCATGGCAAGAACACTGTGCTCTGGGGCGGCTACACCTGGCAGTACTGGCGGGGGACCCGCTCGGTCAAGCCCACGGAGTACCAATTCTTTGGAGTGGGGATGGGCTCATCTGCGCAGCATGCGCCGCTTACGGTGGCGAATTAGGCGGCTGCGCTGGGCGACACGCAAACACTACTTCTTGTGTTGCAGTGGCATGTCGGGCCCCAGGGGTAGTGTTTGAGGTCTAAGTACCGCAGGCAGACTGTCAGCCCAATAGGGCGCGTGAAGTGGGGTTCTGGTGACCGAGAAGATGAAGCTGATTGACCGCGTTTCGGCGATCAATTGGAACCGGCTGCAAGACGACAAGGACGCTGAGGTCTGGGACCGGCTGACCGGAAATTTCTGGCTGCCCGAGAAGGTGCCAGTGTCCAACGACCTCCCGTCGTGGGGAACGCTGACCGCCAGCGAAAAGCAGCTGACCATGCGGGTGTTCACCGGTCTGACGCTGCTCGACACGATCCAAGGCACGGTCGGAGCGGTCAGCCTGATTCCTGATGCGCTGACGCCGCATGAGGAAGCCGTCCTCACCAACATCGCGTTCATGGAGTCGGTGCACGCCAAGAGCTACAGCTCGATCTTTTCCACGCTGTGCTCGTCAGCGGAGATCGACGAAGCGTTCCGCTGGTCGGAAGAGAACATCAACCTGCAGCGCAAAGCCGAGATCGTGATGCAGTACTACCGAGGCGACGAACCGCTCAAGCGCAAGGTGGCCTCCACCCTGCTGGAAAGCTTCCTGTTTTACTCCGGGTTCTATCTGCCGATGTACTGGTCGAGTCGGGCCAAGCTGACCAATACCGCGGACATGATTCGGCTGATCATCCGCGACGAGGCAGTGCACGGTTACTACATTGGCTACAAATTCCAGCGTGGCTTGGCGCTGGTCGACGACGCCAGGCGGGCAGAACTCAAGGAGTACACCTACGAACTGCTCTTTGAGCTCTACGACAACGAGGTGGAATACACCCAGGATCTTTACGACGGAGTCGGGTTGACCGAAGACGTCAAGAAGTTCTTGCGTTACAACGCCAACAAGGCGTTGATGAACCTCGGCTATGAGGCGCTGTTTCCGCGGGACGAGACCGACGTGAACCCGGCGATCCTGTCGGCGTTGTCACCCAACGCCGACGAGAACCACGACTTCTTCTCCGGCTCGGGGTCGTCGTATGTGATCGGTAAGGCCGTCGTCACCGAGGACGAGGACTGGGACTTCTGAAGGTCGCTGGTCAGCGGCGACGTCACAGCCTCACAAACGTGAGATGTCGATGACGAAGCGGTAGCGCACGTCGCTGGCTAACACTCGCTCGTAGGCCTCGTTGATGTAATCCGGTTCGATGAGCTCGATTTCGGGCGTCACACCGTGTTCGGCGCAGAAATTCAGCATCTCCTGGGTTTCGGCGATGCCGCCGATGTTCGACCCGGACAGGCTGCGCCGCATCAGCGCCAACGCGAATGCCGGCACCGGCATGGGATGCTCGGGGATGCCCAGCTCGACGAGCGTGCCGTTGACGTCGAGCAGGTTGAGGTATTCGCCGAGATCCAGATTCGCCGAGACGGTGTTCAGAATCAGGTCGAAGCTGCCGCGCAGTTTGCGGAAGGTGTCGGGATCGGCGGTCGCGTAATAGTTGCTGGCGCCCAGCCGCAGTCCGTCCTCCATCTTCTTCAGTGACTGCGACAGCACCGTCACGTCGCAGCCCAGCGCCGCGCCCAGCTTGACACCCATGTGTCCAAGACCACCCAAACCGATGATCGCGAGCCGCGTGCTCGGCTTCGCGTTCCAATACCGAAGCGGTGAGTAGAGCGTGATGCCCGCGCACAGCAGCGGCGCGGCGGCGTCCAGCGGTAGCGCATCGGGGATATGTACGACGAAGTTTTCGTCAACGACGATGGCCTGGCTGTAGCCACCTTGGGTTGACTGGCCGTCTTTGCCGATCGAGTTGTAGGTGAAGGTCGCGCCCGGTTTGCAGTACTGCTCGAGCCCGGCCAGACAGCTGCGGCATTCACCGCAGGAGCCCACCATGCAGCCCACGCCGACGCGGTCGCCCACCTTGTGTTTGGTGACCTCAGCGCCCACCGCGGTCACCACCCCGGCGATCTCATGGCCTGGGACCACCGGGTAATTCGGTTGGCCCCACTCAGCTTTGACGGTGTGGATGTCGGAGTGGCAGATCCCGGCGAACTTGATCTGGATCGCGACGTCGTGTGGACCCGGGTCGCGCCGGTTGATGGTGACCTTGGTCAGCGGTTCGGTCGCCGACGTGGCGGCGTAGGCGGAAACAGTAGGCACATCACGAGCTTAGCCGCGAGAGTGCAGCTATCGACCGCGCCTCTCGGGCGATGCGTCGCCCATTGCACTCTCGCGGGCACCTAGTTGATTGGCGCGTTGACCCACCGTAGGTCATCGACGATGCCGCGGGCTGCGACCACGCCCTCGCCGGTTTGCCACACCTCGTTGTTGACGATGAAGACCCGGTTGTCGTGATTGGCGGACAGCTTGCGCCACGGGCCGCTGTCCAGGACGGTGGCGGCGCGCTCCGCGGCGGCCGCCGACGCGCACGACACGTAGACGATGTCAGCGTCCGCCATTGAGAAGCCCGCGAAATCCGCCTTCGCGAGATCGGCATCGGTGGTGCCGATCTCGATATAAGCCTTGTCGGTGAATCGCTGTGCCGCGGGCCGGTCCACTCCGACCGCGGCAAGCACGCTGGCCGGGAAGTTATTGGATCCGTAAACCCGCATGGTGTTGGTGGTCAGCTGGACGATGGACGCTTGGTAGTGGGTTGCGTCATGAGTGGCCCCGATCTGGGTAGCCCGTTGGGAGAAGCCGGTGATCAATGCGTCTACGGCATCGCTGCGCGCCGTCGCGGCACCGACACCACGAAGGTTGTCTTCCCAGGCTGCGCCCGGTGCAGCGGTGAACACCGTCGGGGCGATCGCCGTCAGCTGCGGATACAACTTCGGCGTCAAGCCCGCAGAGCCCAGAATCAGATCCGGTTGAGCCGCCGCGATAGCGCCCAGGTCCGGGGCTCTGCGGGTACCCACGCCGGGCAGGCCATGTACGGCGTTGCCCAGGTAGGAGGGCTGGCTTGCGGAGCCGTCCGGCAATGCGGCGGCGACGACTCGGGATTGCAAGCCAAGCGCGCACAGCGCATCGAGCTGGTCACCGGCAAGCACCACAATGCGCTGTGCCTCGGCCGGCACCTGGGTCACATCCGGTTTGACTCCCGCGGCGTTGTGGGCCGGCCGTGTCGGCGGCCCCGGATCGACCGCGGCCGGCTCTGGCGCGCACGCCTGGTCCGGCTGGCGCTCATTTCCGAGCACACCGGCCCCCGCGATTTGGGTGGTGGGGGTGAGCAGCGATCGCGACGCGCTGGTGGGCGGCTGCTCGGAACCGCAGCCGCTGCACGTCACGGTTGCCATCGCTGTCAGCGCAGCCGCGGCCAATCTGGGTCGCCTCACGCCGAACAGCACGCGCTCGACGTTAACATCCGGCCCTATCGCGACCGGCGCGACACGGATGACGCTGTCGCGGTGCATCGAGTGTGTTCTGGCGGCTTTGAGTGTGCATTTAGGGCGGGAATTTCGCGATTGACCCGCACTGGCCGCACAGTCGACGCTCTGCGAGCACACTCGACGCCATGCGGGCGAACCGGGGGTTGGTCAGAGCAGCCCGCGGGACGGCTCCGGTGAGGTATTTACGACAGTTCGTAGGACCAGACCTACCGCCCACCTCTCCGGGGGCTAAGATTCGTCTCTGTGTCGATGGTGATGACCCGCTGCGCCCGGCTTCGCCGCGCTTGCGATCATCACTGGATGCGTAGTGCGCCCCTGTCCGGAATGGATGTTTGGAGGAGCTGTTGACAGCCGAAGCGCCCCCGTTGGGAGAACTCGAGGCCATCCGTCCATATCCGGCCCGCACCGGTCCCAAAGGGAACCTTGTCTACAAGCTGATCACCACCACCGATCACAAGATGATCGGCATCATGTATTGCGTTGCCTGCTTCATCTTCTTCTTTGTGGGCGGCCTGCTGGCGCTGCTGATGCGTACCGAGTTGGCCGCACCTGGTCTGCAGTTCTTGTCGAATGAACAGTTCAACCAGCTGTTCACCATGCACGGCACGATCATGTTGTTGTTCTATGCCACCCCGATCGTGTTCGGCTTCGCCAACCTGGTGTTGCCGCTGCAAATCGGCGCACCCGACGTGGCATTCCCACGGCTGAACGCCTTTTCGTTCTGGTTGTTCTTGTTCGGCGCCACCATGGGGATGGCCGGTTTCATCACACCAGGCGGGGCCGCCGACTTCGGCTGGACCGCCTATACACCGTTGACCGACGCGATCCACTCGCCCGGTGCCGGCGGCGACCTGTGGATTATGGGTTTGATCGTCGCCGGTCTGGGCACCATCTTGGGTGCGGTCAACATGATCACCACCGTGGTCTGCATGCGTGCACCCGGGATGACGATGTTCCGGATGCCGATCTTCACCTGGAACATCCTGGTGACGTCCATCCTGGTGCTGATCGCGTTCCCACTGCTGACCGCCGCGCTGTTCGGGCTAGCCGCCGACCGCCACCTGGGAGCCCATGTCTACGACGCGGCCAACGGCGGAGTCCTGTTGTGGCAGCACCTGTTCTGGTTCTTCGGTCACCCCGAGGTCTACATCATCGCGCTGCCGTTCTTCGGGATCGTCTCAGAGATCTTCCCGGTCTTTTCCCGCAAGCCCATCTTCGGCTACACCACACTGGTTTACGCGACGCTGTCGATCGCTGCGTTGTCGGTCGCGGTGTGGGCGCACCACATGTTCGCCACCGGAGCCGTTCTGCTGCCGTTCTTTTCGTTTATGACGTATTTGATCGCGGTGCCGACCGGGATCAAGTTCTTCAACTGGGTCGGCACCATGTGGAAGGGCCAGTTGACCTTTGAGACGCCGATGCTGTTTTCGGTCGGCTTCGCGGTCACCTTCCTGTTGGGTGGTTTGACCGGTGTGCTGCTAGCCAGCCCGCCGCTGGACTTCCACGTGACCGACAGCTATTTCGTCGTCGCGCACTTTCACTACGTGCTGTTCGGCACCATCGTGTTCTCCACGTTTGCCGGCATCTACTTCTGGTTCCCCAAGATGACCGGTCGGCTGCTCGACGAGCGGCTGGGCAAGCTGCACTTCTGGCTGACGTTCATCGGTTTCCACACCACGTTCTTGGTGCAGCACTGGCTGGGCGACATGGGCATGCCCCGGCGCTACGCCGACTACCTGCCCACCGACGGCTTCCAGGGTCTCAACGTGGTCTCGACCATCGGGGCCTTCATCCTGGGTGCCTCAATGTTCCCGTTCGTGTGGAACGTCTTTAAGAGCTGGCGATACGGCGAGGTGGTGACCGTCGACGACCCGTGGGGATATGGCAACTCGCTGGAATGGGCGACCAGTTGCCCGCCGCCGCGGCACAACTTCACCGAGCTGCCCCGGATTCGTTCGGAGCGTCCGGCGTTCGAGCTGCACTACCCGCACATGGTGGAACGATTGCGCGCCGAGGCGCACGTTGGGCGCCGTCACGCCGAGGAGCTCGCCGAGGTGAGTTCGCACTGATGCGGCGCGGCGGACGTTGTCAGATGAGCGGCGCATTTCAGGGGTGAACACACCACCCAAGGTGTCGGTGCTGATCACCGTCACCGGCGTGGATCAGCCAGGTGTGACGTCAGCGCTCTTCGCGGTGCTGTCGCGGCACGGGGTCGAGCTGCTCAACGTCGAGCAGGTGGTGATTCGGGGCCGGCTCACGTTGGGTGTGCTGGTGTCGTGCCCGCCGGAAGTCGCCGACGGTACCGCGTTGCGAGACGACGTGCAGGCCGCGATTCACCGGGTCGGTCTCGACGTCACGATCGAGCGCAGCGACGACGTGCCGATCATCCGGGAACCGTCGACCCACACGATTTTCGTGCTGGGCCGTCCGATTACCGCCCGGGCGTTCGGTGCGGTAGCGCGTGAGGTCGCGGCGCTGGACGTCAATATCGACGTCATTCGAGGCATCTCCGACTACCCGGTTACCGGGCTGGAGTTGCGAGTCTCGGCGCCGTTGGAAGCCGCGGGACCGCTGCGGACGGCCCTCAACCGGGTGGCCACCGCGGAGCATGTCGACGTGGCGGTGGAGGGTTACGGTCTGGCCCGGCGCACCAAACGACTCATTGTGTTTGACGTCGATTCCACCCTGGTCCAGGGCGAGGTGATCGAGATGCTGGCGGCCCGAGCGGGCGCGCTAGGGACGGTCGCCGCGATCACCGAGGCCGCGATGCGCGGTGAGCTGGATTTCGCGGAGTCGTTGCAGCGGCGGGTGGCCACCTTGGCGGGTCTGCCCGCCACGGTGATCGATGAGGTGGCCGATCAGTTGGAGCTGATGCCCGGTGCCCGGACCACGCTGCGGACGCTGCGACGGCTGGGCTTTCGTTGCGGGGTGGTGTCCGGAGGCTTTCGGCGGATCATCGAGCCGCTCGCACACGAGCTGATGCTGGACTTCGTCGCGGCCAATGAGCTAGAGATCGTCGACGGCATACTCACCGGCCGGGTGGTCGGCACCATCGTCGATCGGCCCGGTAAGGCCAAGGCGCTACGCGACTTCGCGGAGCAGGCTGGCGTGCCGATGGAGCAGACCGTCGCCGTGGGTGACGGCGCCAATGATATCGACATGCTGGCGGCGGCCGGGCTGGGAATTGCGTTTAACGCCAAGCCGGCGTTGCGTGCCGTCGCCGATGCGTCGTTGAGCCATCCCTACCTGGATACGGTGCTCTTCGTGCTGGGTGTGACACGCGGCGAGATCGAGGCCGCGGACGCGGCCGACGGCGGGGTGCGCCGCGTCGAGATCCCTCCCGACTAGGCGCTTTCCCGCAGCGACCCGCTGGGGTGACCCGGCAGCCGCCGCGGCGTCGCGGTACGGCACGATGTTCGGGTGCCCGAACCTGGCCCCGAAACTGGCCTCGAAACCGATGATGCCGCAGCCGATCCCGATCTGCTGATTGACTTTAAAGACGTGTCCCTGCGCCGCGAAGGGCGTGTCCTGGTTGGGCCGCTGGATTGGGCGGTGGAACTCGACGAACGATGGGTGATCATTGGCCCCAACGGGGCCGGCAAGACGTCGCTGCTGCGTATCGCCGCGGCGGCCGACCACCCGTCGACGGGCGTTGCCTACGTGCTCGGTGAGCGGCTGGGACGCATCGACATCTCCGAGTTGCGTGCGCGCATCGGCTTGAGTTCGTCGGCTCTGGCGCAGCGGGTGCCCAGCACTGAAGTGGTGCGCGACCTCGTGGTGTCGGCGGGCTATGCGGTGCTGGGCCGCTGGCGCGAGCGGTACGAAGGCGTCGACTACCAGCGAGCGATCGACATGCTGGAGAGCGTGGGCGCCGAACACCTCGCCGACCGCACCTTCGGGACGCTGTCCGAAGGCGAGCGCAAACGGGTGCTGATCGCTCGGGCATTGATGACCGACCCGGAACTACTGCTGCTCGATGAACCTGCCGCCGGCCTCGACTTGGGCGCCCGCGAGGAGTTGGTCGCCCGGCTGGCCGACCTGGCCGCCGACCCGGACGCGCCGGCGCTGGTGCTCGTCACCCACCACGTCGAGGAGGTTCCGCCTGGCTTTAGCCACTGCCTGCTGCTGTCGGAAGCCAAGGTGGTCGCCGCGGGTTTGCTGTCCGACGTACTGACCGCAGAAAATTTGTCCACCGCGTTCGGCCAGTCGATCGCTTTGGATGTTGTCGACGGGCGCTATTTCGCTCGCCGAGTCCGTGCCCGAGCAGCTCACCGGAGGCAGCCATGACGTCACCGCCCGCCCCGCCTGCGCCACCGCGACCGGCGGCGACCGTGATGCTGATCCGGGACAGCCCGGCTGGCTTAACTGTCTTCCTGATGCGCCGGCACGCGGCGATGGATTTCGCCGCCGGGGTGATGGTGTTTCCCGGCGGCGGCGTCGACGACCGCGATCGCAACGCCGACTTGGCGGAGTTGGGGGCGTGGGCCGGGCCGGCGCCGGCGTGGTGGGGGCAACGGTTCGGCGTCACAGCCGACCTGGCTGAGGCGCTGGTCTGCGCCGCCGCCCGCGAGACGTTCGAGGAGTCGGGAGTGCTGTTCGCCGGGCCGGCCGGCCAGTCGCTTTCGTCACCGAGCGGCATCGTTACCGACGCCTCAGTGTACGCCGAGGCTCGCCGCGCGCTGGCCGACCGGACACTGTCGTTCGCGGACTTCCTGCGCCGCGAAAACCTGGTGCTGCGATCCGACCTGTTGCGGCCGTGGGCCAACTGGGTCACCCCAGAGGCCGAGCTGACCCGCCGCTACGACACCTACTTCTTTGTGGCGGCCTTGCCGGAGGGACAGCGCGCCGACGGGGAGAACACCGAATCCGATCGTGCCGACTGGATGACGCCGCAGGCGGCGATCGATGACTTCGCGGCCGGCCGTAACTTCCTGCTGCCGCCGACCTGGACACAGCTAGACGCGCTGATCGGCCCCACTCCCCGGACAGTGCGCGATGTGCTGGCCGTCGAACGCCAGATCGTTCCGGTGCAGCCGCACCTGGCGAAGCGGGGCGACAACTGGGAGATCGAATTTTTCGACTCCGACCGCTACAACCAGGCGCGGATCTCCGGCGGATCCACCGGGTGGCCCTTTTGACGGGCCCGGTGAGCGAATTCGTCAGCACCGTGGTCAGCGATGGTTCGCAGGACGCCGGCCTGGCCATGTTGCTGCTTTCGCGACCGCCCACCAACGCGATGACTCGCCAGGTCTACCGGGAAATCGCGGCGGCCGCCGATGAGCTCGGACACCGCGATGACGTGGCCGCGGTGATCGTGTTCGGCGGCCACGAGATTTTCTCCGCCGGCGACGACATGCCAGAGCTGCGGACTCTGACCGCGGCGGAGGCCGGCGTCGCCGCCCAGGTCCGCCGCCAGGCCGTCGACGCCGTCGCGGCGATCCCGAAGCCGACCGTGGCCGCGATCACCGGATACGCGCTGGGCGCGGGCCTGACGTTGGCCCTGGCCGCCGATTGGCGGGTCAGCGGCGACAACGTGAAGTTCGGCGCGACCGAGATCCTGGCCGGCCTGGTCCCCGATGGCGATGGACTGGCCCGCCTGACCCGGGTGGCCGGCGTGAGCAGGGCCAAGGACCTGGTGTTCAGCGGGCGCTTCTTTGATGCGGAGGAGGCCTTGGCGTTGGGCCTGATCGACGACATGGTGGCTCCCGACGACGTGTACGACGCCGCCGCAGCGTGGGCGCGCCGCTTCCTCGACGGCCCGACGCACGCGCTGGCCGCCGCCAAGGCCGGCATCAATGAGATCTTCGATCTGGCACCGGCCGAGCGGATCGCTGCCGAACGTCGTCGTTATGTCGAGGTGTTTGCCGCTGGTCAAGGCGACGACGAGGGCGATCTGCGGGGCCATTAGGCTTCCCTTCATGACGAGGAGTTCGGAAATCCCCGCAGACGCTGCGCCCAATCCGCATGCCACCGCGGAGCAGGTAGCCGCGGCCCAAACGGACAGCAAGCTCGCCCAGGTGCTCTACCACGACTGGGAAGCTGAGAACTACGACGAGAAATGGTCGATCTCCTACGACCAGCGCTGCATCGACTACGCGCGGCACTGCTTCGACGCCATCGTGCCCGATGAGGTATTGGCCGAACTGCCCTACGACCGCGCCCTGGAACTGGGCTGCGGCACCGGCTTCTTCCTGCTCAACCTGATCCAGTCCGGCGTCGCCCGGCGTGGATCGGTCACCGACCTGTCACCCGGCATGGTCAAGGTCGCCACCCGCAACGGGCAGTCGCTGGGACTGAACATCGACGGCCGGGTCGCCGACGCCGAGGGCATCCCGTACGACGACAACACCTTCGACCTGGTGGTGGGGCACGCGGTGCTGCACCACATTCCCGACGTCGAGCTGTCGCTGCGTGAGGTGCTGCGGGTGCTGAAGCCGGGCGGCCGGTTTGTGTTCGCGGGCGAGCCCACCAACGTCGGCAACCGATACGCTCGTGCGCTCGCGGACCTGACCTGGAAGGTCACCATCCGCGCGGTGCAGCTGCCTGGGCTCAGCGGCTGGCGTCGTCCACAGGCCGAGATCGACGAGAACTCGCGCGCGGCGGCCTTGGAGTGGGTGGTCGACCTGCACACCTTTGAACCGAAAGACTTAGAGACGATGGCGAGGGGCGCCGGCGCTGCGCAGGTCGAGACCGCCACCGAGGAGTTCACCGCCGCGATGCTGGGCTGGCCGCTGCGCACCTTCGAGGCGACGGTGCCGCCGGGCAAGCTGGGCTGGGGCTGGGCACGCTTTGCATTCACCAGCTGGAAGACCCTGAGCTGGGTGGACGCCAACGTGTGGCGGCACGTCATGCCGAAGGGCTGGTTCTACAACGTGATGATCACCGGGATCAAACCGTCCTGAGTAGCGGCTTCACCTTCGGCACGGACGACGTCAGCTATCTGCGATCGGAGCCGGGCGCCGCAGCGCTTGCTGTGGTCGCTGAATTCGAGCTGACCGACACCACCCGGATTGCCGATATCGCCGCGGCTCGCGTCCGATTCGGTGACCGGGCGCCGGCGCTGGTGGAGACAATGCTGCTGCGCCGGCGCGCCGTGGACAAGCTGGGCCAGTTGTGTGACGTGTCGAATTGGCTGTTCACCGATGAGGCGCTGCAACAGGCGACCGCTGCGTCGGTGGCCCTGCACCGGGCGAACCGGCTAGCCAGTGGGCCGCGAGGCCCGGATGTCCTAGTGCACGATGCGACCTGCTCCATCGGCACCGAACTCGCCGCGCTACGCGGCTTCGCCAGCCGAACGGTGGGCAGTGATATCGACCCGGTGCGGCTGGCGATGGCGCGGCACAACCTCGGCGCGGCCGCCGACCTGTGCCGCGCTGACGCGTTGCATCCGGTGACCCGAGACACGGTGGTTGTTGTCGATCCGGCCCGTCGCAGCGGGGGGCGACGCCGCTTCCGGTTAGCCGATTACCAGCCCGGCCTGGGCCAGTTGCTGGACAGCTACCGTGGCCGGGACTTCGTCATAAAGTGTGCTCCCGGAATCGATTTCAACCAGGTACGCGGCCTGGGTTTCGATGCGGAAATCGAGGTGACGTCATACTGCGGTTCGGTCCGGGAGGCGTGCCTGTGGTCGGCAGAGCTGGCCGACCCGGGTGTGCGCCGCCGAGCCAGCATGCTCGATAGCGCTGAACAGATCACTGACGCGGAGCCGGACGACTGCCCGGTGCGGCCCGCCGGGCGATGGATCATAGATCCCGACGGCGCCGTGGTGCGGGCCGGGCTGGTACGCCACTACGGCGCGCGGCACGGACTGTGGCAACTCGACCCCGACATCGCCTATCTGTCCGGAGATCGGCTGCCGCCAACAGTTCGGGGTTTCGAGGTGCTCGAACAGCTGACGTTCGATGAGCGCCGGCTGCGGCAGGCACTGTCAGCGCTGGACTGCGGTGCGTTGGAGATCCTGGTTCGCGGCGTTCAAGTCGACCCCGACGCGTTGCGCCGTCGGCTGCGGCTACGCGGCAGCCGACCCCTGTCCGTGGTCATCACCCGCATTGGTTCGGGGCCCACCAGCCATGCGGTGGCGTTTGCTTGCCGCCCATCGTGGTAACCCCCGGGTACGCTGACGGCGGTCACTTTGCGAGGCGCCCCGCCTTCGTGTGGTCAGCAGTGATGATCGCAAGCGCGGCGAAGCCGGGCGCAGCGGGTCATCACCATCAACTGAGGACAATTCGACGATGCGTTATTTGATAGCGGCCGCGGTGCTGGCACCCGCGGTTCTGCTGGGCTGGCCGGCGGCCGCAGCACCGCCATCGTGCGCGAGCCTAGGAGGCACCCAGGCTGCCGAGATGTGCCATATACATGCCGCGGGCCCCACGTACACGCTCAACCTAACCTTTCCCGTCGACTATCCCGACCAACAGGCATTGACCGACTACATCACCCAAAACCGCGATGGGTTCGTCAACGTTGCCCAGGGGTCCGGGGGGCGTGAGCAGCCCTACCAAATGGACGCGACGACCGAACAACACAGCTCCGGTCAACCGCCACGCACCACCCGCAGTGTGGTGCTCAAGTTCTTCCAGGACCTCGGCGGCGCACACCCGTCCACCTGGTACAAGTCGTTTAACTACAACCTCGGAACCAGCCAGCCCATCACCTTCGACACGCTGTTTGCACCCGGAACGACGCCGCTGGACAGCATCTTCCCGATCGTTCAACGCGAGCTGGAACGGCAATACGCGATGGGTGCAGCGATATTGCCTTCCATCGGCCTCGACCCAGCCCACTACCAGAACTTTGCTATCACCGACGACCAGCTGATCTTCTACTTCACCCAGGGTGAGATGCTGCCGGGCTTTGCCGGCGCCACTCAGGCCCGGGTACCCCGCAGCGCTATCCCGCCGCTAGCGATCTAGACGGGCGCGAAGCTGTAAAGCTGGCCATCGCTGGTGGCGGTTACCACCCGGCGGTCGTTGGCGATCGACACCCCGACCGGATATCCGGTGGCCGCCGGTAGCGGATAGCTGTTGAGGGTGTGGCCGTTGCGTGGATCGAAGGCCAGCAACGACATGCCAGGTGCGCCTGCTGCGGGCGGACCGCTGACCACCGTGTAGCCGACGCTGACGCCGGCCAGGCTCGACGTCGACAAGGGGGTGAGGTCGTCGCGGCGCCAGAGCTGCTCAGCGTGGTCACCGGCGTCCCGGAACGCCGCTAGCCGGGTGTCGGGACCGCCGCCGGACACGATCAGCCCCTGCGGGGTGACCGCGGGCGGCGTCTGTGCCAGAAATTCCAGTGGCACCGACCATTTCGGTTTCCCGTCGGCGGCGTGCAGTGCCCACAGCCGTTGGTCGCGGCCATTGACGTAGACGGTCGATCCGTCAGCGGATAACACCGGGCTGGCAAGTACACCGGCGTCCACGGCGTCGCTGGTCCACTCACGGGCAAGCAGCGGCGTCTGCCCCGAGTGGTACTTCAGCCCGACCAGCCCCGCGGCCGGTGCGCCGGGCTGCCAGACGCCGAGCACCACCGTCTGGCTGGCCGCCGAGTAGGCAGGGGCCGCCGCGACCGGGCAGCCCTGTTGGGCTGGCGCGCAATCGGCCAACCCGCGCGTCGGGTCGGTCGGGTTGACGCCGTCCACCAGGTCCAGCGGACTACCGGCCACCATGCCGCGATGCGCGTCGAAAACCAGCACCTGCCCCAGATGCGTGGTGACGAGTAGTTGGCCGTTGCCGAGAAAGCGGGGGGTGGACGGCATCCCGATCACCGGCTGCCGCCAGCGTGTCCACTGCGTCACCGGGAACGAGAAGATCGTCCCGGGCTGGCCGACATACAGATTGTCGAAGCCGTCGAACAACGGACCGCTGAAGCCGCCACCCTGGACCAGCCGAACACACCAGCGTTGCCGGCCGTTGTCGTTGTTCTCCCACTCCATCAGCGAACATCCGGCCTGGGTCTGCGCGTTCATCGCGAGGTATCCGCGCGCGCTGAGCGCCGGCCCGGCCGCCAAACTTCCTTTAACCGGCCGTGTCCACTGCAGCGCTAACGTGGTGGCGCCGCTGGTTGCGGTGTAGCTGCTGTTGGACGCGTCGCCGTATTGCGCCGGCCAGCCTTGAGCGGCCGACGCGTCAACCCAGGAGTCGGTGTTGCCGCAACCGCCGATTCCAATGACCAGCACGGCCGCGAACATCGCAGTGGGGCAACGCCGCAGCATACGGAGATGTCGGGCAAGCACCTCGGTTTCTCAAATCCTTCCGCGGGACTTTGGTATGAGCAGCGATCAAGTACAGGTGAGGGTAACCGCCGTCCCGGCGCGCATCGTCGCCGGGCGGGGTGTGATTGCCCGCCTCGCCCCCTCGCCGCTTCGCGGCTGGGAGGTGCCCCCACAGCCCGCCGTCCCGGCGCGCATCGTCGCCGGGCTAAGCTGTCCGGCCATGACGACGATGTGGGGTGCACCGCTTCATCGCCGCTGGCGTGGGTCACGGTTGCGAGATCCGCGCCAGGCCAAGTTCCTCACTGTGGCCTCGCTGAAGTGGGTGCTGGCCAACCGCGCCTACACTCCCTGGTACCTGGTGCGTTATTGGCGGCTGCTGAAGTTCAAGCTGGCTAACCCGCACATCATCACCCGCGGCATGGTGTTTTTGGGCAAGGGTGTGGAGATCCACGCGACGCCCGAACTCGCGCAGCTCGAGATCGGGCGCTGGGTACACATCGGTGACAAGAACACGATCCGCGCGCACGAGGGCTCGCTGCGGTTCGGCGACAAAGTAGTGCTGGGCCGGGATAACGTCATCAACTGCTATCTCGACATCGAGTTTGGGGTTTCGGCGTTGATGGCCGACTGGTGCTACGTCTGCGACTTCGACCACCGGATGGATGACATCAACACCCCGATCAAGGATCAGGGAATCGTCAAGTCCCCGGTCCGCATTGGGCCGGACACCTGGATGGCTGCGAAGGTGACGGTGTTGCGTGGCACCTCAGTCGGGCGGGGCTGCGTGCTGGGGGCGCATGCGGTGGTCCGCGGGGTAATCCCTGACTATTCGATCGCGGTGGGCGCACCGGCCAAGGTGATCAAGAATCGGAAGCTGTCCTGGGAGCAATCGGCCGCGCAGCGCGCCGAACTGGCTGCTGCATTGGCCGACATCGAACGAAAAAAGGCCGCCCGCTAGCCGGGAACACTGGCGTACCAACAGATTCCGGTCACTCGGGGCGGGCTCTGCCCGGCCCTAGATGATGCTCTTGAGCGCTGCGGTCAGGCCTTCGGTGTCCGCGACGGTCACCGTCAGCGCCGAGTGGTCCCGCAGTCCGATGACCCGACGAATCCGTGGCTCAAAGTGGATGCAGACACCGGCATGTGCATTGGTACCGAAGGTCAGTCCGTCATCGACGAACGACAACCGAGGGCCTACGGCGGTCCACCATCGGTAGGGGCCGGTGACATGGGCGTCGCGAACACTGGACAGCGGCGCCTCGACACGAAATGGCCCATAGCGGGCGATGAATCGACCATCGTCGGTCAGCGTCACCCCCTGGTTGCCGGGCCACCGAAATGGTAACCACATTGGGGCGAGCAATGGGTCGTAGCGATAGGGGAAGTAATGACCCCGATGCTGCGGCTTCATGGCAGTGCTCCGATCTCTCTTGAACAGGCCGTGTTAGTGAAATCGATTATGTTAAGGCATAATTCGGTGCATCCGTGCCCGACGTGTAGGCGGGATTCGTCCGAATGATCACACCGGCGGTGGGACCCCGAAGCCTGGGATGACCCCGACGGGGAACAAGGCCAACAACATAACCCCGACAGCGAACACGACGCGGGTGCGCCGGGTCGGTTCCTGAGTGGCCTCGGGCTGACTGCTCGCGTAGAGCAAGTACACGATGCCTATGTCGAACGAGATGGTGACCCACCACCGGACCCAGTCGACTGAGGTTGCAAAAACCGGCAGCATGAGTACGGCCGCGAATGTCACCCACCAGAGCCGCCGGCGTGGCAGTTCGCAGAAACGCCGGAAGGGCACTCCGGAAACGTGGCCGATGGCCAAGACTGTCATCGTCAACAGGGCAATCCCGAACGCGGTCGAAGCAAGCAGCCCGGCACCGATGCTGGCGACGAACCTGGCGGCGTCGGCGAACGTCTGGTCGAAGTTCATGATGATGTTCCGGCACATCCAATCGTGATAATCGATGTAAAAGTGTTGGCCGCTAAGAATTTGGCTTGCGGAGAGCTTGCCCGCCGCCGGCCAGTCAACAGCACCGTGCGGCACCATCGCACACAATTGAGACGAGATTCCGCGGCGCCCAAGCAATGCTGCGGCTACCGCGACAGCCAGCCCGGGAGCGACGGCGAGCAGCGCGCTAATACGCTGGATATTGATCGAACTGTGCGCCGCGAGAGTCGCAATGGCCAGCACGGCGCCGAGCGAGAACAACGACGGGATCGCTTCGTGTGCGAGCGTCAGAACCGCTATGGTGACGCCATAGGTCGCACTGGCAAACAAGATTGACCGGTCGCCCTTTACCGAGGCAAGCGTCACGGCGAACCCGGCCAGCGCTGCCCCGGCGAAAAGATCAGGGTGCGCCGAGAGCACTGCGAACGCGAAGCCAAACGGCAGCACAGCGATGAGCAGCGCCAGCATTAGTCGGCGTTCGGAACGGCCGAACCTAACCGCCACCGCTACCAAGCCGCCGATGAAAAATGTTGATGAAAGCCAACGTAAAGTATGCAAGCCGGTGAAGTAGTGTCCAGCGGGAAACAGGTCCAGCATTTCGCCGGCGAGTCCGCGTCGGACAAAACCCAGCGTGTAGTCGACGGAGTAGTACGAGAACCAGTACAGGTCGGGTTCGAACGCGATCGCCAGGACGACCAGAGCGGCCAGCCACAGCACCAGCAGCAGCACCATGATCGTGTAGCCGGCGTTGCGGCGACTAGTCACTTGGGCGGCCAACACTGGTGGATACTAACCGAGCGCTGATGCTGTGCGGCCGTTTCGGCTCTGGCACGGTATCGACTAGCGATCCGGCAATGCGTGTTCGATGATGGGCAGCCGGGGTTGCGGTTGTCGTTCGCGGCGCTTGGCCGCCAGATACACCTGTGCGGTCTGCTGAGCTACCGTTTGCCAATCGAAGTCGGAGGTGAGACGCTCCCGGGCAGCCCGCGCGCGCCGCTGCGCGGCGTCTGGATCGTCGAGCACTGCGCACACCGCCGCGGCCAGCCCCGCGACATCGCGGGGCGGACACGAAACCCCGGTCTGCCCGTTAATTACCGCCTCGCCCAGGCCGCCGATGTTCGAGGTCACTAGTGGCGTGCCGGCTGCGGCGGCCTCCAGCGCAGCCAGCCCGAACGGCTCGTAGTGGCTCGGCAGCACCGCGGCGTCGGCCCGATGCAGCGCCGCCAGCAGTTCGTTGTGGTCGAGGTGCCCGACGAACCGGGTTGCTTTGAGTACCTTGTATTTACGGGCCTGGTCGATGAGCCAGTCCTGCTGGGTGCCTTCTCCAGCGACGGTCAACGTGGTGCCGGGGTAGCTGCGTCTGATCCGCGGCAGTGCCGCGATGACGTCGTGCACACCTTTCTCATATTCCAGCCTTCCCACGTAGAGCAGTTCGGCCGGTCCGGTGCGCGCACGGCGGGCCGCGAACGGCCAGCGTGCCGGGTCAATGCCATTGCATATCACCGTGATCTCGGCCAGGCCGGGACCAAACAATTCGGTGATTTCGTCGCCCATCGATGCCGAACATGTGATCAGCGAATCGGATTCACGCACCAGCCACGACTCGACGGCGTGCACCTGACGGCTGAGTGCTCCAGATACCCAGCCGGAATGCCGGCCGGCTTCCGTCGCGTGAATCGTGGAAACAGTTGGCACATCATAGAATTGGGCGAGCGCGATGGCTGGATGTGCCACCAGCCAATCGTGTGCGTGTACGACATCGGGACGCCAGGGGCGGTTGCTGCCAGGTCTGGTCAGGGACAGGCCGGCGCGGATCATCGCGTGGCCCATCGCCAGGGTCCAGGCCATCATGTCGTCGCTGAAGGTGAACTCGTGCGGATCCTGTGCGGCCGCGATCACCCGCACACCCTCGTTGATCTCATCGGAGGACGGATGCGTACGGGGATCGGTGCCCGAGGGGCGGCGAGACAGCACGACCACGTCGTGGCCGGCGGCGGCCAGCGCCGTCGACAGGTGATGGACGTGGCGGCCGAGCCCGCCGATCACCACCGGCGGATACTCCCAGGACACCATCAGGATCTTCACGAGCCCGCCGCCCTCCGTCGCGAGCGTGCATAAAATGCCACGCACAGCGGCGTGTCGCTGTGCAGACGCGCACGCTCGCGGGAAAAAAAGAAGCTCATGGCAGCCTTCGGGCATCCAGTGCGCCGAACAGACCGTCGGCGCAGTTCCATCCGTCCGCCAGCCGCGCAGCGGTGTCACGCCGGCCCGACGCCAGCGCCCCGGTGATCTCCCGGGTGGCGTGGGCATGCAGGTGGGCACGGTACCGGGCGTAGTCGGCGGCCGAGTCCTTGCTCACCATGAATGGCCAGTCACTGGACACGGTGAGCAGCGTCTCACGCAGGATCTGGTCGGCGACGTGATCGCGGGGGAGCGGCCCGTCCAGTGATGCCGTCTGCGCCAGCGCTTTATCGACGGTAGTCAGCGCGGTGTCGACCACCTCATTGTTGAGCTGCACCAGATCGGCGACTTTGTCGCCGGCCCACACCTGCCAGTCCTTGCCGGATCCCCACGAGCTGGGCGGCAACGCAACCGCATTGCCGACGAACCCGCCCGCCAGTGCGTCGCTGAGTGTGCCCACTTGCACCCCGGCGGCGGGCAAGGCGCGCAGCACCCGCTCCAGCCAGGTCGGCCCCTCATACCACCAATGGCCGAACAACTCGGTGTCGAAGGCGGCGACCACATGAGCGGGCCGCCCGATGCGCTCGGACTCGGCGACCAGCCGGTTGCGGACCACCCCGACAAAGTCGTCGACGTGGGCGTCGACGGCGCGGTCGGCGCGCTCGGGGTCGTAGGGTGCCTTGGCCTCAGACGACACGTTGCGGCCGGTGACCCTGGCCGGCTTGAGACCGGTGATGTGGTCGTAGGTGTGGAAATCGCGGTAGGCGGCGTGTCCGGGGTAGCCAGATTTCGGCGACCACACCCGGTAGCTGACCTGCAAGTCGCGCCCGAACGCGACCACATCGGTGTCGCCAACCGGTCGGCCCAGCGCGGTGTCGCCGTGCAGTGACGGGCCGTCGACCATGAAGTGGGAAATGCCGGCAGCCGTGTACTCGGTTTCTAGGCCCGGGGCGTAGGCGCATTCCGGCGCCCAGATCCCGGTCGGTCGGTGCGCCAGCCGCAGCCGTGCGTCATCGAGGCCTTCGCGCAGCGCGAATTCGCGCAGCCGCGGCGCGAGCAGCGGTTGGAATGGGTGGGCCAACGGGCCGCCGAGCAGCTCGACTGTCCCGGCGTCGATCAGGCCGCGCAGTAGCGGGCTGCCGCCGTGACGCCACCGGGTAGCGAAATCCTCAAGCGCCCGATCTGCTTCGGCGCACTCGCGAGTCCCGAAGGCCCGCAATGCCTGTGGTGAGCATGCCGGCCTGGAAGCCGGGTTGGCCTCCGAACCGGACCGCACGCTGGCCGCTTCGGTCGCGCGCAGCCGCCAGTTGGCCAGCCAGTGATGCATACCGTCGAGGCAATAGGGGTCGTCGAGTTGAGCGTTCACCACCGGCGTCACCCCGAGCGTGATCAGCCGGTGCCGATCCTCGTCGGCGAGGGTGTGCAGCACCCGCAGCAGCGGCAGGTAGGCCGCGGCCCACGATTGGTAGAGCCACTCCTCACCGACCGGCCAGCGGCCATGATGGGCCAGCCACGGCAGGTGGGTGTGCAGCACCAGGGTGAACAGACCGGGCACGCGGTCGCCGACCGTGCTCACCGGCGCACCGCGACGGCAATCAGATCCAGGCTGTCGTCTATCTCACGACCGTCTCCCGCCGCGATCAGGTCGAAGTCGTCGGTGGTGACCGCCGCGACATCGGCTGCCAGCTCGGGCGGCCAGGGTGCTCCTTCGTCGCAGGCCAGCGCTTGCGCGATCTGCGCGTCGATGATGGAGCCGCCGTGGCGGGCGTCCATCTCGGCCAGGCGCGGCCCATGAAACAACCCGAACATGGCCACCTCGGAAAAATCCGCGTCGACCAGCAATTGGGTCAGCTCGTCGGCGTTCAGCTCACGGGTGTGAAACGGGTTAATCGGTGTGTCACGGCCCGGCGAAAAGGTGATTCGGTTCGGGGTAGACACCATGAGTAGCCCCGAGGGACGCAACACTCGGGCGCACTCGCTGACGAACTGGGCCTGATCCCACAGATGTTCGATGACTTGGAAGTTCACCACCACGTCTACCGAAGCGTCGGCCAGCGGCAACTCGGCCAGGTTTGCCTGCATGACCTGCACTCTCGGGTAACGGTTACGGACGTGGGCCACCGCGGCCTCGTCGTAGTCCACCGCAACGACCCGGCAGGCAACGTCGGCGATCAGGTCGGCCCCGTAGCCCTCGCCGCAGCCGGCCTCGAGCACCTCACGGCCGGTGCAACGCGGCGCCAGCTGCTGGTAAACCACCTGATGGCGGCGGAACCAGTAGTTCTCGATATCCAGATCGGGGATGGTGCGTTCACCCGTCAGCGTCAGCGTGGCGTGGACCGCTGGGGAGTCCACCGACGAGGGGTCGCCGGGGATGCGGTTGGGAACGTCGGGGACGAATGCGCTCATTGTTAAGGCAGGCTAACCCGAACCGCCCGATTCGCGAACCGCTGGAGCCGTCCGCGCTCACGGCGGTGCGGAGCAGCGGGCAATTGCGCAGATGCGACCCGCTATGGTGTGAGGGCATACCGTGCGAAGTTACCGAGCAGTAACAGCGCTGTATGGTTGCGAAACGCGTGACCGAGGTCCCGCAGTCGAGGACTGCGGGACGCCTTCGAGGAGGACGAACCACACCCATGACGAACATCGTGGTCCTGATCAAGCAGGTCCCAGACACCTGGTCGGAGCGCAAGCTGACTGACGGCGATTTCACGCTGGACCGTGAGGCCGCCGACGCGGTGCTAGACGAGATCAACGAGCGTGCCGTCGAAGAGGCGCTGCAGATCCGCGAGAAAGAGGCCGCCGACGGCATCGAGGGGTCGGTGACGGTGCTGACCGCGGGCCCAGAGCGCGCCACCGAGGCGATCCGCAAGGCCCTGTCGATGGGCGCTGATAAGGCCGTCCACCTCAAGGACGACGGCATGCACGGCTCGGATGTCATCCAGACTGGGTGGGCGCTGGCACGCGCGTTGGGCACCATCGAAGGCACCGAACTGGTCATCGCCGGCAACGAATCCACCGATGGCGTCGGCGGCGCGGTTCCGGCGATCATCGCCGAGTACCTGGGCCTGCCGCAGCTCACCCACCTGCGCAAAATCTCGGTTGCGGGCGGCAAAATCACCGGTGAACGCGAAACGGATGAGGGCGTGTTCACCCTCGAGGCCGCGCTGCCCGCGGTGGTCAGTGTGAACGAGAAGATCAACGAACCGCGCTTCCCCTCCTTCAAAGGCATCATGGCCGCCAAGAAGAAAGAAGTCACGGTGTTGACGTTGGCCGAGATCGGTGTCGAGGCCGACGAGGTCGGGCTGGCCAACGCCGGGTCGACGGTGTTGGCGTCGACGCCGAAGCCGGCCAAAACCGCGGGCGAGAAGGTCACCGATGAGGGCGACGGCGGCAACCAGATCGTGCAGTACCTGGTTGCCCAGAAGATCATTTAGAGCGCACGTCCCTGACAGAGAAGAGCGATATTACCCATGGCTGAAGCACTGGTGCTTGTCGAGCACGCTGAAGGTGCGCTGAAAAAGGTCAGCGCCGAATTGATCACCGCCGCCCGCGCGCTGGGTGAGCCGGCTGCTGTCGTGGTCGGCACGCCGGGAACGGCCGCGTCGCTGGTTGACGGGTTGAAGGCGGCCGGCGCCGCCAAAATCTACGTCGCCGAGTCCGACGCCGTCGGCAAATACTTGATCACGCCGGTGGTTGATGTGTTGGCCGCGTTGGCCGAATCATCGGCTCCGGCCGCCGTGCTATTGGCCGCCACCGCCGACGGCAAGGAGATCGGCGGCCGGCTGGCGGCCCGGATCGGATCCGGTCTGTTGGTCGACGTCGTGGACGTTCGAGAAGGGGCAGTGGGCGTCCATAGCATTTTCGGTGGTGCGTTCACCGTCGAGGCGCGGGCCAACGGCGACATCCCGGTGATCACGGTGCGGGCGGGGGCCGTTGAGGCGCAGCCAGCCGCCGGCGCGGGTGAGCAGGTCAGCGTGGAGGTGCCGGCTCCCGCCGAGAACGCCACCAAGATCACCGCTCGCGAGCCCGCGGTTGCCGGCGACCGCCCGGAGCTGACCGAGGCCACCGTCGTGGTGTCCGGCGGCCGCGGTGTCGGCAGCGCGGAGAACTTCAGCGTGGTCGAGGCGCTGGCCGACTCGTTGGGCGCCGCAGTCGGAGCATCGCGTGCCGCGGTGGATTCCGGCTACTACCCGGGTCAGTTCCAGGTAGGCCAGACCGGTAAGACGGTGTCGCCCCAGCTCTACATTGCGTTGGGTATCTCCGGGGCGATCCAGCACCGCGCGGGCATGCAGACCTCAAAGACCATCGTCGCGGTCAACAAGGACGAGGAAGCACCGATCTTCGAGATCGCGGACTTCGGTGTCGTCGGTGACCTGTTCAAGGTGGCGCCGCAGCTGACCGACGGGATCAAGGCTCGTAAGGGCTGACGCCCCCGCGGTGATAGCGTGCCGTGGTCACCCACGGCATTTCGTCATCTGACGTGCACCGACATGTCACAACGTTGATGCCGGTTAGCTGACCGGTTGCGTCACGTTGGTGCCATGAGCATTGCTTCTGTCCTGATACCCAGCGAGAAGCCGCATGGCACCGCGTCAAGTTCGTCTGCTGGGCCGCGTTATTCCCTGTTGCTGTCCACCGATCCCACCCTCGTTGCGGCCGCGCAGCGGCTCCGCTACGACGTGTTCAGCAGTACTCCCGGCTTCGCCGTGCCGGCGGCGGGCTCAGGGCAACGTGGCGCGCACCTGGACGTCGAACCGTTCGACGAGTTTTGCGACCACCTGTTGGTGCGTAATGACCACACCGGCGAGCTGGTGGGTTGTTACCGAATGCTGCCGCCGGCGGGTGCCATCGCGGCCGGAGGCCTTTATACCGCAACGGAATTCGATATTCGCTCATTCGATCCGTTGCGGTCGTCGTTGGTCGAGATGGGCCGCGCCGTGGTGCGCGAAGGTCACCGCAACGGTGGCGTAGTGCTACTGATGTGGGCGGGCATCCTGGCCTATCTTGACCGATACGGCCATGACTATGTCACCGGTTGTGTGTCGGTCCCGATCGCCGGCGATCCCGCTGCAGGCAGGCAGATTCGTGGCGTCCGCGACTTTGTGCTGCAACGACATGCCGCCGCGCCGCAGCACCGGGTGTACCCGTATCGCCCGGTGCAAGTGCAGGGTCGGGGCATCGACGATATTCCGCCGCCGCAACGGCCGACGGTTCCGCCGCTGATGCGCGGCTACCTGCGACTGGGAGCACGGGTCTGCGGTGAGCCGGCGCACGACCCGGACTTCGGTTCGGGGGACTTCTGCATGCTGCTGGATAAGCGTGACGCCGATACCCGCTATCTGCGGCGACTGCGGTCAGTTTCAGCCGCCTCGGAGCTGGCCGGAGCGATGGCAGGCAGAGTGACTCCGTGAACAGCCTAGGGTGCACTTCCACGGTCAGCGGGCATGCCTGGCTGCCGCGGACATCGTGCGATATCAACTGTGTGCGCAAGGATAACGCTGCTGCGTCGCGGCGGCCGCTGGTCGTGCTGCGGGTGGCGCTGCGGGTAATGCTGCTGGTGCTGCTGGCACCGGGGTTGCCGCTGGCGGCGGTGCCGCTGCCGGGCCGCACGCACACGCAACGCGCCTATTGTCGGTTGATGCTGCGCTGCTTCGGCGTGCGGATCACGGTATCGGGTAGCCCGATTCGTAACCTGCGCGGAGTCCTGGTGGTCAGCAGCCACATGTCTTGGCTGGATGTCTTCGCCATCGGCGCTGTGTTGCCGGGGTCCTTCGTCGCCCGTGCCGATATGTTCACCGGGCCCGCAACTGGGATCGTGGCGCGCATCCTGAAGATCATCCCGATCGAGCGGTCCAGTCTGCGGAGGCTGCCCGCGGTGGTCGACATCGTCGCCCGTCGGCTGCGAGCCGGTCAAACCGTGGTGGCGTTTCCTGAAGGCACCACCTGGTGCGGCCTCACTGGGCCATCGCACCAAGGGTTCTTCTATCCGGCAATGTTTCAGGCCGCGATCGATGCCGGTCGTCCAGTACAGCCTCTTCGGCTGACATATCACCACATCGACGGGAGCGTATCGACCGTGCCGGCCTTCGTCGGTGACGACACATTGTTGCGGTCAATCCGCCGGCTGCTCACCGTGCGTTGCACGTTGGCGTGGGTGCGTGTCGAATCTCTGCAGCTGCCAGGCACCGACCGGCGGGCCCTGGCCCGTCGCTGTCAGTCCGCGGTGCGACTGGGGACTGGGCCGCATGCCGATGCGGAACCCCGACATGTCGGGGCCGGAGTCAGCAGCGGGCGCTCCTGACCCGGCCGGCCTGGATCGCCGGTATCCTAAAGCCCGTCATGGTCTACCTGGATCACGCCGCTACGACCCCGATGCACCCCGCCGCCATCGAGGCGATGACGACCGTGCTCGGCACCGTCGGCAATGCATCGTCGCTGCATACCAGTGGGCGAGCGGCGCGGCGGCGGATCGAGGAATCCCGTGAGCTGATCGCCGACAAACTTGCCGCGCGCCCGTCCGAGGTGATCTTCACCGCGGGCGGCACGGAGAGCGACAACCTAGCCGTCAAAGGTATCTATTGGGCGCGTCGCGACACGCAGCCGCGCCACCGACGCATCGTCACCACCGAGGTGGAACACCACGCCGTGCTGGACGCGGTGACCTGGCTGGTCGAACACGAGGGTGCGGAGGTGACGTGGTTGCCCACCGCTGCCGACGGCTCGGTATCGGCGGCCGGGCTGCGGGAGGCGCTGCAGCGACACGACGACGTCGCGTTGGTGTCAGTGATGTGGGCCAATAACGAAGTCGGCACGGTCATGCCGGCCGCTGAACTCGCCGCCGTCGCCGCCGAGTTCGGTGTCCCGATGCACAGCGACGCGATCCAGGCGGTGGGGCAGCTGCCGGTCGACTTCGGCGCCAGCGGGCTGTCGGCGATGAGTGTGGCCGCGCACAAGTTTGGCGGCCCGCCGGGTGTGGGCGCGCTGCTGCTGCGCCGCGACGTCAGCTGTGTGCCGTTGTCGCACGGCGGTGGGCAGGAGCGCGATATTCGTTCCGGCACCCCCGATGTCGCCAGCGCTGTCGGGATGGCAGCGGCGGCGCAGATCGCGGTGGATGGATTGGAGCCCAACAGCATCCGGTTGCAGGTGCTGCGTGACCGCTTGATCGAGGGAGTGCTGGCCACGATTGACGACGTTGCGCTCAACGGTGCCCCCAACCGGCGGCTTCCAGGCAACGCGCACTTCACCTTCCGGGGCTGCGAAGGCGACGCGCTGTTGATGTTGTTGGACGCCAACGGAATCGAATGCTCGACCGGATCGGCTTGCACCGCCGGTGTTCCGCAGCCGTCGCATGTCTTGATTGCGATGGGCGCCGATCCGGCCAGTGCGCGCGGATCGCTGCGTCTTTCGTTGGGTCACACCAGTGTTGAGGCCGACGTTGATGAAGTGCTACGGGTGCTGCCGGGGGCGGTGGACCGTGCCCGTCGGGCATTGCTGGCCGCGGCGGGGGCCGGGGGTGTTGGGGGGTGAAAGTTCTCGCCGCGATGAGCGGTGGCGTCGACTCGTCGGTCGCCGCTGCTCGGATGGTCGACGCCGGACACGATGTGGTGGGTGTGCACCTGGCGCTGTCTACCGCTCCCGGTACGCTGCGCACCGGGTCGCGGGGCTGCTGCTCGAAAGAAGACGCGTCAGATGCGCGCCGTGTCGCCGATGTTCTCGGGATCCCATTCTATGTTTGGGATTTCGCTGAGAAGTTCCACAAAGACGTGATCGATGACTTTGTGTCATCGTATGCCCGCGGGGAAACCCCTAACCCCTGTGTGCGATGCAATCAGCGGATCAAGTTCTCGGCGCTTGCTGTCAGAGCCTTAGCGTTGGGCTTCGATACGGTGGCCACCGGCCACTACGCGCGGCTGTCCGGTGGGCGGCTACGTCGTGCTGTCGACCGGGATAAGGATCAGTCCTATGTGCTGGCCGTACTGACCGCCCAGCAGCTGCGCCACGCCGCGTTCCCGATCGGCGACACCCCCAAGCCGCAGGTCCGTGCGGAGGCCGCCCGCCGCGGCCTACCGGTTGCCGATAAGCCCGACAGCCACGACATCTGCTTCATCCCGTCCGGCAACACCCGTGCCTTTCTGGGTGCGCGCATTGGGGTTCGCCGCGGCAGCGTGGTTGATGCGGATGGCGCCGTGCTTGCTACCCATGACGGGGTGCACGGCTTCACCGTCGGTCAACGCAAGGGCCTGGGCATCGCCGGGCCAGGACCGGACGGCCGACCGCGCTACGTGACGGCGATCGACGCCGACACCGCGACCGTGCAGGTGGGCGACGCGGCCGACCTCGATGTGCATGCGCTGATCGGACGGGCGCCGGTCTTCACCGCGGGAGCCGCGCCGTCGGGTCCTGTTGAGTGCGTGGTTCAGATTCGTGCGCACGGTGAAACCGCCGGTGCGGTCGTTGAGTTGATTGGTGACGAGCTTTCGGTGCGGTTGTGCGAACCGCTGCGCGGTGTGGCGCGCGGCCAGACGCTGGTGCTGTACCGCCTGGATCCGGACGGCGACGAGGTGCTCGGCAGCGCCACCATCGCCGCCACGCCGGCGTTATAGCTTGCAAAGCGACCGCGGGTGAAACCGCCAGTGCGGTCGTTGAATTGGTCTGTGACGAGCTTCTGTGCGGTCATGTGAATCGTGTATTATCTGGCCCTTCGACGGACACGAGGTCGATGGACGGCGGGACTGTCTCGGGCCGGGTGGATAGGGGAACGGATCGGCTGCGGCGGTGCCGGCCGTAAGTTGACTATGGGCATGTTCCGCGCCAGCTATTATTCGCCATGTGTATAGTTGAGCGGGCTTATTGATTTGACTGAGGGAGCGGGTTGTGACGCTGCAGGTGGTTCCGGAGGGTTTGGCGGCGGCCAGTGCTGCGGTGGAGGCGGTGATTGCGGCGGTGGTGCCGGCGGCGGCGTACGGTGCGGGTTTGGCGTGACGTATTGGTTTGGCGCGCCCCCGGAGGTGCATTCGGCGTTGTTGAGTGCTGGTCCGGGTTCTGGTCCGTTGCGGGAGGCCGCGACAATGTGGACCTCGTTGAGCATCGAATCTTCTTGGGCAGCAGAAGAACTCACTGGAGAGCTGGACGAGGTGTCGGCTGAGGCGTGGCAGGGTCCGAGCGCCGAGGGCTATGTGGGCGCGCACGCGCCGTATCTGGTCTTCTTAGACGACGTCAGCGCCGACTGCGCGGAGCGGGCTGCTGGGCATGAGGCGATGGCGGCGGCATATGATGGTGCTTTGGCGGAGATGCCGACGTTGGCCGAGCTGGCTGTTAACCGTGCCGCCCATGCGGTGTTGGTGGCGACGAATTTCTTTGGTGTGAACACGATCCCGATCGCGGCCAATGAGGCCGAGTATGCGGAGATGTGGGTTCGGGCGGCCAGCACGATGACCGTTTATGAGGCGACCTCGAATTCGGTGCTGGTGCTGGCGTCGCGACTACGGGCCACAGCAGCGCCGGTACTGCTGAAAACCGGTAGTGGCGTGGGCGGCGGCATGGCGGCCGTCCCTGCCGCGCCGGCAGCCATCATCGATGTCATCATTGAGATATTGATCCTCCTCGGTGAGCTGTTGATCCAGCTCCCGGTGATATTGCTCGAGTTGCTGTTTGGAGTCGTCGCCTGGGCGATCGTCCTCGCGATCCTGCTGCCATTAGTGATCCTGGCAGAGACGATCGTCTTCGGGTTTTTCGCGATCGTCTTGACCCTGCCGTTCCTCGCGGTCGCCGCGCCTGTCGTACTGGCCGGCTCGGCGATCGCGTTGCCGACGTCGTTGCCGATCGGCATTAGCGGCTACCTTGCCGACGAGGCGAGTGTGGGCGCGGAGGTTGTCGAGGTCGATGTCGTGACGGCGAACGTAGCGTCTGGTGGCGCGCGTGCCGGGGTGGCGCCGCAGGGGCGGTTGGTGTCGGTGGTGGCTTCTGATCGGGGTGCTGGCGCATTGGGTTTTGCTGGGACAGCGGGTAAGGAGTCGGTCACGGGGCCTGCGGGGTTGGTCATGTTGGATGGCGGGTTGGGTGGTGGTCCGCGGGTGCCGATGTTGCCGGCGACGTGGGAGTCGGATGTGGTTGGTGTGCAAGGTTAATGGGTGTGTGCTGGCTAACGGCGTGGTGGCTGATATCGGCAAATTGACGTTGAGAGGGCATGATGTCGGCGCCGACGATCGCGCGCATCCGTGACTGATCCAGCAGGATCACGTCGGTGTTGACACCGTTGGCGCGATGGCCCCGCATTGTATTCACTGAAGCAGTAGTTGACTATAGCGATGTTTCCACGATATGCATTACTCGCTGTGTATACAGCTGGGCGATCTGTTTGCTGAGCGGGAGGGGCGGGCTATTACGCTGCGGGTAGTTCCGCATGGTTTGGCGGTGGCCGATGCTGCGGCGCTGCCGGCTCGTCTTGCGGCGGCGAATGCTGGTGCGGCGTCACATGTGGGTCTGGTGTGACGCTTTGGTTTGGCGTGCCGCCGGAGGTGCATTCGGCGTTGTTGGCTGCCGGTCCGGGTCCTGGTCCGGTGTTGAACGCCGGTGCGGCGTGGACCTCGCTGAGCGTCGAATACGCGTTGGCGGCACAAGAACTCACCGCAAATCTGGGTGCAGTGTCAGCTGGTCTGTGGGAGGGGCCGAGCGCGGCGAACTATGAGTCCGCGCACGCACCGTATCTGACATGGCTGACAAAGACCAGCGCTGACTGCGCCGAACGGGCTGTAGGGCATGAGGTGGCGGCGGCGGCCTATACCGGTGCGCTGGCCGAGATGCCCACCTTGTCCGAGCTGGCCGCTAACCACGCCGCCCATGCGGTGTTGTCAGGGACGAATTTCTTTGGTGTGAATACGATCCCGATCGCGGTCAATGAGGCCGAGTACAAGGAGATGTGGGTTCGGGCGGCCACCACCATGAGCGCCTATGAAGCGGTTTCGGGTACGGTGCTGGCGTCGGGACCACCGGCCACAGCGGCGCCGCCACTGCTGAACGCCCATGGTGGCGTACCCAGTGTCCTTGCGGCCAACGTCGCCGCACCGGGGGAGCTCCCGATCATCATTATCATATTGATCAATATCATTATGATATTGTTCTATCTGTTGTTTGCGGTTGTCCTCTGGACGGTCGTCCTCGCGATGGTGCTGCCGCTGATCATCTTGGCCGAGGCGATCACCTTCACGCTCCTCGCGATCATCTTGACCCCGCCGTTCCTGATCATCGCCACGCCATTCGTGCTGGCCGGCTCCGTGATTGGGGTGCCGACCGCGTTAGCGATTGCGTTGCCGATTGCGGTGCCAATCGGTGCCGGCGCCTACCTCGCGGACGAGTCGAGGGATGAGGAGCCTGAGCAGGAACCTGGTGAAGCCGGCGAACGTGTGGTAGAAGTGTCGTCTGTTGTAGCGCGCCCTGTGGTGGCACCGGAGTGGGGTTTTGCTGGGACCGCGAGTAAGGAGTCGGTTGGGCAGCCGGCGGGGTTGACGGTGTGCGGTGATGGTTTGTTCGGCGCTGCTCCGCGGGTGCCGATGTTGCCGGCGAGCTGGCAGTCAAATGTGGTTGGTGGGCGAATTAACGGTTAGCTGAGTCCGTTGTGACAAAGACACTTCCGTGGGTTCCGGGAAACTCGAGATGTTGCCTAACGCTGCGCGTGGACTGCTGGTCAGGCCCCGGAGCGGGCGGACCATCCGGGCGAGATAGCGCAAGACTTCTGTGCTAAGGCGGTAGCCGACGGGAGGTATGCCCTGCCGTAGTATTTGTCATATGTATAATAATTCCCCTCGGGTTTTGGCTTAACAGAGGAGGGGCGGTTTTTGACGCTGCGGTGGTTCCGGAGGGTTTGGTGGCGGCGCATTCTGCTGCGGTGCCGGTGATTGCGGTGGCGGCGTCGTCGTACGGTGTGGGTTTGGTGTGACGCTTTGGTTTGGCGTGCCGCCGGAGGTGCATTCGGCGTTGTTGGCTGCTGGTCCGGGTCCTGGTCCGGTGTTGAACGCCGGTGCGGCGTGGACCTCGCTGAGCGTCGAATACGCGTTGGCGGCACAAGAACTCACTGCAAATCTGGGCGCGGTGTCGGCTGCGGCGTGGGAGGGGCCGAGCGCGGCGAACTATGTGGCCGCGCACGCACCGTATCTGACATGGCTGACAAAGACCAGCGCTGACTGTGCGCAGCGGGCTGTAGGGCATGAGGTGGCGGCGGCGGCCTATACCGGTGCGCTGGCCGAGATGCCAACGTTGTCCGAGCTGGTTGCTAACCATGCCGCCCATGCGGTGTTGTCGGGGACGAATTTCTTTGGTGTGAATACGATCCCGATCGCGGTTAATGAGGCCGAGTACGCGGAGATGTGGGTTCGGGCGGCCACCATCATGAGCGCCTATGAAGCGGTTTCGGGTACGGTGCTGGCGTCACGACCACTGGCCACAGCGGCGCCGCCACTGCTGAACGCCCATGGTGGCGCACTCAGCGTCCTTGCGGCCGACGTCGCCGCACCGGCAGCCGTCGTTGACGTCATCATTGACATATTGATGGCCCTCGGTGCGTTATTTATTGGAGCCGTGCTCTGGGCGATCATCGCTGTGATCCTCGAGATCGCTGCTTCCCTCGTGATCGCTCCGCTCGTGCCGCCAGTCGTGCTGGTCGGCTCCGCGATCGCGTTGCCGACTGCGTTATCGATTGCGTTGCCGACCGCGTTACCAATCGGTGCCGGCGGCTACCTCGCGGACCGGTCTAGGGATGAGGAGCCTGGTGAAGCCGGCGAACGTGTGGTAGAAGTGTCGTCTGTTGTAGCGCGCCCTGTGGTGGCACCGGAGTGGGGTTTTGCTGGGACCGTGAGTAAGGAGTCGGTTGGGCAGCCGGCGGGGTTGACGGTGTGCGGTGCTGGTTTGTTCGGCGCTGCTCCGCGGGTGCCGATGTTGCCGGCGAGCTGGGAGCCGTGTCCCTGGGGCAACGCCGTGTCGCATCACAGCAGCGGCCGCGTCACATTTTGCTAGCTGCGGGACGGCTCGCGCAAGACAACAGGTACCCCTGGCGGGCGACCGGCGATGCGATGTCGAATACGGTTGCCGGATGAGTGTTTTCGCAACGGCTAGCGGTGTTGGATCGTGGCCCGGCTCATCCCCGCGCCCCGCCGCCGAGGTTGTCGTCGGCGAGTTGGCGGGCGCGCTGGCCCATATCGTTGAGTTGCCCGCCAGGGGAGTGGGCGCCGACCTGCTCGGACGGGCCGGTGCGCTGCTCATCGACGTGGCCATCGACACGGTGCCACGCGGTTACCGCATCGCCGCACGGCCCGGCGCAGTGACACGCAGAGCCGTTAGCCTGCTCGACGAGGACATGGATGCCCTCGAAGAGGCCTGGGAGAAGGCCGGTCTGCGCGGCAGGGGGCGTGTCGTCAAGGTGCAGGCTCCTGGACCGGTCAGCTTGGTGGCCGGGCTAGAACTGGCCAACGGCCACCGGGCGATCACCGACCCCGGCGCCGTGCGTGACCTGGCAGCATCGCTGGCCGAGGGCGTTGCCGCGCACCGTGCGGCCCTGGCACGGCGACTCGACACCCCGGTGGTGGTGCAGTTCGACGAGGCGTCGCTGCCGGCGGCATTGGGGGGACTGCTGACCGGGGTGACCGCGTTTTCCCCGGTCGCTCCGCTCGACGAAGCGCTGGCGGCAGCGTTGTTGGACAATTGCGTCGCGACCGTGGGTGCCGATGTACTGCTGCACAGCTGTGCCGCGGAACTGCCGTGGAACTTCTTGCAGCGCAGCGCTATTAGCGCGGTGTCGGTAGATGCCAACATGCTGCGGGCAGCGGATCTGGATGGCATCGCAGCATTCGTCGAGTCTGGTCGCACCATCGTGTTGGGCGTAGTGCCCGCAACCGCCCCGCAACGGCCGCCGTCGGTCGAGCAGGTCGCCGCCGCCGTTGTCGGGGTGACCGATCGGCTCGGCTTCGGCCGCTCAGCGCTGCGCGATCGCATCGGTGTCAGCCCGGCATGCGGTCTGGCGGGTGCGACGCCGCAATGGTCGCGCACCGCGATCGAGCTTGCGCGCAAGGCCGCCGAAGCGTTCGCCCAAGACCCGGATGCCATCTAATCGCGCCGGCTGACCACCGAGATTGCCGCCAAGGCTGTGCGAACCCGGCTGGACACAACCACCGCGGCAATCTCGGCGCACCAGCGGCCCGGGCCTGCGTCGGACTGCTCAGTTAGCCTGCGGGGGTGAGTTCGCCCGAAGCTGACCCTATCGGACCCGAGGTGTTGCGGCAGTGGCGAGAGCTGGCCGAAGAGGTGCGCGAACATCAGTTCCGCTACTACGTGCGGGACGCGCCGATCATCTCCGACGCGGAGTTCGATCGCCTGCTGGTCAGGCTCGCCGCGCTGGAGGAAGCCCATCCCGAGCTGCGCACGCCCGATTCCCCTACTCAGCTGGTCGGCGGTGCCGGCTTCACGACTGATTTCGTGGCGACCGAGCATCTCGAACGGATGCTCAGCCTCGACAACGCGTTCAGTGGGGATGAACTCGACGCCTGGGTCACCCGCATCCGCGCTGAGATCGGTGATGACGTCCATTATTTGTGTGAGCTCAAGATTGACGGTGTCGCATTGTCGTTGGTCTATCGGGATGGACGCCTGACCCGCGCCGCGACTCGGGGTGATGGTCGCACCGGCGAGGACGTCACGCTGAACGCGCGGACCATCGAAGACGTGCCAGAACGGCTGACCGCCAGCGATATTTACCCGCTGCCAGAGGTTCTCGAGGTCCGCGGCGAGGTGTTTTTCCGGGTGGCGGACTTCCAAGCGCTCAACGCGAGCCTCGTTGAGGAGGGCAAGAATCCGTTCGCTAACCCACGCAACAGCGCGGCGGGCTCGCTGCGCCAGAAAGATCCGGCGGTCACGGCCCGCCGCAAGCTGCGGATGATCTGCCATGGACTTGGGCACATCGAAGGTTTTCGCCCCGCCACCCAGCACCAGGCCTACTTGGCTTTACAGGCCTGGGGGCTGCCGGTGTCCGAGCATACGACGCTGGTGAACGACATAGCTGGCGTCCAGGGACGCATCGCCTATTGGGGCGAACATCGCCACGAGGTGGACCACGAAATCGACGGGATAGTGGTCAAAATCGACGAGGTGGTGTTGCAGCGCAGGCTGGGTTCCACCTCGCGAGCTCCGCGATGGGCCATCGCTTACAAGTACCCACCTGAGGAAGCGCAGACCAAGCTGCTCGACATCCGGGTGAACGTCGGCCGCACCGGGCGGGTCACGCCGTTCGCGTTCATGACGCCGGTGAAGGTGGCCGGGTCGACGGTCGGGCAGGCGACCCTGCACAACGCTGCTGAGGTCAAACGCAAAGGCGTGTTGATCGGTGACACCGTGGTGATCCGCAAGGCCGGCGACGTGATTCCCGAAGTCTTAGGACCCGTGGTTGACCTGCGCGACGGGTCCGAACGCGAATTCGTCATGCCCACAACGTGTCCCGAGTGCGGCACCACGTTGGCGCCGGAAAAGGAAGGCGATGCTGACATCCGTTGCCCCAATGCCAGGAGCTGCCCGGGGCAACTGCGAGAGCGCGTGTTTCACGTCGCCAGCCGCAGCGCGCTCGACATCGAGGGACTGGGATACGAGGCCGGCGTTGCGCTGCTGGCCGCGCAGGTGATCACCAGCGAGGGTGACCTGTTCACCCTCACCGAGGATGACTTGTTGCGCACCGAGCTTTTCCGGACCAAGGCCGGCGAGTTGTCGGCCAACGGCAAACGGTTACTGGTCAACGTCGACAAGGCCAAAGCCGCACCGCTGTGGCGAGTGCTGGTGGCGTTGTCGATCCGGCATGTCGGGCCGACGGCGGCGCGAGCCCTGGCCACCGAGTTCGGCAGCGTTGACGCCATCGTGGCCGCGTCCACCGAGCAGCTGGCCGCCGTCGAGGGGGTAGGTGCCACCATCGCGGCCGCGGTCACCGAGTGGTTCACCGTCGACTGGCATCGCGCGATTGTCGACAAGTGGCGGGCGGCCGGGGTGCGGATGGCCGATGAGCGCGACACCAGCGTGCCGCGCACGTGCGAGGGGCTCACCATCGTCGTCACCGGCTCGTTAGCGGGGTTTTCCCGCGACGACGCCAAGGAGGCGATCGTGGCGCGCGGTGGCAAGGCCGCTGGTTCGGTGTCGAAGAAGACTGCCTACGTGGTCGCCGGCGACTCGCCGGGATCCAAATACGACAAGGCGGTCGAGCTCGGGGTACCGATCCTCGATGAAGATGGGTTTCGCCGGTTGCTGGAGCAGGGGCCACCGGTGCAGCAAGCCGTCGAATAGCGTCAGCGCAGCATGGTGGCCACGATCCCGGCCAGATACCCCAGCCGAGCCACCTCTGACGGCCGAAACTCCGGGCCCGGACGGCCCAGCACCACCGCGGTGTGCGGGTCGCCCAACGGTGCGGCGACCATGGTGGTGTCCATATCGCGCCACGCCTGCGGCACCCACTCGGCGGTACCGTCGAGCGGCGCGGCATGCTCGATCGGTAGCCACGGTGCCGAATCCGCCCGCGTCTCCGGTGCGCCAGCGCTCGCGGCGAGGCGGTGTAGCTCTCCCTGGGAACTGTGCAGCACTGTGCACCAGCTCACTCGCAGCACTTTCGGCGCCTCGTCGGCGAGCACCTGCAGCCTGGACGCGTTGTCGCGGGCCGCGGCGACCTGGTCGAGCAGCTCCAGCTCGCGGTGGGCTTCCAGCAGACCGCTGTGCGGTCGGACGCTGTCTACTCGGACACCGGGAAGTGATTCGGCGGCGGTGATCAACTTGTCGGGCATCGCTCCTGGCGGCAGCTCGATCACCAGGTCGTCGATCGCGTAGCCACCGCTGCGCTCCACCACATCGAGCGACAAGATGTCGGCGCCCACCGAACCGAGTGCCACAGCTAGCGAGCCCAGGCTACCTGGGCGGTCGGCTAGCTCGATGCGCAGCAAATAGGAAGGCACGGCCAACACTGTTGCACAGCGGTGCCGCTGCCGACCAGCGTGCGGCCAGCTTCACGCTCGGTAACGACTGTGCGGCCAGCTTCACGCTCGCGGCTAGGTAGGCTTTTCGCTCGTGTCCCAGATCTCCCGCATCTCCCGCGATGAGGTTGCGCACCTGGCCCGGCTGGCCCGGCTGGCGTTGACCGATACCGAGTTGGACAGCTTCTCTGGTCAACTTGACGCCATCTTGACCCACGTCAGCCAGATCCAGGCCGTCGACGTCACCGGTGTCGAACCCACCGACAACCCGCTCAAGGACGTGAACGTCACGCGCCCGGACGAGACCGTCCCGTGCCTTACCCAGCAGCAGGCGCTGGCCGAAGCACCCGAAGCCGTCGACGGTCGCTTCGCTGTCCCCCAGATCCTGGGGGACGCCGAGTGACCGAGATCATCCGATCCGACGCCGCGACGCTGGCGGCCAAGGTCGCCGCCAAGGAGCTGTCGTCGGTTGAGATCACCCAGGCCTGTCTGGACCAGATCGAGGCGACGGACGACACCTACCGGGCCTTCCTGCACGTCGCGCCCGAGAAAGCACTGTCGGCCGCGGCCGCCGTCGATAAGGCGGTGGCCGCTGGCGAGCGGCTACCGTCGGCGTTGGCCGGGGTACCGCTGGCGCTCAAAGACGTGTTCACCACCATCGACATGCCGACCACCTGCGGATCCAAGATCCTGCAGGGCTGGCATTCCCCGTACGACGCCACCGTCACCACGCGGTTGCGTGCGGCCGGCATCCCGATCCTGGGTAAGACCAACATGGACGAGTTCGCGATGGGCAGCTCGACCGAGAACTCCGCCTACGGCCCCACCCGCAACCCGTGGAACGTCGATCGGGTGCCCGGCGGCTCCGGTGGCGGCAGCGCGGCGGCGCTGGCCGCGTTCCAGGCGCCGTTGGCCATCGGATCCGACACCGGCGGCTCCATCCGTCAGCCCGCCGCGCTGACCGCGACCGTCGGTGTCAAACCCACCTACGGCACAGTGTCCCGGTACGGGCTGGTGGCCTGTGCGTCGTCGCTGGATCAGGGCGGGCCGTGCGCGCGCACCGTGTTAGACACCGCGCTGCTGCATGCGGTGATCGCCGGCCACGACACCCGCGACTCCACATCCGTGGCGGCAGCGGTGCCCGACATCGTGGGCGCCGCCCAGGCCGGCGCGACGGGTGATCTGCGTGGCGTGCGTGTCGGGGTGGTGCGCCAGCTGCATAGTGGCGAGGGTTACCAGCCGGGGGTGCTGGCGTCATTTGCGGCCGCTGTCGACCAGTTGACCGCACTGGGTGCGCAGGTTAGCGAAGTCGACTGCCCGCACTTTGATTACGCGCTGGCCGCCTACTATCTGATCTTGCCGTCGGAGGTGTCGAGCAACCTCGCGCGTTTCGACGCGATGCGCTACGGGCTGCGGGTCGGTGACGACGGCAGCCGCAGCGCCGAGGAGGTGATGGCGCTGACCCGGGCTGCCGGTTTCGGGCCGGAGGTCAAGCGGCGCATCATGATCGGTGCCTACGCATTGTCGGCCGGCTATTACGACGCCTACTACAACCAGGCGCAGAAAGTGCGCACCTTGATTGCGCGCGATCTCGACGAGGCCTATCGATCCGTCGACGTGCTGGTGTCGCCGGCGACCCCGACTACCGCGTTCGGCCTTGGCGAGAAGGTCGACGATCCCCTGGCGATGTACCTGTTCGATCTGTGCACACTGCCGCTCAACCTGGCTGGCCATTGCGGCATGTCGGTGCCGTCCGGGCTGTCCCCGGATGATCAGCTGCCGGTGGGCCTGCAGATCATGGCGCCGGCCTTGGCCGATGACCGGCTCTACCGGGTGGGTGCGGCCTACGAGGCCGCCCGGGGGCCATTGCCGTCCGCCATTTGAGCTCAGCCGCGAGCACCTGCCAGCGGCGAGCAGATATTTGCGTCTGCTCGCGCTATCTACGGCGTCCACAGGCAAGATGAAGGCATGCGGATCGGAATTCTCACCGGGGGTGGCGACTGTCCTGGTCTCAATGCCGTCATCCGGGCGATTGTGCGTACCTGCGACGCCCGGTACGGCTCGTCGGTAGTCGGGTTTCAGGACGGCTGGCGCGGGTTGCTGGAGAACCGGCGCATGCAGCTGCGCAACGACGACCGCAATGACCGTCTGCTCGCCAAAGGCGGAACCATGCTGGGCACCGCCCGGGTGCACCCCGACAAGCTGCGGGCTGGGCTGAATCAGATCAAGCAGACCCTGGATGACAATGGCATCGACGTGCTTATCCCGATCGGTGGCGAAGGCACGCTGACGGCCGCGCACTGGCTATCCGAAGAAAACGTTCCGGTGGTCGGCGTGCCGAAGACGATCGACAACGACATCGACTGCACCGACGTGACTTTCGGCCACGACACGGCGCTGACGGTGGCCACCGACGCCATTGACCGGTTGCACAGCACCGCCGAGTCCCACCAACGGGTCATGCTGGTGGAGGTAATGGGCCGGCACGCTGGCTGGATCGCGCTGAATTCCGGGCTGGCTTCCGGTGCGCACATGACGCTGATCCCCGAACAGCCCTTTGATGTCGAGGAAGTGTGCCGCCTCGTGAAACGACGCTTCCAGCGCGGGGACTCGCATTTCATTTGCGTGGTCGCCGAGGGTGCTAAGCCGGTCCCAGGCTCGATCACGTTGCGCGAAGGCGGGATTGACGAGTTTGGTCATGAGCGTTTTACCGGGGTGGCTGCGCAGTTGGGCGCTGAGGTCGAGAAGCGGATCAACAAGGACGTGCGAGTGACCGTGCTGGGCCATGTCCAGCGCGGCGGTACCCCGACGGCCTTCGACCGGGTGCTGGCCACCCGGTTCGGGGTTAACGCTGCCGACGCCGCGCACGTCGGCGAGTACGGTCAGATGGTGTCGCTGCGTGGGCAAGACATCGGTCGCGTGCCGCTGGCGGATGCGGTGCGTCAGCTCAAGCTGGTGCCTGAAAGCCGTTACGACGACGCCGCCGCCTTCTTCGGTTAAAGCACGGGTTCGCTTGCGGCGAGGGTGCGCAGATTGCCAGGCAATATGGCGTGTCCTTGTACCAACACGCACGCTCGCGCCTGGTGGACGAACGCGAACACTAAGATCGGGCCCATGACTTCTGTGGCTGATCTGCTGGATTACGACGACGTGGTCGCGCGCTTTGATCCGGTGCTCGGACTTGAAGTGCACGTTGAGCTGTCCACCGTGACCAAAATGTTCTGCGGCTGCGCCACCACATTCGGCGCCGAACCGAACACCCAGGTGTGCCCGGTGTGTCTGGGCCTGCCGGGTTCGCTGCCGGTGCTTAACCGGGCCGCGGTCCAGTCGGCGATTCGGATCGGACTGGCGCTGAACTGTGAAATCGTGCCCTGGTGCCGCTTCGCGCGGAAGAACTACTTCTACCCGGACATGCCCAAGAATTACCAGATTTCGCAATACGACGAGCCGATCGCCATTAACGGATACCTCGAAGCGCCTCTGGAGGACGGCACCACCTGGCGGGTGGAGATCGAACGGGCGCACATGGAGGAAGACACCGGCAAGCTGACCCACCTAGGCAGCGAGACTGGCCGCATTCACGGCGCGACGACATCGCTGATCGACTACAACCGCGCCGGCGTGCCGTTGATCGAAATCGTCACCAAGCCCATCGAGGGGGCTGGAACTCGGGCGCCGCAGATCGCTCGGGCGTATGTGACGGCGTTACGAGATCTGTTGCGCGCGTTGGATGTATCCGATGTTCGGATGGACCAAGGCTCGATGCGTTGTGACGCCAACGTATCGCTGAAGCCGGCCGGGACGGCCGAATTCGGCACCAGGACCGAGACCAAAAACGTCAACTCACTGAAAAGCGTCGAAGTGGCCGTGCGCTATGAGATGCAACGTCAAGGCGCCATCCTGGTGTCCGGAGGCCGGATCACCCAGGAAACCAGGCACTTTCACGAGGCCGGGTACACCAGCCCGGGCCGCGCCAAGGAGACCGCGCAGGACTACCGGTATTTTCCCGAGCCCGACCTGGAGCCCGTCGCGCCCAGCCGCGAGCTGGTCGAGCAGTTGCGCCAAACAATCCCGGAGCTACCGTGGTTGAGCCGCAAGCGGATTCAGCAGGAATGGGGTATTTCCGACGAGGTGATGCGAGATCTCGTCAACGCTGGCGCGGTCGAACTGGTCGCCGCGACTGTCAAGCACGGCGTCTCCAGCGAGCAAGCGCGCGCCTGGTGGGGAAACTTCTTGGTACAGAAGGCTAATGAGGCAAACATCACCTTGGACGAGCTGGCCATCACCCCTGCCCAAGTTGCCGCGGTGGTGGCGTTGGTCGACGAGGGCAAGCTGTCCACCAAACTGGCCCGCCAGGTCGTCGAGGGTGTGCTCGCAGGGGAAGGCGAACCCGAGCAGGTTATGACCGCTCGCGGCTTGGCGCTGGTGCGCGACGACTCGGTGACGCAGGCCGCGGTCGACGAGGCCCTGGCCGCCAATCCTGATGTGGCGGAAAAGATTCGCGGCGGCAAGGTGGCTGCGGCAGGCGCGATCGTAGGAGCGGTGATGAAGGCCACCCGCGGGCAGGCCGATGCCGCCCGGGTGCGCGAGCTCGTCTTGGCCGCCTGCGGGCAGGCCTAACAGTTCTGCCGACGGCGAACGCAGGCATACCAGAAGCCGCTGCGACGCTGAGCCGGTTATGCCCGAGGAAGCCCTGGACGCGTACTCGCGCGTGGTCACCGCTGTGGCGGAGACGGTGTTGCCGAGTGTGGCCAGCCTGGCGGTGCGCGGTCGCCGTGGTAACGGCGGTGGCAGCGCCAGCGTCATCACCGCCGATGGCTACCTGCTGACCAGTGCGCACGTTGTCGCCGGTGCCCGCTCCGCCGAAGCGACGTTTACCGACGGCACCGCTGTGGACGCGGATGTCGCCGGACGTGACGAGCTGTCCGACCTGGCCGTGTTGAAGGCCCGTGGCAGCGTTCCCGCACCGGTGCGCATGGGACGCGCCGAGGACCTCCGCGTCGGTCAACTGGTGGTGGCGGTCGGCAACCCGTTGGGGCTGGCCGGCAGCGTCACCGCCGGCATCGTCTCCGGTCTGGGACGGTCGCTGCCCACTCGCAGTGGCCGCGTCGTCGACGAAGTCATCCAAACCGATGCCGCGCTGAACCCGGGAAACAGTGGCGGCGTCTTGGCCGACGGCCAGGGCCGGATGGTCGGCGTGAGCACGGCAGTCGCCGGTGTCGGGTTGGGGTTGGCCGTGCCCATTAACTCCTCGACCCACAAGATCATCGCGGCGCTGATGCGCGTCGGCCGCGTGCGCCGCGCCTGGTTGGGGATCGCCGGTTCGCATGTCCCGGTGCCGCCTGCGGTCGCCAATAAGTTGGGCACCGCGCATGGTCTGCAGGTCGCCAGCGTGGTACCCGGCAGCCCGGCCGCCGCAGCCGGCCTGCGCCGCGGCGACATTGTGGTCAGCGTCGACGGCCAACACGTGGTCACCGCAACCGCGATCCAGCGGCTGATGGTCGAAGATGCGATCGCCCGCCGGATCGAGATGACGGTGTGGCGCAACGGCGCCCTCATCGACGTGTTCGTGGTGCCCCGCGAACTCGCCGACTGATTCCCGAACTCGTCGGCAGCCAAACCGGCTCTTCGAGTGTGAATCTGGCGACGCGCCACGCCGATACGGCGTCGTGAGATTCCCACTCGCCGGGCGTCGCCCGGCCCGCCCGGCTACGTCTTGTCGTCGTTGTTGCGCGGGAAGCCGCCGCCCTGTGGGAAGAGCGGGAACACCACGTCGTCGAGCTTCTCGGCGTCACCGGCAGTCTTGTTGACGGTCGCGCCCCAGACATTCCCGTCTGGCGACATCCGCAATGCCCACGCGTGCGCGTGGGTGTCCTTACGGACAACGTCGGGTTCACCGGTGACCGCGCCGGTCGACGGCGCCAGCCGGACGGCCACCGTCAGCTTGGGGTTAATCAGGTTGACCAGCACGGTCCCGTCCATGGCCGCGCAGCCGGCCACGCCGGGCTTGTCGGGCCAAGTCCACACCGTCGAGACTTCCGAGCTTTTGGTGATGCGTTGCAATCGGTCCGCGGTGGGGGTGCGGTCGGTGACATACAGCGAGCCGTCGACGGGGTCGGTGCACAAGCCGCCGCCCGAGCCGATACCGGACAGCGCTGTCGTCGGCGGCGCCTGGCCGATGGTGGTCGGCTGCTCGATGCGCAGCAGCTTGCCGGCCAACGATTTGGGATCGGCGGCCAGCGCCGGGTTGCCTGCATCGCCAGTGAGCACCACCAGCGTGGTGGGGCTGGTGAAGATCAACGCTCCAGTGTTGCCGACGGCCCCTTTGGGGATGCCGGTCAAGATGTCCTTCGGGATGTCGCCGTCAGCCACTCGGATCACCCGGTTGTCGGTGGGTGTGCTGATATAGGCGTACATCAGGCGGTCTTGGGTATAGGTGGGCGACAGCACGATATCCATCAAGCCCCCATCCCCGGACGAGTCGACCGGGATGACCGTCTTGACCTTCGGCTCGGCGCTGACCGAGATCTCCTTGACTGCGCCGGTAGTGCGTTCGGCGACCAGTGCGGTTTTGCTGTCGATGCCCATAATCAGACCGCTAGTGCTCTCCAGACAGCCCTGCATCACCCCGGGGGCCGGGCATTGTTTGGGGAACGGTGTCGGTGGCAGCGGCGGCGGTGGGGGCGGCGTCGAGCTGGGCGGTGGCTGAAGTTCTGGGTTGGTGGTAAAGGGCTGTGACTGGGCGTCGTTGAACCGTGCGCAGCCGCTCGATACCAGCACCGCCGCACACAGCGCAGCGAGCCCGGACCGAACCGACCGCCGTATCCGCATGACCGACAGGCTACGGACATTGCCGGCCTCAATGCCACAAGCCGCCACATGCGTGCCCTCGTTTGGCGCCCGGAAGTCGGTTTCCTCATCCGGGCACGTGATGAGCCGCATCGCGGAGGCACGCGATCGTCATTTTGGGTCATTTTGAGTCCGATCGGCACCTATTTGGCAGGCTAAGTGCTGATTGTCTGACGAAAGCGCCGCTCAAATCCCCAATTCAGACCCAAATGCCCTTACCCTGGCACGAGTGACCGGTCAATCGCATGACGAACACTGGCGGCGGCCGGGCGAATGCCCGGAGCCAATCCCGGGACGCCCCGCCTCGGCAAGCCTGGTCGATCCCGAAGATGACCTGACGCCAGTTGGGTACCCAGGCGATTTCGGAACTACCACCGTCATCCCGTACAGCGACCCTGGTCACTTGGCTGGCGCTGGTGGCGCGGGATACAACCTGCTCGATCAGCAGGAGTCGTTACCTTACGTCCATCCGCAGCCGCTGGCCCGGCATGCAGTGGCCGAGCCTGCCGAGATCGATTCGGACCAGGACAACGAGTGGTTACACACTGTCGGTCGGCGCGGTACCCAGCATCTCGGTCTGCTGGTACTGCGGGTCGGGCTGGGCGTAGTGCTGGCCGCCCATGGGCTGCAGAAGCTGTTCGGCTGGTGGAGCGGCCAGGGGTTGACCGGCTTCAAGAACTCACTGACCGAGGTCGGCTACCAGCACGCCGACATCCTGGCTTATGTAAGCGCTGGCGGCGAGGTCGTTGCCGGCGTGCTTCTGGTCCTGGGATTATTTGCGCCGGTGGCCGCTGCGGGGGCGCTGGCGTTCCTCATCAACGGTCTGCTCGCAGCAATCGCAAAGCATTCGCATCCGTTCTCGTTCTTTTTGCCCGACGGGAATGAATACCAGATCACCCTGATCGTGATGGCCGTCACCGTCATCTTGTGCGGTCCGGGCCGGTATGGCCTCGACGCCGGCCGGCGCTGGGCCTATCGACCGTTCATAGGGTCGTTCATCGCGCTGCTCGCTGGCATCGCCGCTGGCGTTGCTGTGTGGGTGCTGCTCAACGGCGTGAATCCGCTCGGCTGAGACCGCTCAGCGGTACGGGTTGGGGACTCGTCCCGAGCTGGCTTCGGTCAACAGCGGCAGGGTGGCGAAAGTGACTGCGGGCAACCGCAGTTCCGCGCCGTTTTTGAGCCGGGCGCGTGCCCAGGAACCGCGGTTGAAACGCAGTCCGTCGATGTCCTCCCAGCAGACCGCCTGGCTGCCCAACAAGGTCCGCACCGTGACGCCCCGGTCGTCGGCGACCGTACGAAGCCGGACGATTAACGCCGACAACACCACCGGGATGACAAGTAGTGGGACGGTCGGCGGCCAGGCCAGCACCGGCACCAGCAGCCCGAGGGTCAAGAATCCAACGGCAAGGTGTGCTACCGGCGACACCTTGATCACCACTGGAGAGCCAGCGGGTGTTTGGCCAGACGAATCAGACGAACCAGTAGCCACCCGAGCATCATTTCACTTGTCACGTGGGCCGAGGTTGCGCGGCGTGCTACGCGGGCGGCGCCGGATTTGACGGTTGAGCTCCACGAAGGCTACCGTCGGATGCTATGAATAACGCCGGAAAGCCCGGAATGCTGGTAGTAATTTGTCGGCGCGTTGGTGGCTGACTAGCACTTCAGCATTTGAAGCGATCCAGAACCAACGCGCAACCCTCGTGCAGCAGCTGAGCTGTCGGGGGTTTTTTGTTGCCCATCAACGCGATTGTCAAAGCGAATAAGGACTAAAGAGGACCACTGTGAGCGCACCTACCAAGCCACCCGCCCAGCCGCAGGGGTCGGGTAACGGCGTGCTAAACACCGTGAAACCCGTCACGAAGTCTCCTTCAAAGCCAGCCGCTATGAAACCGAAACACGTTGCACCGGAGCAACTTACCGGTGCACAATCGGTGATTCGGTCGTTGGAGGAACTCGATGTCGAGGTCATCTTCGGAATTCCCGGCGGCGCCGTCCTTCCGGTATACGACCCGTTGTTCGACTCAAAAAAGCTACGCCATGTCCTGGTTCGCCACGAGCAGGGTGCCGGCCACGCGGCCAGCGGCTACGCACACGCGACCGGCAAGGTGGGGGTGTGCATGGCGACTTCTGGTCCTGGCGCCACCAATCTGGTGACACCGCTGGCCGATGCGCAGATGGACTCAGTGCCGGTGGTCGCCATTACCGGGCAGGTCGGACGCGGGCTGATCGGGACGGATGCCTTCCAAGAGGCCGACATTTCGGGCATCACGATGCCGATCACCAAGCACAACTTCCTGGTCCGCGCCGGCGACGATATTCCCCGGGTACTGGCTGAGGCCTTCCACATCGCGTCGTCGGGACGGCCGGGCGCAGTGCTCGTCGATATCCCGAAGGATGTGTTGCAGGGGCAGTGCACGTTCAGCTGGCCGCCGAAAATGGACCTGCCCGGCTACAAGCCCAACACCAAACCGCACAACCGGCAGATCCGTGAGGCCGCCAAGCTGATCGCGACCGCGCGCAAGCCTGTGCTGTATGTCGGCGGGGGCGTCATCCGCGGCGAGGCGACCGAGCAGCTGGCCGATTTGGCCGAACTGACCGGCATCCCGGTGGTGACCACGTTGATGGCCCGTGGCGCGTTCCCGGACAGCCATCACCAGAACCTGGGCATGCCCGGCATGCACGGCACCGTTGCGGCGGTGGCAGCGCTGCAGCGCAGCGATTTGCTGATCGCGCTGGGCACCCGCTTCGACGACCGGGTGACGGGCAAGCTCGACTCCTTCGCGCCCGAAGCCAAGGTCATCCATGCCGACATCGACCCGGCGGAGATCGGCAAGAACCGGTACGCCGACGTGCCGATTGTGGGCGACGTCAAAGCCGTGATCACCGAGCTCATCGCGATGCTGCGCCATTACCAGACCCCCGGCAACGTCGACATGACCGACTGGTGGGCATATCTGGAGGACGTGCGGGCCAGGTATCCGTTGAGCTACGGCCCGCAAAGCGACGGCAGCCTGAGCCCGGAGTACGTCATCGAGAAACTGGGGGAGATTGCCGGCCCGGACGCCGTGTATGTCGCGGGTGTCGGTCAGCATCAAATGTGGGCGGCGCAGTTCATCTCCTACGAAAAGCCGCGCACCTGGCTCAACTCCGGCGGTCTGGGCACCATGGGATTCGCTATTCCGGCTGCCATGGGCGCCAAGATTGCTCGCCCGGAGGCGGAGGTCTGGGCGATCGACGGCGATGGCTGCTTCCAGATGACCAACCAGGAGTTGGCTACGTGCGCGATCGAGGGCGCGCCGATCAAGGTGGCGTTGATCAACAACGGCAATCTGGGCATGGTGCGGCAATGGCAAACCCTGTTTTATCAGGAGCGCTACTCGCAGACCGACCTGGCCACCCACTCCCACCGCATCCCGGACTTCGTGAAGCTGGCAGAGGCGTTGGGTTGCGTCGGATTGCGTTGCGAGCGTCAAGAAGACGTGGCGGACGTCATTTCTCAGGCGCGGGCGATCAACGACCGCCCGGTGGTGATCGACTTCATTGTCGGTGCCGACGCGCAAGTGTGGCCGATGGTCGCCGCTGGGACCAGCAATGATGAGATCCAAGCCGCCCGCGGCATCCGTCCGCTCTTTGATGACGAAAGCGAAGGGCACGCTTAATGCGCGCCGGCGACGATGCAGAACGTAGTGATGAGGAGGAGCGGCGCAGATGAGCGGATCGCCGACCACGCACACCTTGTCGGTTCTGGTCGAGGATACTCCCGGCGTGCTCGCGCGGGTGGCGGCGCTGTTCTCCCGGCGTGGTTTCAACATCGAGTCGTTGGCGGTCGGTGCCACCGAGTCCAAGAATATGTCGCGGATGACCATTGTCGTCTCCGCCGAGGAAACCCCGCTCGAGCAGGTCACCAAGCAGCTGCACAAGTTGATTAACGTCATCAAGGTCGTCGAGCAAGACGCTGACAACTCGCTGTCCCGGGAGCTGGCGTTGATCAAGGTGCGGGCCGAGGCCGGTACCCGCAGCCAGGTCATCGAAGCGGTAAACCTGTTCCGCGCCAGGGTCATTGATGTATCGCCAGAGTCGCTGACTGTCGAGGCCACTGGTGACCGCGGCAAGATCGAAGCGTTGCTGCGTGTGCTGGAGCCATTCGGCGTACGCGAAATCGTCCAATCGGGAGTGGTGTCGTTATCTCGCGGTCCGCGCGGTATCGGCACAGTCAAGTAGCTAAGAAGAAGGAGAGATTCACCGTGCCAGAGGCATTAGAGATGTTCTACGACGACGACGCTGACCTGTCGATCATTCAGCGACGCAAGGTCGGCGTGATCGGATACGGCAGCCAGGGGCACGCGCACTCGCTGAGCCTGCGCGACTCCGGCGTCCAGGTGCGCGTTGGCTTGAAGGAGGGCTCGAAGTCCCGGCCCAAGGTCTCCGAGCAGGGCCTGGACGTCGACACCCCTGCCGAGGTCGCCAAGTGGGCCGACGTCATCATGCTGCTGGCGCCCGACACCGCGCAGGCGGACATCTTCAAAAACGATATCGAGCCGAACCTCAAGGCCGGCGACGCTTTGTTTTTCGGTCACGGACTCAACATTCACTTCGACCTGATCAAGCCGCCGGGCGATGTGACCGTCGCGATGGTCGCCCCGAAGGGGCCCGGCCACCTGGTGCGTCGCCAGTTCGTTGACGGCAAGGGTGTGCCCTGCCTGATCGCCGTTGACCAAGACCCGACCGGCACCGGCGAGGCGCTGGCGCTGTCCTACGCCAAAGCCATCGGCGGCACCCGTGCCGGCGTCATCAAGACCACCTTCAAAGACGAGACGGAAACCGATCTTTTCGGTGAGCAGGCTGTATTGTGCGGTGGCACAGAGGAATTGGTGAAGGCTGGTTTCGATGTCATGGTCGAGGCGGGCTACCCGCCGGAGATGGCGTACTTCGAGGTGCTGCACGAACTCAAGCTGATCGTCGACCTGATGTACGAGGGCGGCATCGCGCGGATGAACTACTCGGTGTCTGACACCGCTGAGTTCGGCGGGTACCTGTCGGGTCCGCGTGTTATCGACGCCGACACCAAGGAGCGGATGCGTGGCATCCTGCGTGACATCCAGGACGGCAGTTTCGTCAAGAAGCTGGTCGCCAACGTCGAGGGCGGAAACAAGCAACTCGAAGCGCTACGTAGGGAAAACGCCGAACATCCTATCGAGGTCACTGGCAAAAAGCTGCGCGACCTGATGAGCTGGGTCGACCGCCCGATCACGGAAACGGCATAACGCTTATTGCGCGAAAGTGCAACTGGCGACGGCATCTCTCGAGAAATAGGTCGGCAGTTACACTTTCGCGGTTAGGAGGTAAGCCACCCGGCGGGCCAGGGTGGTTTCCTGGCCGCCGTGGATGGTGTTGGACGACGTGAAGGCCGCATACACCTTGTCGGCCAGCTTGCCTTCGGCCCACAGCCCGCCTAGCGAGTCGAGGAAGTTGCGCAATTGCGATGCGGGCGAGCCGAATCGAGTCGGCGAGCCAAAGATCACGGCGTCGGCCCAGATAATGTCGTCACCGATCGCAAGCTTCGTCATGGGGTCAGCTTAGGCATGTTAGTGATGCCGAATTCGCGGCGCAACAGGGTCCGCGCGGCGTAGTAACCGGCCATGCCGTGCACGCCGCTGCCGGGCGGGGTGGCGGCCGAACACAGATACACCTTGGGAATCGGTGTGCGCCACGGGTTGAGCCTCGGTGTGGGGCCAGCGATCGCACGCCACAGGGAATTGCCTCCCATCGCAATATCGCCGCCGACGTAGTTGGCGTTATGGTCGGTCATTCGTGCGGCGGGCACCGCACGCGCTGCGACCACGATGTCGCGGAAGCCCGGCGCGAACCGCTCGACAACCCCTGTCACGGCCTCGGTTGCATCGACGGTGGAATTCGATGGCACATGGGCGTACGTCCAGAAAGGACGGCGGCCGGCGGTATCGATGCGGCCCGGATCGGCGATGTGCGGTGAGGCGGCCAGCAGCATCGGCCACCGCGCGTGGCGGCCAGCCGCGACGTCTGCCTCGGCCCGCGCCATCTGCTCGCGGGTACCGCCCAGATGCAGAGTCGGAGCGTGGCGCAGCCGCGGATCCGACCACGGAATATCATCACTGAGCACGAAGTCAACTTTGGCGACGCCTGGTCCGAATCGATAACGGCGCAACGCTTTAGTGCGCCGAGGCGAAAGTGTGTCACCGTATACTTGCAGCAACGCGGTTGGGGCCGTGTCGAAAACAACGACACCGCTTGGTGGCCTGGTGATTTCCGTGATTTCCAGGCCGGCTGTCAGCTCGCCTCCATGTGTGCGTAGGTCGGCGATCAGCGCGTCGGTGATCGTCTGGGTACCACCCACCGCAATCGGCCAGCCAACCGTATGGGCGAGGGTGGCCAGCATCAACCCGGCGCCCGCCGACGCGGGCGACGGCATCCGCGAAACCGCATGGGCAGCAACGCCGGTGAACAAGGCTCGGGCATCCTCACCGCCCAGCGACCGCCACGCTGGGGTGCCTTGCGCCAGAATTCGTAGGCCGAGGCGCAGGGCAGGCAAGATCGAACTGGGCACCGAACGCTTGTCGCCGAGCAGCAATCCGATCACCGCATCGGAGTCTGCCGCCAATGGCCCGAGCAGTCGCCGCCAGGACGCGCCGTCGACCAACTCGGCGCAGGTGCGTTCGAGATCGCGGTAGGCGATGGCCGCGGGCCGGCCCGGCAGCGGGTTGGCATAGGAAATCTCTGGTGCCGCCAGTGCGACGCCACGTGCACGCAGGTCGAATTCCGCGAAAAACGGCGACGCCAGCGCCAGCGGGTGAACCGCCGAGCAGATGTCGTGTTGGACTCCGGGAAATTCTGGGTCGGCTGCGGTGCGGGCGCCGCCGCCGAAGGTCGGCTGAGCCTCGATGACCTGCACTTTGAGTCCTGCGCGGGCGCAGATCACGGCAGCAGAGAGCCCGTTGGGTCCGCTGCCGACGACGGTGACGTCCACCCGTCAATTACAGCCGATACGCTGGCGGCGTGAACCTGCCTGTTGTGTTAATCGCCGACAAACTCGCCCAATCAACTGTCGCCGCCTTGGGAGACCAAGTCGAGGTGCGTTGGGTGGACGGTCCCGACCGGGCGAAGCTGCTAGCTGCAGTCCCCGAGGCCGACGCGTTGTTGGTGCGCTCCGCCACCACTGTCGACGCTGAGGTGCTGGCGGCCGCCCCCAAGCTGAAGATCGTCGCCCGCGCCGGGGTAGGGCTAGACAACGTCGACGTCGACGCCGCCACCGCGCGCGGTGTCCTGGTGGTCAACGCCCCGACATCGAACATTCACAGCGCCGCAGAGCATGCGTTGGCACTGCTATTGGCGGCCTCTCGGCAGATCGCGGAGGCCGATGCCTCACTGCGCGCGCGCACCTGGAAGCGGTCGTCATTTAATGGCACCGAGATTTTCGGCAAGACCGTCGGCGTGGTGGGGCTGGGCCGGATCGGGCAGTTGGTTGCCGCGCGGATCGCGGCGTTCGGGGCTCACGTCATCGCCTACGACCCGTATGTGGCGCCGGCACGGGCCGCGCAGTTGGGCATCGAACTGATGTCCCTTGACGATTTACTAGCCCGGGCCGACTTCATCTCGGTGCATCTGCCGAAGACGCCCGAGACGGCGGGCCTGATCGACAAGGAGGCGCTGGCCAAGACCAAGCCCGGCGTCATCATCGTCAATGCCGCGCGCGGCGGCCTGGTGGACGAGGCGGCGTTAGCCGACGCGGTGCGCAGCGGACACGTGCGGGCGGCCGGTCTCGATGTGTTTGCCACCGAACCGTGCACCGACAGCCCGCTGTTCGAGCTACCGCAGGTGGTGGTGACACCGCACCTGGGGGCGTCCACCGCCGAAGCCCAGGATCGGGCCGGTACCGACGTGGCCGAAAGCGTGCGGCTCGCGCTGGCGGGGGAGTTCGTGCCCGACGCGGTCAACGTGGGCGGGGGAGTGGTCAACGAAGAGGTGGCGCCGTGGCTGGACCTGGTGCGCAAGCTCGGGGTGCTGGCGGCCGCGTTGTCCGATGAACTGCCGGCGTCGTTGTCGGTGCAGGTGCGCGGTGAGCTGGCATCCGAAGACGTTGAGGTGCTGCGGCTTTCGGCCCTACGCGGGCTGTTCTCGGCGGTCATCGAGGATGCGGTGACGTTCGTCAACGCGCCGGCGCTGGCCGCCGAACGAGGTGTTTCCGCTGAGCTCACCACGGCCTCGGAGAGCCCCAACCATCGCAGCGTGGTCGACGTGCGGGCGGTCGCCTCCGACGGCTCGGTGGTCAACATCGCCGGTACGTTGTCCGGGCCGCAACTGGTGCAGAAGATCGTGGGAATCAATGGCCGTAACTTTGATTTGCGTGCTCAAGGTACGAACTTGGTGATCAACTACGTCGATGCGCCCGGCGCCCTGGGCAAGATTGGCACTTTGCTGGGCGCGGCCGGGGTGAATATCCAAGCCGCCCAGCTGTCCGAGGACGCCGAGGGGCCGGGCGCGACGATTCTGTTGCGGCTAGACCAAGACGTACCGGGCGATGTGCGGTCGGCGATTGGGGCGGCGGTGGGCGCCAACAAGCTCGAGGTGGTTGATCTGTCATGACCCGCGCCGGCGACGATGCAGAGCGAAGCGATGAGGAGGAGCGGCGCAGATGACCCGCGCCGGCGACGATGCAGTGGGGGTACCACCCGCTTGCGGGGGACGAAGCGATGAGGAGGAGCGGCGCGCATGAAATTGGCTGTCATACCGGGTGACGGAATCGGTCCGGAGGTGGTGGCCGAGGCCGTCAAAATCCTCGACGCGGTGCTGCCGGGTGTCCAGAAGACCAGCTACGATCTGGGCGCTCGGCGTTATCACACCACCGGGGAGATATTGCCGGAGTCGGTGCTCGCCGAGCTACGAGAGCAGGACGCCATCCTGCTCGGGGCGGTCGGTGACCCGTCGGTCCCCAGTGGCGTGCTGGAGCGAGGCTTGCTGCTGAGATTGCGCTTCGAGCTGGATCACCACATCAACCTGCGGCCGGCCCGGCTGTATCCAGGTGTTAGCAGTCCGCTCGCGGGAAAGCCCGAGATCGACTTCGTGGTGGTTCGCGAGGGGACCGAAGGCCCGTACACCGGTACCGGCGGCGCGATCCGTGTCGGAACGCCCAACGAGGTGGCCACGGAGGTGAGCGTGAATACTGCCTTTGGTGTGCGCCGGGTGGTGCAAGATGCGTTCGAACGGGCCCGGCAGCGCCGCAAGCAGCTGACGCTGGTGCACAAGAACAACGTGCTCACCTACGCCGGGGCGCTGTGGTGGCGGACCGTGCAGGAGGTCGGCGAGAAGTACCCCGACGTCGAGGTCGCCTATCAGCACGTGGACGCGGCGACCATTCACATGGTCACCGATCCCGGTCGCTTTGACGTGATTGTCACCGACAACCTGTTCGGTGACATCATCACCGACTTGGCCGCAGCGGTGTGCGGCGGCATTGGCTTGGCCGCCAGTGGAAATATCGATGCCACTCGGACCAATCCGTCGATGTTCGAGCCGGTGCATGGCAGCGCGCCGGATATCGCCGGCCAGGGCATCGCCGATCCGACCGCGGCGATCATGTCGGTGGCGCTGCTGCTCGCCCATCTCGGCGAGGATAAGTCGGCTGCTCGGGTGGACCAGGCGGTCGCGAGTTATTTGGCGACTCGCGGGAACGAGCGGTTTTCTACCGGCGAAGTTGGCGAACGGATAGCCGCCGCACTCTAGGCTTGATGAGTGACGACTCGTCCCCCGCAAGCGGGAGGTGCCCCCAGCGCCCGGCTCCGCCGCGCTTGCGACCGCCACTAGGTTCCCAGCCGGGTGGGACCCACCGGACCGGCACCAACGGCGCCGCTGCGAGCGGGAATAGTCCGCACAACGCCCAGGCCGGCGGATACGCAGCGGCGGCGATCAAGGCACCGAACAGTGGGGGTGCGGCAGCTGCCATGAGCCGCTGGGAGGTGTTCTGAATGCCTAGTGCGCGCCCGCTCCAGAACGGCCCGGCGAATTCGGTGATTGCGGTTGCCTCCAACCCGTTATCGAGCACCGCGATCACCGATATGGCGATCATCAGCAGCACGTCGTAGCGCGAACCCTGATTATCGACAAGGGCCAGCAGAAATAGGGTCGAAGCAGCCGCTAGGGCGATGATGCGGACGGGTCGCATTCGTGAGCCGACGCGGTCGGACCAGCGGCCGGCCAAAACGCGGCCCAGCGCACCGAGCAGCTGCGAGACGGTCACCAACCCGCCCGCCGCTGCGACCGACCAACCATGGTGCTCCACCAGCCAGACCAGCATGAACGTCACCGTTACCGCCTGCGGCATCATCAGCAGCGCCGAGACCGCATGAATTCGCCACAACGTGAAGGACGCGCGATACGGGTTAGCCAGTTCCTTGTCGCTGGCTGCCGTCCGGGCTTTCCGCGGTGGGTCAACCACGCCGATCGCGCTGGCCACCGCGGATATCGTGCACATCAGTGCCGGAAACATCAGGCCTGCATTCGGATTGTGCTCGGCGAGCTCGGGTATCGCCAAGGCGCCGATGGCGATTCCCAGCGGTTGCGCGGTCTGACGGATGCCCATCGCGACGCCGCGTTTATTTGGTGGGAACCAGCCGGAGACCAGCCCGCCGCCAGCCGTGTTAGAGCTGGCGGCGGCCATGCCACCGAGGAACAGGAATGCGCCCATTGCCACCAACGAGTGGACCGATGCCGCGGCATATGTCGCAGCCGCGGTGAGCGCCGAGCCGACAGTCATCACGATCCGCTCGCCCAGCCGATCGGTGAGGTAGCCCCAGAAAACCAGCGTCACGACCATGCCCCAGCTGGGCATCGACGCCAGTAGTCCGGCCTCGGCCAACGGGGTTCCACGCGCGGCGACCAACGCGGGAATCATGAAGGCAACGCCGTTGATGAACAGGAAGGAGCTAGATGTCACGCCCACTGAGACGAGTGTTATCGACCAGCGTGCGCCGAGGCTCAATTGGTCTAGGGGGATCGGATCCTCGGGCACCGGATCATGTTTGCACATGCACCGGCCACTTCGCGGCGTGCATCGTCGCCACGCTGGGGCTAATGGTGACGGCCCGTCCCCCGCAAGCGGGTGGGGGCACCTCCCGCTTGCGGGGGAGTACCCCCAGTGCCCGGCTGCGCCGCGCTTGCGACCGCCACTAGGCTCAAGCAAATGCGCCTTGGTCGAATCGCCAGCCCAGACGGCGTCGCGTTCGTCAGCATCGAAGGTGAGCCGGACGATCCCGGTGGGATGTCTGCCCGTGAGATCGCTGAGCACCCATTCGGCGCGCCAACCTTCACCGGCCGCTTGTGGCCATTAGCCGATGTCCGGCTGCTGGCTCCGATGCTGGCTGGCAAGGTGGTCTGTATCGGTAAGAACTACGCCGATCACATTGCTGAAATGGGAGCCGAGATGGGCGGCCAAACGGGCCCAGCGCCAGCGGATCCGGTGATATTCCTTAAGCCCAACACCGCGATCATCGGGCCAAATGTTCCGATTCGATTGCCCGCCAACGCATCACCTGTACATTTCGAGGGCGAGTTGGCGCTGGTGGTGGGCCGGCCGTGCAAGGATGTTCCGGCCGGTCAGGCCGCCGACTACATCCTCGGCTATACCATCGGCAACGACGTGTCGGCCCGCGATCAACAGCGCGCCGACGGCCAATGGACCCGCGCGAAAGGGCACGATACCTTCTGTCCGGTCGGGCCGTGGATTGTCACCGACCTAGATCCCCTCGACCCGGCCGATCTCGAACTGCGCACCGAAGTCAACGGCGAAGTCAAACAACACAGCCGCACCTCACTGATGATTCACAACGTCGGTGCCATCCTGGAATGGATCTCGGCAGTAATGACATTGCTGCCCGGTGATCTCATCCTCACCGGAACACCGGCAGGTGTCGGTCCCATCGAGGATGGTGACACCGTTTCCATCACCATCGAGGGCATCGGCACCCTCACCAATCCCGTAGTCCGCAAAGGAAAGTCGTGACTGCAGCAGCCTCTAACGCAACCCCGCAAGCAGCAAAAGTCCGGGTCCGATTCTGCCCATCGCCCACCGGCACTCCCCACGTCGGGATGGTCCGTACCGCCCTGTTCAACTGGGCCTACGCCCGACATACCGGCGGCACCTTCGTCTTCCGCATCGAAGACACCGACGCCGAACGCGACAGCGAGGAAAGCTATCTGGCGCTGCTCGATGCGTTGCGCTGGCTCGGTCTGAACTGGGACGAGGGGCCCGAGGTTGGCGGACCATACGGCCCATACCGGCAGTCGCAGCGCACCGACATCCACCGTGAGGTGGTGGCAAAGCTGCTGGCGGCAGGAGAGGCTTACCATGCCTTTTCCACGCCGGAGGAGGTCGAGGCCCGCCACCTTGCTGCCGGACGCAATCCCAAGCTGGGCTATGACAACTTTGACCGCGATCTCACCGACGCGCAGCGCGCGGCGTACCTGGCGGAAGGCCGTCAGCCGGTCGTTCGGCTGCGGATGCCCGACCAGGACATCAGTTGGGATGATCTAGTGCGCGGGACCACTACCTTCGCGGCGGGCACAGTGCCCGATTACGCGTTGACCCGAGCAAACGGAGATCCGTTGTACACCTTGGTCAACCCGTGCGACGACGCGCTGATGAAGATCACGCATGTGCTGCGGGGCGAGGACATACTGTCATCGACGCCGCGCCAGGTGGCGCTATATCAGGCGTTGATCCGAATCGGGGTGGCCGAGCGTATTCCCGAATTCGGGCATCTCCCATCGGTATTGGGGGAGGGAACCAAGAAACTCTCGAAGCGCGACCCGCAGTCGAATCTGTTCGCCCACCGTGACCGGGGCTTCATCCCCGAAGGTCTGCTGAATTACCTGGCGTTGCTGGGTTGGGCGATCGCCGATGACCACGACCTGTTCAGTCTCGATGAGATGGTGGCCGCGTTCGATGTGGTCGACGTCAACTCTAACCCAGCGCGATTCGATCAGAAGAAGGCCGACGCGGTTAACGCCGAGCACATCCGGATGCTCGACGCGCGCGATTTCGCCAGCAGGCTGCGTGACTACTTCACCGCACACGGCTACCGCATCGCTTTGGATCCCGCTAATTACGACGCGAGCTTCGCCGCCGCGGCCCAGCTAGTGCAGACCCGCATCGTGGTGCTTGGTGACGCCTGGGACCTGTTGAAGTTCCTCAACGACGACGAGTACGCCATCGACCCCAAGGCCGCCGCCAAGGAGCTGGGCGCCGATGCCGGGCCGGTGCTTGATGCCGCCCATGCCGCGCTGGACAGCCTGGTGGATTGGACCACGGCGAGTATCGAGGAGGCCCTCAAGGCCGCACTCATCGAAGGTCTTGGGCTTAAACCGCGCAAGGCGTTCGGACCGATCCGGGTCGCCGCCACGGGGGCATCGATTAGCCCGCCGCTGTTCGAATCGCTGGAGCTACTCGGCCGTGCTCGTAGCCTGCAGCGGCTGGGCGCTGCGCGCGAGCGGGTCTGATTGCGCGGTCAGGAAAAGAGGTAAGACAAGGCGTGCGGATTTGCGCGGTGAGTCTTTGGTAGTCTGCACGTCGGCCGACAATGGCTGGGCAGAGGCAGTCCACGGACATATTCAGACGCTGATAGGCGCTCGCTATAGTCCGCAGAATGTGCTCTGAACAGCGGTTTTAGGCGACTAATGGGGTATGGTGTAATTGGCAACACAGCTGATTCTGGTTCAGCCATTCTAGGTTCGAGTCCTGGTACCCCAGCAAAGTCCGTCAGACTCCCCGTGATGCCCCAAGCGATTAGGTGGGCCTAGTGGTGTGAGCTATGCTGACAGCTCGGATCGGTTCTGGCCCCGTCGTCTAGCGGCCTAGGACGCCGCCCTCTCACGGCGGTAGCGTGGGTTCGAATCCCATCGGGGCTACAACGCGACCGCCGATAGTGCGGTCACTAGCCGATCCCCAGTGTCGCTAATGTGCCAGTGCGGCCGGTGCGGTCGATCCGCCCACCGGTATGTGCGGCAAGCCGAGCTTGCGGTGATCCCAGGAGCGGGTACGACGGCTGACAATGCGTACGCCGACTCGTTTGTTCATCATCTGGTCGACCATGGGCTTTGCGTCGTCGGTGTACGGACCGGTGTAGCGCTCCCAAATGCTGACTCCGACCCGGAAAAGGGAATCGGGATCGTCGACGATCTCGGCAGTGCCTTCGAAGGACACCCCGCGCAGCGTGTCATACGTTTGGCCGTCCTCGATCAGAAAGCTCACTCGCGGGTCCCGTTTGAGGTTGACCGCCTTCTGTGATTTGGCCTTGGTTTCCAGCCAGATTTCGCCGTCGATGACGGCGTACCACATCGCGGTCAAATGTGGCTGGCCGTTCGGACCGATGGTGGCGAGCGTGCCGGTGCGGCTGTTGACGACGAAGTCGGTGATTTCAGCCTCGGACATGACGATGTGCGCGCGCTGATTGGTTCCCATTGGGTCAGTCTGTCAGGCGACCGCCAGCGCCGAGCCGACGGCTAAGAAAAGCGCGACTGTGAATCCTGCGACGCGACACGCCGAGAATGCGTCGCGTCGTTCACAGTCGCGCCGCAGAGGTTTCTATAGGCGGCGAGTCAGTGCTTCGGCCGCCGATAGTAAGTCGGCGGCCCAGCGTGCACCGGGGCGTCGGCCCATCCGGTCGATGGGTCCAGACACCGATATGGCAGCGATCACGACACCGCGGCCGTCGCGCACGGGCACCGACACACTTGCCACCCCTGGTTCGCGCTCGGCCACACTCTGTGCCCAACCGCGCCGGCGGACTTCGGCTAGCATCCGGTCGGTGAATTTCGCCGTCGGTAGCACGGCTTCTCGGGTGGCGGCGTCGCTATGGGCCAGTAGCACTTTGGCTCCCGAACCCGCCGTCATCGGCAGCCGCGCGCCGACCGGAACCGTGTCGCGAAGGCCCGCAGGCGGTTCCAGTGCGGCCACGCAGACCCGTGAGGTGCCTTCGCGGCGATACAGCTGCACGCTTTCGCCGGTGGTCTCGCGCAACGCCGGCAGCACCGCCGCGCTGGCGGCCAGCAGTGGATCGTTGACATGGATCGCGAGTTCGCAGATCGCGGGCCCAAGGCGCCACCGGCCCTCGTCGTCGCGTGCCACCAGACGATGAACCTCCAGCGCGGCCGCCAGACGGTAGGTGGTGGCTCTGGGCAAGCCGGTTCGGTCGCACAGTTCGGCCAACCCGCGCGGAGATTCTGCGATCGTATGCAGCAGCGCCACGGCTTTGTCGAGGACGCCGATACCGCTATGCTGTCTCACAAACAGATACTAGCGTCTCGCATTCTGAGATATCAATGCGAATTGATCGGCGAGCCGCGAATGAGCCGAATCGAGGCGCTTGGAGATGGACGGCAAGAAGAAACAAGCGGGCGGCGCCCACAAGCCGCGCACGCTGGCTGAAAAGGTTTGGGACGACCACGTTGTGGTAGCCGGTCAGGGCGCTGGTCAAGATCGCGGCCCCGATTTGATCTACATCGATCTGCATCTGGTGCACGAGGTCACCAGCCCGCAGGCTTTCGACGGCCTGCGTCTGGCGGGCCGGGCGGTGCGGCGCCCCGACTTAACGGTGGCCACTGAGGATCACAACGTGCCCACCATCGACATCGACAAGCCGATCGCCGACCCGGTGTCGCGCACCCAAGTAGAGACGTTGCGGCGCAACTGCGCGGAATTCGGTGTCCGGCTGCACCCGATGGGTGATATCGAGCAGGGCATCGTTCATGTCGTCGGGCCGCAGTTAGGCCTCACTCAACCGGGCATGACGATCGTCTGCGGCGACAGTCACACCTCTACCCATGGCGCTTTCGGTGCAATCGCGATGGGCATCGGCACCTCGGAGGTCGAGCATGTGCTCGCCACCCAAACGCTGCCGTTGCGCCCATTCAAGACAATGGCGGTCAACGTTGATGGCGGGGTCGATGGGCGGTTGCCCGCCGGCGTCACGGCCAAGGACATCATCCTTGCGTTGATCGCCAAGATCGGCACCGGCGGCGGACAGGGCTATGTCATCGAATACCGGGGCAGCGCCATCGAATCGCTGTCCATGGAAGGCCGGATGACGATCTGCAACATGAGCATCGAAGCCGGCGCCCGAGCAGGAATGGTGGCTCCCGACGAGACCACCTACGAGTTCTTACGTGACCGCCCGCACGCCCCGACCGGTGCGCAATGGGATGCCGCAGTAGCCTACTGGCAGCAGCTGCGCACCGACGCCGACGCCGTGTTCGACACCGAGGTCTATCTCGATGCGACCTCGTTGAGCCCGTTTGTCACTTGGGGGACAAACCCCGGCCAAGGAGTGCCGTTGGCCGCGGCGGTGCCTGACCCTGAACTGATGACCGACGACGCCGCCCGGCAGGCCGCCGAGAAAGCGTTGGCGTACATGGACCTTCGTCCAGGAACGCTGATGCGCGATATCGCGGTCGATGCGGTGTTCGTCGGGTCCTGTACCAACGGCCGCATTGAAGATCTGCGGATGGTGGCCGATGTGTTGCGCGGCCGCAAGGTGGCCCACGGTGTGCGGATGCTGATCGTCCCCGGCTCGATGCGGGTACGCGCGCAGGCTGAAGCCGAGGGGCTCGGTGAGATCTTTATCACTGCGGGCGCGCAGTGGCGGCAGGCGGGCTGTTCGATGTGTCTGGGCATGAACCCCGATCAGCTTGCTCCTGGGGAGCGGTGCGCCGCGACGTCCAACCGAAACTTCGAAGGACGGCAAGGCAAGGGTGGCCGTACACATTTGGTATCCCCGGCCGTCGCCGCCGCCACCGCGGTTCGCGGCACATTGTCCGCTCCGGCCGACCTGAACTGAGATAGAGGAATAGAGGATAAGCATGGAGGCCTTCCACACCCACACCGGCATCGGCGTGCCGCTGCGGCGGTCCAATGTCGATACCGATCAGATCATTCCTGCGGTCTTTTTGAAGCGCGTCACCCGAACCGGTTTCGAGGACGGCTTGTTCGCGACGTGGCGGGCCGATCCCTCATTCGTGCTCAACCTCAGCCCCTTTGATCGGGGCTCGGTCCTGGTCGCCGGCCCTGATTTCGGGACCGGGTCGTCGCGTGAGCATGCGGTGTGGGCGCTCATGGACTACGGGTTCCGGGTGGTTATCTCGTCTCGATTTGGTGATATTTTTCACGGTAACGCCGGCAAGGCGGGGTTGCTGGCGGCTCAAGTCGCCCAGGATGATATCGAGCTTCTGTGGAAGCTCATCGAGCAGAGCCCCGGGTTGGAAATCACTGTCAATCTTCAAGATCGAAATATCACCGCCGCAACGGTGGTGTTGCCGTTCACGATTGACGACTACACCGCTTGGCGACTGCTCGAAGGGCTTGACGATATAGCCCTTACGCTGCGGAAACTGGACGAGATCGAGGTTTTTGAGTCGGCTCGTCCGGAGTGGAAGCCGCGGACAATGCCTACCTCCTGAAGGGTCGAGCTGGCCGGATTTTCCGCTCGTTCACCAACGCCGCCGGGCCCGTTTTCCGCCTCCCGCCACCGGTCAAGGGCGGCAACCGGATTGCGAAAATAGCCGCCAATAGGTCGGCGAAATTGCGCGTGGCTCTTGGATATCAGCGGGCTAAGGGTTTACCGTGTCCACTAGTCGGTTCAAAAACGAGGACCACTGACTTCGGAGGATTTGGATGAACAAAGCAGAGCTCATTGACGTGCTGACACAGAAATTGGGCTCGGACCGTCGACAAGCGACCGCCGCCGTCGAGAATGTCGTCGACACGATTGTGCGTGCGGTACACAAGGGCGACAGCGTCACCATTACCGGGTTTGGTGTGTTCGAGCAGCGTCGTCGGGCTGCGCGGGTGGCCCGCAACCCTCGTACTGGCGAGACGGTGAAGGTAAAGCCGACGTCCGTCCCGGCGTTCCGTCCGGGTGCACAATTCAAGGCGGTTGTGGCTGGCGCACAGCGTCTCCCGTCGGAAGGTCCCGCTGTCAAGCGTGGTGTAGCGACCAGCGCGGCCAAGAAGGCGGTTAAGAAAGCTCCGGCCAAGAAGGCGGCGGCGAAGAAGGTTACGGCCAAAAAGGCCGCGACCAAGGCGCCAGCCAGGAAAGCGGCTCCGGCCAAGAAGGCCATCAAAGCCGTGAAGGCGCCCGCCAAGAAGATCACCGCGGCCAAGAAAGCACCCGCTAAAAAGGCAACCAAAGCGGTGAAGAAGGTCGTCGCCAAGGCTCCGGTGCGCAAAGCCGCGACCAAGGCTCCGGCCAAGAAGGCGGCGGCGAAGAAGGCTCCGGCCAAGAAGGCTACCGCCGCCAAGCGGGGTCGTAGGTAACGAAGTAACCAGTCCTAACGCAGATACCCTCCGGGTGGCAGCAACGCCGCCCGAAGGGTATCTGCGTGTTAGGCCTGTACGTTGGCCGCGAGCGCGCCGCCGATGTGGTCGGCTGCTGTCAGCCGGCCGGCGGACAGCGACAGCACCCAGGTGCTGCCTTTGCGATTGCGCGATTTGTCGGGGCGCACTCCGTTGTGTTCGCACCACCACGCGATCAGGTCCGGAATCACCTTGCCCTGCGAGCAGATCACCGGTGTGCCTGGTTGCGCGGCGATCCGCAGCACCCGGCGTCGGCCGCGTTTGGGGTTCTTGGCGTAGGCCTCCTCGGTCAAGCTGGGCTCGTTGTGGATCGGCACACCCAGTTCTGCGGCGAGCGGTTCTACCGTCTGGTGACAGCGCAACCGGTCGGCCGCATACACATCGGTGGCACCAAAGGCCAGCAGCTGCGGAACCAATGCCTCCGCCTGCGCGCGACCCCGTTTGTCCAAAGGCCGCCCGGTGTCATCCCCCGAGAAGCGGGACTTCCTGCCGGCGGTCCCGTGCCGGACAATCAGCACGGTCCGCGTGTCCGCTGGCTGTTTAGCGAACCGGCGCAGGACCTTTCGATCCTGCGCGTAATCAAGTCTTTTCATTGCGTCGGCAACTGGCAGCCAGAGCAGCTCGTCGACCTCGCTGCCTGCGACGAATTTCCCCCCAACGCTGCGCGCCGCCCAGTAGTACACCTTCTTGACGCGTTGATCGATCGGGTAATTCACCGCGACGAGCCGCGCGCCCAGGGCTGCGTGGTGACCGGTCTCCTCGAATACCTCGCGCACGGCCGCTACTGGGGCGGTCTCACCGGGGTCCACTTTGCCTTTGGGCAGCGACCAGTCGTCGTAACGGGGACGGTGGATCACGGCAATCTCGACGGCCGGGTCGGAATTGCCCGGTCGCCACAACACCGCTCCCGCGGCGTATACGGTCTGACCATCTGGGCGCCGACGGGACGAGTTCGGGATCGACACCTTAACTCCTGCAGGTTAATTGGGTCAGGGCCGCGCACAGTCGTGGATGTGGCCTGCAGATCACCAAACAGTGTTAGCGGCTGCGGTGCCGCTCCATCAACGATTCTTGGTGGTCACGCACCCGCTGGCCTTCCCGCGGAGACGCAGTCCACTGCCCGTCGGGCCGCAGGTCCCAGCACCGGGTGGACGGGTCCAGTGCGGACTCGAACAACTCATCCAGCTGCGCGGTCAGCTTCGGGTCTTTAACTTGAGCCATCACCTCGACTCGTCGATCCAGGTTGCGGTGCATCATGTCGGCGCTGCCGATCCAGAACTCATCGATGGCGCGAAAATGGATGATCCGCGAGTGCTCCAGGAAACGGCCGAGAATCGAGCGGACGAAGATGTTTTCAGAGAAACCTTTAGTGCCTGGACGTAGCGCGCAGATGCCGCGCACCACCACCTCGACCCGCACGCCGGCCTGCGACGCGCGATACAGGGCATCAATGACTTGTTCGTCGACCAGAGCGTTCATCTTGAGTCGGATCCGGCCCTTACCGGTTTGGGGGCCGGATTCGCGATGAGCGGCCACCTCGCGCTCCACGCGCTCGATAATGCCCCGCCGAATCCCATACGGGGCCACCAGCAGGTTGCGGTAAGCCAGCTTACGCGAGTAGCCGGTAAGCGAATTGAACAAGTCGGTCAGGTCGGCGCCGATATCGGGTGCTGCGGTCAGCAGACCGACATCTTCGTACAGCCGAGCGGTCTTGCTGTTGTAGTTGCCGGTCCCGATATGGCAGTACCGCCGGATCGTCGGGCCCTCACGGCGCACCACGAGGCAGGTTTTGCAGTGCGTCTTGAGCCCGACGAGCCCATACACCACATGCACGCCCGCGTGTTCCAGCGCGCGCGCCCACCGGATGTTGGCCTGCTCGTCAAAGCGTGCCTTGATTTCGACCAGTGCCACCACTTGCTTTCCTGCCTCAGCGGCTTCGATGAGCGCCAGCACGATCGGTGAATCACCGGAGGTGCGGTACAGCGTCTGTTTGATGGCCAGCACATCGGGGTCGGCGGCGGCCTGTTCGATGAACCTTTGCACGCTGGTGGAAAACGAGTGATAGGGATGGTGCACCAGGACATCGCCTTCGCGCAGCGTCGCGAAGATGCTCTTGGGAGTTTCCCGCTCGGCGAAAGCGGGATGAGTGTCGGGAATGAATGCGCGGTCTTTGAGCGCGGGTCGGTCCAGGCGATAGATCTGCCACAACGACGACAGATCAAGCAGCCCGGGCACTTCGATGACGTCGCTGGGATGCACGTCGAGTTCCCGTAGCAGCAGTTCCAGCATGCTCTCGGTCATGTCGTCGGCGATCTCGAGTCGCACCGGCGAACCGAACCGCCGACGCGCCAATTCTCGTTCCAGCGCCTGTAGTAGGTCTTCGTCGCGGTCCTCTTCAACCTCGAAGTCAGCGTTGCGCGTAATGCGGAACGCGTGATGCTCGACGATTTCCATGCCAGGGAAGAGCACCGGAAGGAACGCCGCGATCAGTTCCTCCATGGGCAGGAACCGGTGAATGAGCTGACCTTCGTCTCCGACAGAGGTATCTCTGATGGCCCCGCGGTCAGCGAGTTCGACGAACCGATCGACGTTGTTGGGCACCTTGACCCGGGCGAAATGCTGGGCGCCGTCTTCGGGTTGCTTGACGGTGACCGCCAGGTTCAGGCTTAACCCGCTGACAAACGGAAACGGGTGGGCGGGATCGACAGCCAGTGGTGTCAGGACGGGGAAGACCTGTTCGTTGAAATAGGTCGACAACTGGTTGCGTTCAGCCTGATCTAAATCGGCCCACGTGACAATATAGATGCCCTCCTCACCGAGTGCGGGTAACACCGAATCGAGGAACACCCGCGCGTGCCGGCTGGCGATCCGCTGGGTCTGCTCGCCGATGCGGCTCAGTTGCTCACGCGGGGTGAGACCGTCAGCAGAGCGCACCGACAAGCCCATCTCGTCGCGGCGCTTGAGGCCGGCGACCCGAACCATGTAGAACTCGTCGAGATTGGACGCGAAGATCGCCAGAAACTTGGCTCGCTCCAATAACGGCAACGAGTTATCGGCGGCCAGTGCGAGCACCCGCGCATTGAAATCCAGCCAGCTCGATTCCCGGTTGAGGTAGCGGTCGTCGGGCAGCTGGTCCTGGCTCGCAGCGGTGGTCGCCGCCGGCGGTGCTGCGAGGGCCGAGTCGTCTGAATGCCATACATTCTCTTCGGGCCGGGCCTCAGCTTCGATTTCGGTCACTACAAGATCATTGCTCATCATCCGGTGATGCTGCTAGCGCCCGGTGGACATCCATGCCGCGTTGGTGCGCTAGAGATGTGCAACCGCCTGCGCGGTGGCGGCCCCGATTCCCAGACGGCGGGCGGCCGCCAGATCGGCGGGCGTGTCGACGTCGCATCGCAGCCCCGGCCAGGGTCCCGTCAGCTCGATCGCGCCGGAACGGCGATGTTGCGCGGACGAATCCGGCCCGAACTGTGGGTCGAGCGTGGTTCCGAACGCGCACAGCGCCGAGGTTCCGCTACCCAGTCGGTCAGCGACGAAGCTGCGCCGATGGTGTCGGGCGGCAGCGATTGCCTCGGCCAGTTCCTGTGTCTGCAATGCCGGCAAATCGCCTTGCAGCACAACGATATTGGACAGTGATCCGGCTATCGCGTGTTCCGCGGCGGCAATGGCGTTATTTAGTGGATCGCCATGACCCTCGGGTGTTGGGTCGGCCAGCACATCAGCGCCGAGTTCGGCCGCCGCCGCCGCCGCGGCCTCGTCGGGCGTGATAACGGTAATAGATCGCAGTGATTCAACCCGTGCCGCCGCGGTCAGGGTGTCTACCAACATGGCCAACACCACATTCTCTCGTGTCCGCGCCGAGAAGACCGGTCCTAGCCTGGTCTTGGCGGCGGCCAGCCGCTTAACGGCGATGATCAAGCCGACATCACCTGCGCCGCCGGCCCGGGTGCCACTCATGAGGCCATCCTGCCAGCGTCGGTCGCGGCGTTGTCCGTGAGTGGCGCGCGCTGGGCGATTGCGCGGAGCTGGCTACGGGTGGATCGCTGGCCGGCGCATCCATTTCGGTGTTGGTGTGCTGTTGGAATAGAAAGTGCCACAGTCACTTCCGGGCTCATCGATAGGAGCGCGATGTTTGCGCTGAGATTGCCGCTATGGTTACGATCAGCGCTCGAATCACAGCCTTGACGGCAATCTCGGTGCAGTCCGGCAACAGATGCCTTTAAAACAACTACAGGGGTGGTGGATGGCCGGCACAGTGGGCAGTTCAGAGGGCGCCGTCGCGGTGATGGGTGCCGGCGCATGGGGCACCGCGCTGGCCAAGGTGCTCGTCGATGCCGGCGGACCGCAGGCAGGAGTCGTATTGTGGGCTCGGCGACCTGACGTCGCTGAGCAGATCAACACCACCCGATACAACCGCGCCTATCTACCGGGAACGCTGCTGCCGCCAGGTATCCGCGCCACCGCCGATCCCGCAGACGCGCTGTGCGGTGCGTCGACGGTGCTATTGGCGGTGCCGGCGCAGCGGCTGCGAGCCAACCTCGAGCGGTGGGGCGGTTTGGTGGCCGACGGCGCGACCCTGGTGAGTCTGGCCAAGGGCATCGAGCTGGGCACTTTGATGCGGATGAGTCAGGTCATCGTTTCGGTAACCGGCGTGGACCCGGCGCGGGTCGCGGTGATTTCGGGACCCAACCTGGCTAGCGAGATCGCTCAATGCCAGCCCGCAGCCACCGTCATCGCGTGCAGCGACTCGGGCCGAGCCGTCGCTTTGCAGCGCATGCTGAACAGTAGCTACTTCCGGCCATACACCAACAGCGATGTCGTCGGCACCGAGATCGGCGGGGCATGCAAGAACGTCATCGCGCTGGCGTGCGGGATGGCGGCGGGCGTCGGTTTCGGCGAAAACACCGCGGCGGCGATCATCACCCGCGGCTTGGCGGAGATCATCCGGCTGGGGATGGCGCTAGGAGCCAAGGGCACGACGCTGGCCGGTCTGGCGGGGGTAGGTGATTTGGTGGCCACCTGTACGTCGCCGCATTCGCGTAACCGCTCGTTCGGCGAACGCCTGGGCCAGGGCGAGACCATGCAGTCGGTGTTGCCCGGCGCGGACGGCTCCGATGGCGGGGACGGTCACGTCGTCGAGGGCGTGACGTCGTGTGAGTCGGTGCTCGCGCTGGCGTCCAGTTATGACGTCGAGATGCCGCTCACCGACGCCGTGCACCGGGTCTGTCACAAGGGACTCTCGGTCGAGAAGGCGATGGCGCTGCTGTTGGGCCGCAGTACCAAGCCCGAATAACCGGTAGCCTCTCTAGGTTGTGAATGCCTACCAGCGGCCCCTGACGCCACGGCTGACACCCAGTGGCCGGGTGCGCGTCGCCGTGGTATTCGGCGGGCGCAGCAACGAACACGCCATCTCCTGTGTGTCTGCTGGCAGCATCCTGCGCAATCTGGATCCACAGCGGTTCGACGTGGTCGCGGTGGGCATCACCCCGGAGGGGTCGTGGGTGCTCACCGATCCCAACCCGGATGCGCTGGCGATCGCCAATCGGCAGCTTCCCGCGGTGAGCTACGAATCGGGAACCGAGTTGGCGCTGCCGGCCGATCCACGGCGCAGCGGCCAACTGGTGTCACTTTCACCCGGTGCCGGCCACCGGGCCGGCCCTCATGCTGGAGAGGTCCTGGCGTCGGTCGATGTGGTATTCCCGGTGTTGCACGGCCCATACGGCGAGGACGGCACCATCCAGGGGCTGCTGGAACTTGCCAGTGTGCCTTACGTCGGCGCCGGTGTGCTGGCCAGTGCCGCCGGTATGGACAAGGAATTCACCAAGAAGCTATTCGCCGCGGAGGGACTTCCGCTGGGTGCGCACGCGGTGTTGCGTCCGTCGCAGCCAACGCTGCATCCGCAGGAGTGCGAGCGGCTGGGCTTGCCGGTATTCGTTAAACCCGCACGAGGTGGCTCGTCTATCGGGATCAGCCGGGTGTCGAGCTGGGAGCAGCTGCCCGCCGCGATTGCCGACGCTCGCCGGCACGATCCGAAGGTGATTGTCGAGGCGGCGGTTAACGGCCGCGAGTTGGAGTGCGGCGTGCTTGAACTGCCGGATGGCACCGTGGCAGCCAGCACGGTGGGGGAGATCCGGGTGGCCGGGGTGCGGGGACGCGAGGATTCGTTCTACGACTTCACCACCAAATATCTCGACGACGCAGCCGAGTTGGATGTGCCCGCCAAGGTTGACGACGACGTTGCCGAGGAGGTGCGCCAGCTTGCGATCCGGGCATTTCGAGCGATCGACTGCCAGGGCCTGGCCCGAGTTGACTTCTTCCTCACCGACGACGGGCCGGTGATCAACGAGATCAACACGATGCCGGGATTTACCACGATCTCGATGTATCCGCGGCTGTGGGCGGCCAGCGGCGTGGACTATCCGACGTTGTTGGCGACCATGGTGGATACGGCATTGGCTCGGGGTGTGGGTCTGCGCTAACGGGCCCGCTAGTCGGCCCGCTAGTGAGGCCCAGCTAATTCGGCCCAGCCGGGTTGATCGGGACGGCCGCCACGGTGCGGTCGATCACCTCGGAGAGTTCCTGGATGGCTGTCGGCCCCGATCCCGATGGCAGCGTCAATGCCACATACACTGGCCGGTCCACCGTGTACCAGGTGGATCTGCCGGCATCACCGGCGGATTGCGGTTCGGCGGCCACCTCAAACCACTGCACCTGGTCGACGGCCTGGATCGGGGAACCCACAACGAAGTCAGCCGGGCGGTCGAGTCCGCAGCGCAGCACCACGGGCTCGATGTCTGGCCCGGCTCGCCAGGCGGCCACACCGTCGGGCGCCGGTTGCGCAAGGGGCACGCGCTGAGAGTCGCCGAGCCGCTGCGGCAGCGCTTGCGTCAGCGATCGGCATGCGGCAGTGGTGGCCTGCGGGGCCGGGACGGCAGGAATGGCAACGGGCTGTGGCGGCGCGTGGCGGGTTGCCGCCAGGACCAGGATTACGCCGATCGTTGCCACCGCCAGCAGCACCGCGGTGATCATCACGGCACGCGGTGGCCCGCCTGCGTCAGCAGCGGAACCGGCGTCGGAGTCGCTCGTCACCTGCCCAGCCACCTCCTGACTGATTCCTTCCTGCCGTGTTACTTGGCGACCGTATACCGTCGGCATCGACACCGGGCTCTACACTGGCGGCGGTCCGCTCGCGCGGGCCGGCAGGGACTTAACTTACCGCAGGTCGGGCGCCCGTTCGGGTACCCTCAGATGTCCGGGACGCGCCGGAGGGGGTGGCGTGCGCAACCATGAATTTGGGGCAGCAGGAGAGTCTGTAACGCTCGAGCAGCTCGGTGAGTTCGCGGTAATCGACCGGCTGGTGCGGGGCCGCAGGCAGCCGGCCGTGGTCGCGCTCGGGCCCGGCGATGACGCGGCGGTGGTGACTACCGGCGACGGTCGCACCGTGGTGTCCACCGATGTGCTGGTGCAGGATCGCCACTTCCGGCTGGACTGGTCAGCACCGCACGATGTCGGCCGTAAGGCGATCGCGCAGAACGCTGCCGACATTGAGGCGATGGGGGCTCGGGCCACCGCATTCGTGGTGGGTTTGGCAGCGCCGGGTGATACGCCGGTGGCGCAGGTGGACGCGTTGGTTGACGGGTTGTGGGACGAGGCCGGGCGCATTGGTGCCGGCATCGTCGGCGGCGATCTCGTTAGCTGCCCGCAATGGGTGCTCTCCGTTACGGTGCTGGGCGATCTTGACGGTCGCGCGCCGGTACTGCGGTCTGGGGCCAAAGACGGCTCCATAGTTGCCGTCGCTGGTGCCCTGGGCCGTGCGGCTGCCGGTTATGCCCTGTGGCGCAAGGGTATTAGAGGGGATGATGGATTCGACGATCTGCGGCGCCGGCACCTGGTTCCTGAGCCGCCCTACGGCAAAGGGGTCGCGGCCGCGGCGTGCGGGGCCCAGGCAATGATCGACGTCTCCGACGGTCTGATCGCTGACCTGCGGCACGTCGCGCGGGCATCCGGGGTGTCGATTGACCTATCCACCGAGGCGCTGGCCGCCGACCACGCCGCGCTGACCGCAGCCGCGACCGCAGTGGGCGGTGATCCGTGGCCGTGGGTGCTCGCTGGCGGTGAAGACCACGCCCTGGTGGCCTGTTTCGCCGGTCAGGCACCCTCCGGGTGGCGCATCATCGGGCGGGTGTTCGACGGGCCGGCTCGGGTGCTTGTCGATGGGCAGGAGTGGCGGGGATATGCGGGTTGGCAATCTTTCGGCGGTTAGGGTGTCGCGGTGACCGTCTACGCGATCGCCCCGGTGAAGTTCACCGGCCGGCAACTACCTGAATTCCGGGAAATTCTTGCGCAGGGGCTGGGATGACCGCACGTCCGTTGAGTGAACTCGTCGAGCAAGGGTGGGCGGCCGCGCTAGAGCCGGTCGCCGACCAGGTAGCCGAGATGGGTCAGTTCCTGCGGGCCGAGATCTCGGCTGGGCGCAGGTACCTACCTGCCGGGCAGAATGTTTTGCGGGCCTTTACTTATCCGTTCGATAACGTTCGGGTCCTGATCGTTGGGCAAGACCCGTACCCGACACCGGGACATGCTGTGGGCCTGAGCTTCTCGGTGGCTCCCGAGGTGCGTCCGCTGCCCCGCAGTCTGGCCAACATCTTCGACGAGTACACCGCAGACCTGGGCTATCCATCGCCCGCGTGTGGCGATCTGACACCCTGGGCGCAGCGTGGTGTGCTGCTGTTGAACAGGGTGCTCACGGTGCGCCCTAGCAACCCGGCGTCTCATCGGGGCAAAGGCTGGGAAGTAGTCACAGAGTGCGCGATCCGCGCGCTGGCGGCGCGGTCAGAACCGATGGTGGCGATTTTGTGGGGTCGCGATGCTGCCACGCTGAAGCCGATGCTGACGGCCGCTAACTGTGTGGTGATCGAGTCGCCGCACCCCTCGCCGCTGTCGGCGTCTCGCGGGTTCTTCGGCTCGCGTCCGTTTAGCCGCACCAACGAGACACTCGCCGGGATGGGTGCCGAACCCATCGATTGGCGCCTACCCTGACCGACATGACGGCGCTGGCGCACAGCGCGCAAGGGTCAGCCGCGGGTGACCTTGCCGGCCTTAATGCAGGAGGTGCAGACGTTGAGCCGCTGCTTGTTGCCGCCGGGACGCGTCACCACGTGCACGGTTTGCACATTGGGGTCCCACCGGCGGCTGGTGCGGCGGTGGGAGTGCGACACCGACTTGCCGAAGCCGGGGCCTTTCCCGCAGATATCGCACACAGCGGCCATTCTGAAAGCTCCTCAAATCTCCTGCTGGGATCCGGCAACTCACATATTGGGAGCCGGGACAGCCCAGGTTGACCCAGGCGCCAGCTCAGGATAGCGACTGTTGCGGGCAACCACCAAAACGGTCAACAGTTGCCGGACGGTCACGGCCGGTATGGTCACCCCCGTTGGCTAGTCTCAATGGGCCGGTTCGCCCCCGCTGGTGTGGTGTTTCACGGGCAACCACCCGGCGCGCGGCGCCAAGCTACGCTGGCGCGCACCGAGGTGTGGCGTGGAGGAGGTGGGTCACACTGGGCACTTGTCATAGTTCGCCGGATCGTCTGCTGGACGCGTCGACATTGCGGGATTGGGCGCACACTGCCGTCAGCGACCTGATCACCCACATCGACGAGATCAACCGGCTCAACGTGTTTCCGGTCGCCGATTCCGACACCGGCGCCAACATGCTGTTCACCATGCGTTCCGCACTGGCTGAGGAGAGTGCGGGAGCTAGCGCACCGGGCTGCCCAGGCGACGTCGCCCGAGTCACGGCAGCTCTGTCGGAGGGCGCGCTCAACGGCGCTCGCGGCAACTCCGGCGTGATCTTGTCCCAGATCTTGCGTGGCATCGCCGACGTCACCGCAAGTGCGGCCGCCGAGTCCGGTGGTGAACTGCCCGATATCGATGTCGCGCTGCTCGCGGCCGGGTTGCACCGCGGCGTCGAGCTGGTCATCACGTCGATGGGAGGTGAGGAGATCCCAGGGACCATTGTGTCGGTGTTGCGAGCCGCCGCGGGTGCCGTCGAGCAGTGCGCCAACGGCGCAGAAGGGGTAGTTGCGGCGATCATCGCCGCCGGCGACGCGGCCGTCGTCGCGCTAGAGAAGACCCCCGAGCAGCTTGATGTGCTCGCTGCCGCCGGCGCGGTGGACGCCGGCGGACGGGGCCTGCTGGTCCTCTTGGACGCGCTGCGCTCGACCCTGACCGGGGAGGCGCCGGCGCGCGCCGTGTACGAGCTGTCGCCGCGCGCGGTGCCGTTCGACCAGAACGGTGCGGCCACCGAACGCCGGGCACCGCAATTCGAGGTGATGTACCTGCTGGATGGGTGCGACGCTGACGCGGCGGACACGCTGCGGAATCGGCTCGCAGAGTTGGGTGAATCGGTAGCCATCGCGGCCGCGCCTGCGGCGACTCAAGGCAGTTACTCGGTGCACGTACACACTGACGATGCCGGCGCCGCCATCGAAACAGGATTGGTGGCAGGACAACTCAGCCGGATCGTGGTCTCGGCTTTGAGTTCCGGGAGGTCCGGCGCCGCCGGCTTGCCGGCGGGCAGCTGGACGCGGGAACGGGCGGTGCTGGCCGTCGTCGACGGCGACGGTGCCGCCGAGTTGTTCGCCGGTGAAGGGGCCTGCGTGCTGCAACCAGGGTCAGACGCTGTCCATCCAGCCGCGGACATCAGTGCCCACCAGCTGGTGCGGGCCGTGGTGGATACTGGCGCCGCCCAGGTAATGGTGATACCTAACGGGTATCTGGCCGCCGAGGAGCTGGTCGCGGGCTGCACCGCGGCCATCGGCTGGGGCATCGACGTGGTGCCGATACCGACCGGGTCGATGGTGCAAGGCCTGGCTGCGCTGGCTGTCCACGATCCGGGTCGTCAGGCAGTCGACGACGGCTACACCATGGCCCGCGCCGCCGGCGCTGCCCGGCACGGATCGGTACGCATCGCGACCGAGAGCGCGTTGACCTGGGCCGGCCGCTGTCAACCTGGTGATGGTCTGGGCATCGCCGGCGACGAGGTACTGATCGTGGCCGCTGATGCGGCGACAGCGGCGATCGGTCTGCTCGATCTGCTGCTGGCCTCAGGCGGCGAACTGGTGACCGTGTTGATGGGCGCCGGTATGGACGGCGACATCCGTGGCATCCTGCAACAGCACGTGCACGACAACCACCCAGGGACCGAGTTGGTGACTTACCGCAGCGGGCATCGCGGTGACGCGTTGCTGATCGGGGTCGAGTAGCGGTGGTGTCGCTCTCCGATCGGCTCGACTACATCGTGGGCGCTAAGGCAGCCGATTCCCTCGACGAAGTGTTCGGCATCCGAACCGTCGACGACCTGCTGCGCCACTACCCACGCAGTTACACCGAGGGGGCCGCAGTGCTCAGCACCGAAAAGAGCGGCGCCGAGCGGCCAGCAGCAGGTGAGCACATCACCATCGTCGACGTCATCACGGAAGCGGTGACGTTACCGATGAAGAAAGACCCGAAGAAGAAGTATCTGCGTCTCACCGTCGGCTCTGGACGCAACACGGTGACGGCCACGTTTTTCAACGCGGGCTACATCAGCAAGGGGCTCACCAAAGACACGAAGGTGATGCTCTCCGGGGAGGTGGGGTTTTTTCGGGGCGCCATGCAGCTGACGCACCCCGCGTTTCTCATTCTCGACTCGCCGGACGGACGCAACCGCGGCAGTAGCTCGCTGCGCAGCATCGCCGATGCGTCGCAGGCCGTCAGCGGCGAAGTACTGATGTCGGCGTTCGAACGTCGCTTCTTTCCGATCTATCCGGCCAGCACCAAACTGCAGAGCTGGGATATCTACGCCTGCGTGCGTCAGGTGCTGGAGGTCCTCGACCCGGTAGCCGACCCGCTGCCCGCGGAACTGCGCGCCACGCATGGCCTGATCTCCGAAGATGAGGCACTACGCGCCATCCATCTGGCCGAAAGCGAGACGGAACGTCGGCGTGCGCGGGAACGGCTAACCTTCGACGAAGCCGTCGGCCTGCAGTGGGCGTTGGTAACCCGCAGGCATGGTGAGCTGTCCGAATCGGGGCCCCCGGCACCACCGCGGTGTGACGGTTTGGCGGCAGAACTGATGCGGCGGTTGCCGTTCGAGCTGACGGCCGGACAGCGTGAAGTGCGCGACGTGCTGTCCGATGGGCTCGCGGCGACCCGCCCGTTGAACCGTCTGCTGCAGGGTGAGGTCGGGTCGGGCAAGACCATTGTCGCGGTACTGGCAATGTTGCAGATGGTCGATGCCGGCTACCAGTGCGCGTTGCTGGCGCCGACGGAAGTCCTTGCCGCACAACATCTGCTGTCCATCCGTGACGTCCTCGGCCCGTTGGGGATGGGCGGTCAGCTAGGCGGTGCGGACCTGGAGTGTGGGGCCACCCGGGTGGCGCTGCTGACCGGGTCGATGACGGCGGCGCAGAAGAAGCAGGTTCGTGCCGACATTGTCAGCGGCCAGGCCGGCATTGTCATCGGCACGCACGCGCTGCTACAGGACGCGATCGAATTCCACAACCTGGGTATGGTGGTGGTCGACGAACAACACCGCTTCGGTGTCGAGCAGCGAGACCAGTTGCGCGCCAAGGCTCCCGCCGGCATCACGCCGCACCTGCTGGTGATGACGGCGACGCCAATCCCGCGTACCGTCGCGCTCACCGTCTACGGCGACCTGGAGACGTCGACGCTGCGCGAACTGCCGCGCGGACGTCAGCCGATCACCAGCAACGTCATCTTCGTCAAGGACAAGCCCGGGTGGCTTGACCGGGCGTGGCAGCGCATCGTCGAGGAGGTCGCCGCGGGACGCCAGGCGTATGTGGTGGCGCCCCGCATCGACGAAACCGACGATCCGGAAAATGGGCAGGCCGGCTCAAGGCCTTCGGAGACCGCGGAGGGTCTCTACGCCCGATTGCGTTCCGGTGAGCTGGCGAACGTGCGGCTGGCGCTCATGCACGGGCGGTTGTCCGCTGACGAGAAGGACGCCGCGATGACGGCATTCCGCGCGGGCGAAATCGATGTGCTGGTGTGCACCACCGTCATTGAGGTAGGCGTCGACGTTCCCAACGCCACCGTCATGCTGGTGATGGACGCTGACCGGTTCGGAATCAGCCAGTTGCATCAGTTGCGCGGTCGCATCGGTCGCGGCACGCATCCGAGCCTGTGTCTGTTGGCCAGCTGGGTCTCGCCGGGCTCCCCGGCCGGGCGCAGGCTGTGTGCCGTCGCCGAGACCATGGACGGGTTTGCGCTCGCCGATCTCGACCTCAAGGAGCGTCGGGAAGGAGATGTGCTGGGCCGCAACCAATCCGGCAAGGCGATTACCCTGCGGCTGCTGTCATTGGCCGAGCATCAGGTGTTCATCGAAGCCGCACGCGACTTCTGCATGCGCGCCTACGAGGATCCACACCCCGGATTAGCAGTGCTGGCAGCACGATTCACCGACACGGACCGCATCGAATACTTAGATAAATCATGAACCGCAAAGTGCTGCTGTGGTTGTCGACCGTCGCGGTGCTCGCGCTGGTGGTCGCCTATCAGACGTTGGGAGCATCGTCAGCTAGGCACGCTGACGAATTCGCCGCGCGCGCTGACATGCCGAGGGTGCACCCGGGCGCCGATGTGCTAGAGAATGTTGTCGTGCTGGCGCAGCGTCTGCATCGCTATGACTACCACCGGTCGGCGTTCGGCGACCCGTGGGACGACAATAACGATGCCCCGCTCGGGCACAACGGGTGTGACACCCGCGACGACATCCTCACCCGCGATCTTGTCGACAAGACGTTCGTGTCGATCAAGCGGTGTCCAAATGCGGTGGCCACCGGCACGCTGCATGACCCATACACCAACAAGACCATCGCCTTCCACCGCGGCGCAAAGGTTGGCGAATCAGTGCAGATCGACCACATCGTCCCGCTCGCCTACGCCTGGGACATGGGGGCCTACGGCTGGCCGGATCGGCAGCGGCTGCGGTTCGCCAACGATCCAGCCAACTTGCTAGCCGTCGACGGCCAAGCTAATCAGGACAAGAGCGATTCGCCGCCGGCCCGGTGGATGCCGCCGAACGCCGCGTTCGCATGCCAATACGCCATGCAGTTCATCGCTGTGCTGCGCGGCTACCAGCTACCGGTAGACGAGGCCTCGACGGGCGTACTGCGTCAGGCCGCAGCGACCTGTCCGACCGGGTAGCCACCGGGTAGCCGTTGTGGGGCGAGATCAGCTGCCGGTGTAGGTTTCTGGATCCGGGCGCAACCGGGTGCCGTCGTGCAGCCCATTCATTGTGTCCATGTGATCGACGGCCAATTCGAAATCGAAGACGTCGAGGTTGCTGGCAATGTGCTCGGCATTGGCGGACCGGAAGACCACCGCATTACCCAGCTGCAAGTTCCACCGAAGCAGTACCTGTGCGGGTGTCTTGCCATATTCGGCGGCGATCGAGGTCAGGGTCGGGTTGTCCATCAGCCGGCCAAGCACCAGCGGGGTGTAGGACTGGGTGACAACGTTGTGCTGCGCGTTTGATTTGCGCATCTCGTCTTGGTTGAGCAGCGGGTGCAGCTCGATCTGGTTGACCGCTGGCGTGACGAAGGTGAGATCGATAACCGCCGACAGATGCTCCTCGGTGAAGTTGCACACGCCGATCGAGCGGGCATGCCCTTCGCCGCGGGATTGGATCATGCCTCCCCAGGCGTCCACATACTGGCCCACCGGCGGGGCCGGCCAGTGAATCAGGTACAGGTCGACGTAGTCCATGCCGAGTCGGTCCAAGCTCGCGTTGCAGGCATCTTGGGACTTGGTGAAACCCTGGTCGGGGGTAGCCAACTTGGTGGTGACGAATAACTCGGCGCGGGGAATCCCGGAGGCGGCAATCGCGCGGCCGACGGCGGCTTCGTTGCCATAGGCCGCGGCGGTGTCGATGAGCCGGCAACCGATTTCCAGTGCCGCCAAGACCGCGCGTTCGGCCTCGTCCTCCGACAAGTCCGCGACACCAAGGCCGAGCACCGGCATCGTGTTCTCGTCGTTAAGGGTTATCGAGGGTGCGGCGGCGGCGCCCGACTCGCCAGTCACGTATCTCACCTGCCTGTGAAATCGAAGGTGCGTGGGTTGCGTCCAAGCCGGGTTCCGTCATCGAGCGAGGAGATCGACGCCATTTCCGCGGCGCTGAGTTCGAAATCGAACACGTCGAAGTTGCTCGCAATCCGTGACAGGTCCACCGACTTGGGAATCACGATATTACCGAGTTGCATATGCCACCTAATCAACACCTGTGCCGATGTCCGGCCACAGCCTTCGGCCACGGCGGTGATCGTCGGGTGGGCCAACAGCGATCCCTTGCCCAGCGGTGACCACGCCTCGGTGGCGATCCCGTGGCGAGCGTGCACCTCCCGCAGCTCCCGCTGAGGCAGCCGCGGATGCAGCTCGATCTGATTAACCACTGGAACAATGCCGGTGGCATCGATGAGGACCATGAGGTGCTCGGGCTCGAAGTTGCTGACTCCGATGGACCGGATCCTGCCCTGATCACGTAGGTGGGCGAATGCCTTGAAGGTATCGATGAACTTGCCCAGCGCCGGCTGCGGCCAATGGATCAGGTACAGGTCGAGGTAGTCGAACCCAAGCCGCTCCATGCTGGCGTCGAACGCCGCCAGGGTGCTGTCGTAGCCGTGGTCGGTATTCCATAACTTGGTCACCACGTACAGTTGGTCGCGGGGTATACCGGAATCGGCGATCGCTCGCCCGATCTCTCGCTCGTTGTGGTAGATCGCCGCGGTGTCGATATGCCGATACCCAGTGCGCAGTGCGGTGCCGACCGCCTGTTCGGTATCGGCCGGCGCGATCCGGGACACGCCGAGCCCGACGGCGGGGATCGAATTGCCGTCGTTCAGCGTTACCAGGTCTTTTTCGAGGGAGCAGCCCATGACCAAGAGTCTGCCAGGTGCAGCGGACCGTCATCTTGGCGCTGACCGTGAACCAATGCGGTGGACAAGTCGCTTGCAGGGCAAAATCACCACCGTTGGCGCCAAGGTTCTGCCGTGGATTCCAAGCGTCGCCAAGAGGGTGCTGTCGGTCGGTCGGTCGGTCATCATCGATGGCAACACGCTTGACCCCACGCTGCAGCTGATGCTGTCCAGCATGCGTGCCGTCGGCATCGACGGGTTGGTCGTCCACGACGACGTTGCCGCATCTCGCGCCCAGATGCGCGAGGCCTCGTTGTCTTTGCCGGGGCCGCAGGTCCACGTCGAGGTGAACGACTTTTCGTTGCCCGGGCCGGGTGGTGAGATCCCGGTACGGCACTACCGCCCGGCCAGTGGCGTGGTCGCACCGTTGCTGGTTTTTTACCACGGAGGTGGCTGGACACTCGGCGATCTGGATACCCACGACGCGCTGTGCCGGTTGACGTGCCGCGACGCCGACATCCACGTCTTGTCGATCGACTACCGACTGGCGCCTGAGCATCCGGCCCCGGCCGGGATCGAGGATGCCTATGCCGCCTTTGAGTGGGCGTGCCAGCACGCCGCGGAGCTCGGCGCCAGCTCCGGGCGGGTCGCGGTGGGCGGGGACAGCGCCGGCGGCAACCTGGCGGCCGTCGTGTGCCAATTGGCCCGCGACGCCGGCGGCCCTGCCCCGGTGCTGCAGTGGCTGCTCTACCCGCGGACCGACTTCACCGCACAAACCCGGTCAATGACGCTGTTCGCCCGTGGTTTTTTGCTGACCAAGCGGGATATGGACTTCTTTCAAGCGCAATACCTCAGGGGCTGTGGTATCGAGCACGCCGACCCGCGGTTGTCGCCGTTGCGGGCCGAGTCGCTGTCCGGGCTGGCGCCGGCGCTGATCGCGGTGGCGGGATTCGACCCACTGCGCGACGAAGGCCAGAGCTACGCGGCGGCGCTGCGGGCCGCCGGGACTGCGGTGGACCTGCGTTGCCTGGGTTCGCTGTCGCACGGCTTCGCCAATTTGTTTCCGCTCGGCGGGGGCTGTGCTGTCGCGACCAGTGAGCTGATTTCGGCGCTGCGTGCTCACCTGAGCCGGGCGTAGCCACCCAATTCACCGCCGCCGGTACTCTAGAGGCGCCGTCGCCCGATCGTGGATCGGGCCAAATCGAGCACGTGAGGATCAGCGAACCTGTGGCCGATAACCGCAAACGTCCCCAGCGATTCGACCTAAAGTCGACCGGCGGCAGTTCCGGCCGGGCTGTCGTGATCGCGGGCACTGCGATCGTCGTGATCTTCGCGGTCGTCGTCGTCTTGGCCGTCATGAAGTCGCAGCACGCCAAGAAGGATGGTGCGGCCCCGCTGACCGGCTCGGGCGACACGGTGCGGGTGACTTCGAGCAAGTTAGTTACCCAGCCCGGCACCAACGACCCCAAGGTCGTGATGTCTTTCTACGAGGACTTCCTGTGCCCGGGGTGCGGCGTATTCGAGCGGACTTTCGGGCCCACGGTGTCCAAGCTCATCGACATCGGTGCGATTGCGGCCGATTACTCCGTGGTGTCCATCCTTGACCACCCGCGAAACCATAACTACCCGTCCCGGGCAGGTGCGGCGGCCTTGTGCGTCGCTGATGAATCCATGGATGCGTACCGTCGTTTCCATGCCGCGTTGTACAGCAGCAACTTCCAACCCAGTGAACTTGCGAGCAGTTTCCCCGACAATGCGAAGTTGATCGAAGTTGCGCGGGAAGCCGGCGTGGTCGGGAAGGTCCCGGACTGTATTAACAGCGGGAAGTACCTGGCCAAGGTCAACGCAGAAGCAGTGCTCGCGAAGATCTCGGCAACCCCGACGATCAAGATCAACGGCGACGAGTATGACTGGTCGACACCCGACGCGTTGGTGGCCAAGATCAAAGCGATCGTGGGTGCCGTTCCGGGCATCGACATGGCTGTCACTGCTCCGACGACGTCGTGACTACGCGGTGTTCGGTGCCCACCGCATGGTGGGTGCTGATCGCGGGTGTGATTGGCTTGACCGCCTCGATGACGTTGACGGTTGAGAAGATCAGAATTCTGCTCAACCCGGCCTACGTGCCGTCGTGCAACGTCAACCCGATCCTGGCATGCGGCTCGGTCATGATCACACCGCAGGCGTCGGTACTGGGGTTTCCCAACCCGCTGCTGGGCATCGTGGGCTTTACTGTGGTAACGGTTACCGGTGTGCTGTCGGTCGCGAAAGTATCACTGCCGCAATGGTATTGGATCGGACTGGCGGTCGGGACACTGGTTGGCGTGGGGTTTGTGCACTGGCTGATCTTTCAGAGCCTGTACCGCATCGGGGCGTTGTGCCCCTACTGCATGGTGATCTGGGCGGTCAGCGTGTCGCTACTGGTGGTGGTTACCGCCATCGTGTTTCGTCCAACGCTGGAGGGCTCGACCGGCCGGACCAGCGCCATAGCCCGGGGGATTTATCAATGGAGATGGTCGATCGCCACGCTGTGGTTCACTACGGTGTTTCTGCTGATCATGGTGCGATTCTGGGACTATTGGTCGACACTCGTCTGAATATGGGGTCAAGGTGATCTCTAAGGTGCTCGTGGCCAATCGCGGGGAGATCGCGATCCGCGCGTTCCGCGCCGCCTACGAACTGGGTGTCGGCACGGTGGCGGTGTATCCGTACGAGGATCGCAATTCGCAGCATCGACTGAAGGCCGACGAGTCTTACCAGATCGGCGACATCGGTCATCCGGTGCGGGCCTACCTGTCCGTCGACGAAATCGTCGACACGGCTCGCCGCGCTGGCGCCGACGCCGTCTACCCCGGCTACGGGTTTTTGTCGGAGAACCCGCAGTTGGCTGCGGCATGTGCGGCCGCGGGCATCACGTTCGTCGGCCCCACCGCCGAAGTGCTTAAGCTGACCGGAAATAAGTCTCGGGCGATCGCTGCGGCCCGCGACGCCGGCCTGCCCGTGCTCATGTCGTCGGCACCGTCGGCCTCGGTCGATGAGCTGGTGTCGGCCCTGAAGTCAGGCGAGACCGGCATCCGGTTTCCGTTGTTCGTCAAAGCGGTTGCCGGCGGCGGCGGTCGAGGTATGCGCCGCGTCAACAATGCCAGCGCGCTCCCCGAAGCGATCGAAGCCGCCAGCCGGGAAGCCGAATCCGCGTTCGGGGATCCGACGGTCTATCTCGAACAGGCGATGCTGCAACCACGCCACATCGAGGTGCAGATCCTTGCCGACACCGTCGGCAACGTGGTCCACCTCTACGAGCGCGACTGCAGTGTGCAGCGTCGCCATCAAAAGGTCATCGAGCTGGCGCCCGCGCCGGGCCTGCCCGCCGAATTGCGGAAGAAAATGTGCGCCGACGCGGTCGCATTTGCCCGGCATATCGGGTACAGCTGTGCCGGCACGGTGGAGTTTTTGCTAGGCGAGAGTGGCCAGTACGTGTTCATCGAGATGAATCCGCGGATTCAGGTGGAGCACACCGTCACTGAGGAGATCACCGACGTCGACCTGGTCTCCAGTCAGCTGCGGATCGCCGCTGGAGCGTCGCTCGACGAGCTTGGTCTACGCCAGCCCGACATTCGGCCGCACGGGGCGGCGTTGCAGTGCCGGATCACTACCGAGGACCCGGCTAACGGCTTTAGGCCCGACACCGGCCGGATCAGCGCGTACCGGAGCCCCGGTGGGGCGGGCATCCGGTTGGACGGCAGCACCAACCTCGGCGCCGAGATCAGCGCACACTTCGATTCCATGCTGGTCAAGCTGACCTGCCGGGGCCGTGACTTTCCGACGGCGGTGGGCAGGGCGCGCCGGGCGATCGCGGAGTTCCGGATTCGCGGAGTATCAACGAATATTCCTTTCTTACAAGCGGTCCTAGATGACCCGGACTTTCGCGCCGGCCGTCTCACCACGTCGTTCATCGACGAGCGGCCGCAGCTGCTGACCGCGCGTGCCTCGGCCGATCGCGGTACCAAGATCCTCAACTATCTAGCCGATGTCACCGTCAACCAGCCGCACGGCTCGCGGCCGTCAACGGTGTACCCGCACGACAAGCTGCCCGACATCGATCTACACGCCGCGCCACCGGACGGATCCAAGCAGCGATTGGTTGAGTTGGGGCCCCAGCGTTTTGCGCGCTGGCTACGGGAATCGGCGGCGGTCGGGGTTACCGATACAACGTTCCGCGACGCCCACCAATCGCTACTGGCCACCCGAGTGCGCACCAGCGGGTTGGCCAGGGTGGCACCGTATCTCGCCCGGACCATGCCGCAGCTGCTGTCGGTGGAGTGTTGGGGCGGTGCGACGTACGACGTGGCACTGCGTTTCCTCAAGGAGGATCCCTGGGAGCGGCTGGCTACGCTGCGTGCTGCGCTGCCCAACATCTGCCTGCAGATGCTGCTGCGAGGTCGCAACACGGTCGGCTACACACCGTACCCGGAGGTGGTTACCTCGGCGTTCGTGGCGGAGGCAACGGCCACCGGCGTTGACATCTTCCGAATCTTTGACGCGCTCAACAACGTTGAGTCGATGCGCCCGGCGATTGACGCGGTGCATGAAACAGGTTGTGCAGTAGCAGAAGTCGCGATGTGCTATACCGGCGATCTGGCCGACCCGGGGGAGCGGCTCTACACCCTGGACTACTACTTGAACCTGGCTGAGCAGATCGTGGACGCTGGTGCACACGTGCTGGCCATCAAGGATATGGCCGGACTGTTACGGCCACCGGCCGCGCGGCGGTTGGTCGGTGCGTTGCGCAGTCGTTTCGACCTGCCCGTGCACGTACACACCCACGACACACCTGGCGGGCAGCTGGCCAGCTATATGGCGGCGTGGCAGGCCGGGGCTGACGCCGTCGACGGCGCCGCCGCGCCGATGGCAGGAACCACCAGCCAGCCCGCGCTGAGCTCGATCGTGGCCGCTGCAGCGCACACCGAGTACGACACCGGTCTGTCGCTGTCCGCGGTGTGCGCATTGGAGCCGTACTGGGAAGCGCTACGAAAAGCGTACGCCCCCTTTGAATCTGGTCTACCTGGCCCGACGGGACGGGTCTATCACCATGAGATTCCGGGTGGCCAGTTATCCAATCTGCGTCAGCAGGCGATTGCGCTGGGGCTGGGGGATCGATTCGAGGAGGTCGAGGAGGCCTATGCGGGCGCCGACCGGGTGTTGGGCAGGTTGGTCAAGGTCACGCCGACATCGAAGGTGGTCGGCGACCTGGCGCTGGCGTTGGTCGGTGCTGGGGTAAGTGCGGACGAATTCGCCTCGGAGCCAGCGCGATTCGATATCCCAGATTCGGTGATGGGCTTCCTGCGGGGCGAGCTTGGTGATCCGCCCGGCGGCTGGCCCGAACCGCTGCGCACCACGGCGCTGGCCGGCCGTACTCCGGCCAAGCCCATTCGGCAGCTAGCCAGCGACGACGAGGCCGCTTTAACACTAGCCGGTGCCAAGCGTCAAGCCACCCTAAACCGGCTGTTATTTCCAGGTCCAACAAAGGAATTCGAGGAGCACCGAGAAACCTACGGCGACACTTCGCAATTGTCGGCCAACCAGTTCTTCTACGGCCTTCGCCAGGATGAAGAGCACCGGGTGGAACTGGAGCGCGGAGTTGAGCTGTTGATCGGGCTGGAGGCCATCTCCGAGCCCGACGAGCGTGGCATGCGAACGGTGATGTGCATCATCAACGGCCAGCTGCGGCCGGTCCTGGTGCGTGATCGCAGCATCGCCAGCTCGGTTCCGGCCGCCGAGAAGGCCGACCGCGCTAATCCCGGACACATTGCGGCACCGTTCGCCGGAGTCGTCACCGTCGGGGTGTCCGTCGGCGACCAAGTTAGCGTCGGGCAGACCATCGCCAGCATCGAGGCGATGAAAATGGAAGCCCCGATCACCGCCCCGAAAGACGCTGTCGTAGCGCGGGTAGCGGTGTCCAGCACCGCTGCGGTGGAAGGCGGAGACCTGCTGGTGGTGCTGAGCTGACCAGGATCATCGGCGGCGTAGCGCGGGGAAGGCGCATCGTTGTTCCGCGACGGGGGACCAGGCCGACCACCGACCGGGTGCGCGAGTCGCTTTTCAACATCGTGGCCGCACGGCGGGAGCTGACCGGTCTGGCGGTGCTAGACCTCTACGCCGGTTCGGGTGCGCTCGGTCTGGAGGCGTTGTCGCGCGGAGCCGCGTCGGCGCTGTTTGTGGAATCCGACCAGCGCACCGTTGCCGTCATCGAGCGCAACGTGGCGGCCTTAGGTCTAGCCGGCGCTAGGGTGCGGCGCGGTCCGGTGGCAACCGTCCTGGCCGCCGGGACCGCGTCACCGGTGGATCTGGTGTTGGCCGACCCGCCCTACGAGATCGACACCGCCGAGGTCGAAGCGGTGTTGGCTGCGTTGATCACCCACGGCTGGGCGCGGCAGGGAACCGTCGCGGTGGTAGAACGTGGCGCCGCGAGAGCGTCGTTGACCTGGCCGGCCGGATGGAGTCCGTGGCAGTCGCGCGGGTACGGCGACACCCGTCTCGAGCTTGCCGAACTGGCCTGAGCCGCCGTGTAGCGTCTCGGTCTATGAGCGGTGCGGTATGTCCGGGGTCATTCGACCCGGTGACGTTGGGCCACATCGACGTCTTTGAACGCGCCGCGGCTCAGTTCGACGAGGTGGTGGTCGCGATCCTGCTCAACCCCGTCAAAAAGGGCATGTTCGACCTCGACGAGCGGATCGCGATGATCACCGAGTCGACGACACACCTACCCAACGTGCGCGTGGAGGCCGGAGCGGGGCTGGTGGTCGACTTCGTCAGGTCCCGCGGGATGACGGCCATCGTGAAGGGCCTGCGCACCGGCACGGATTTCGAATACGAGCTGCAGATGGCGCAGATGAACAAGCACATCGCCGGCGTCGACACCTTCTTCGTCGCGACGGCGCCGCGGTATTCGTTCGTGTCGTCGTCGTTGGCCAAAGAGGTTGCGATGCTAGGCGGCGATGTGTCGGAGCTATTGCCGGAACCGGTCAACCGCCGATTCCGGGAAAAGATGTCCGGCAGTAGTTAAAGCAGAACAGCTTTCACCGGCGGGCCAGGCAGCAGCCGGCCGATATCGGCGCCCAGCTACGGGTCGTCGTCGTCATCGTCCCCGGCGCGAAGCAGCTTTTCGGGATGGTGAAAGGTGTTGGTGCGTGGCTGGCCGTGGTCGAGATGCGGTGGCGGGATCCACTCGGTGGCGCCGTCTTTGCGTTTACGGGTGGTCCAACCCTTCTCGGCCAGCGGGTGATGGCCACCGCAGCCGAAGGTGAGCTGGTTGACATCGGTGGTGCGGCATTGAGCGTAGGGGATGACGTGATGCACCTCGCAGTAGTAGCCGGGCACGGTGCATCCCGGCGCGCTGCAGCCACGTTCTTTGGAGTACAACACGATTCGCTGCGCTGGGGAGGCAAGTCGCTTGGTGTGGTAGAGCGCCAGCGCTTTGCCCTTGTCGAAAATCGCGAGATAATGGTGGGCATGGCGAGCCAGGCGGATCACATCACTCATCGGCAAGATGGTGCCGCCGCCAGTAAGTGCCTTGCCGGCCGCTGATTCCAACTCTTTGAGCGTGGTGGACACGATGATGGTGGCCGGTAACCCATTGTGCTGCCCTAGTTTTCCCGATGCCAGCAGCGCCCTCAGTGCTGCGTTGAGGGCGTCGTGGTTGCGCTGGCTCGGCGAGCGGGTATCGCGCTGAATCGTTTCCGGTGCGGGCGCGCCGTCGACCACGGGCGCCTGGTCATTGGGGTTGGCCATGCCGGGGGCGGCCAGCTTGGCTAGCACCGCTTCCACGGTGACGCGTGCCTCGGGGGTCAGCCAACCGCTGAGGCGAGACATCCCGTCGGTGTCTTGGTTACCCAGGGTCAGGCCGCGCCGGCGGGCCCGATCCTCATCGGTGTAGCTGCCATCTGGGTTCAGGCAGTCAGTGAGCCGTTCGGCCAACTTGGCCAGCTGGTCGGGGCGGAACTGGGTGGCCAACGCGGCCAAATGCGCCTCGGCCTGTTCGCGGGTCTCGATATCCACGGCACTGGGCAGCCGGTGAAAAAAGTCGCGGATCACCTGTACATGGGTGCGTCCGATCCGCCCGTCGCGTTGGGCCGTCGCGGTGGCGGTCAGCAGCGGCGGCAACGGTTGACCGGTCAGCGCGCGCCGGGGGCCTAGGTCGGCGGCCTCGGCCACCCGTCGGCTCGCTTCGCCGCGGGTAATGTGCAGCCGGTCGGCCAACGCCGCGGGCAGTGTGCCGCCGAGCTGTTCGGAGTCGGACTGCTCGGCGATCTGATTGATCAACCCGTGCTCGACGGCAGGCAGCTGGCGGCGCGCCGTCTCGCAGCGTTGCAATAGGGCCAGTCGTTCCGGAGTGGTCAACGCGTCGAACGAGAGCCCCGTCAGCCGCGACATCGTGGCATCGAGCGTATCGAAGACCTCCTGGATCTCCCCACGGCCACTCGAAAGCATGTTCGAATGATATCGCGAGGGGCCGGCGCGCGGAGAAGTTATCCACAGGGCAACATGGCTGTTAGTGGCTGTGATCGTGCTGGTGGTGCTCCGCGTCGGGAGACCCACCCATCATGCGCGCCATCGGTAATCCCCCCGAGGTGACGAACCGGGCGACGAGCAGCGCCGCGACAACAAGGAAGGCGATGTTGAGCCAGGTGGTGTAGTTCCACGAGATCGCCGCTTGCATGACCGTGGCGTTGCGCTGGCTTGGAATGAGATGTGCTGTGCCGAAAAGTAATTCGACAAGATACCCGGCGGCGGCCATTGCGGCGTAAAAGGTGGCGAGCAGCATCAGCATCATCTTGGTGCCGTAGTACTTGCGGTAGATATTCAAGATCGGCAGGATCAACAGGTCGGCGAAGATGAATGCGATGACGCCGCCGAAACTGATGCCTCCGTTCCAGAGCACCGCGGCAAGTGGCACATTGCCGATGGAGCAGACGAAGGACACGATCGCCACGATGGGTCCCACGATCGGTCCCCACAGCGCTGCCCAGCCCGGGTGATTGGCGAAAAAGAAGTTCTGCCAAAACGATTGGGGTACCCATGCCGCGATGGCGCCAGCAATCAGCAGGCCCAGAACGAGATCGCGCAGGATCGCCAGCCATTCCATGACGAACACATGCGAGATCGAGGTAAAACCCTGCGGGGAAAACAGCCGTTGCCAGAACGATCCCTCTGCGTGGATGGACATGTCCATCGCAGCGTGGCCTTCCATCGAGCCGGCGATTCCCCGTTCGGCCTGCTGGCGGGCGGCGTCGATGAGCCGGGACCGCGCGAACAGCCGGAACAAGACGGCCAGTATCACGATCATCAGCGGGCCGCCGATGAACTCTGCGGCGGTGAATTGCCAGCCCATCAGCAGGGCCAGGATGATGCCCAACTCCACCACGAGATTGGTGGAGCCGATCTCGAATGCCATGGCGGCGGTGAAGTTGGCGCCCTTGCGGAACAGGGACCGAGCCAACGCCACCGCGGCATAGGAGCACGACGACGACGCCACGCCCAACCCGGCTGCGACGGCCAGCGTGCGGGGCCGGTCGTCGCCCATCAACGCTACGATCGTCGAGCGACGCACCACGGCCTGCGTCACTGCCGACAGAGCGAAGCCCAGGATCAGTGCCCACAGGATTTCCCACGTCATCGACCCCGCTAGCGCCAAGGCGTGACCCACCGCTGCCAGCACTGCGTCCTCCATTCGGTCCGGGGTGCGGCGATGGCGGCCCGCACCCGAGCGCCACCATATACCCCATACGGGTATAAATTCAATGCCGGGTGCCGGTATGTCGCGGCCGACGACGCCGGCCCCGGCCGTCAGACCAATGTCCGACACACCGAGCCAACAGCGTGGTCACAGCGGTAACAGCAGGCACACTGGTAACAACCATCGATGCCAGGAGGGTATGGCTGTGTACCGAGTCTTTGAAGCGCTGGACGAATTGGGGGCCATTGTCGAAGAAGCCCGCGGCGTGCCGATGACGGCGGGCTGTGTGGTACCCCGCGGCGATGTGCTGGAGCTGATCGACGACATCAAAGACGCAATCCCGGGCGAGCTGGATGACGCCCAGGATGTGCTCGACGCGCGGGATTCGATGCTCAACGACGCCAAGGCGCACGCCGATTCCATGGTGTCCTCGGCGACCACCGAGTCGGAGTCACTGCTGAACCACGCGCGCGCAGAGGCTGATCGGATCCTGTCTGACGCGAAATCGCAGGCCGATCGGATGGTCAGCGAGGCGCGTCAACACAGCGAACGGATGCTCGGGGAGGCTCGTGAGGAGTCGATTCGCATCGCGACAGCAGCCAAGCGTGAATATGAGGCCAGCCTCAGCCGCGCCCAATCCGAATGCGACCGGTTGATCGAAAACGGCAACATCTCCTATGAAAAGGCCGTCCAAGAGGGCATCAAGGAACAGCAGCGCCTGGTGTCGCAAAACGAGGTGGTTCAAGCGGCCAACGCCGAATCCACCCGACTCATCGACACCGCGCACGCCGAGGCGGACCGGCTGCGCGGTGAGTGCGACATCTATGTCGACAACAAGCTCGCGGAGTTCGAAGAGTTTCTCAACGGCACGATCCGTTCGGTCGGCCGCGGCCGCCACCAGCTCCGCACGGCGGCCGGCACGCACGATTACGTGACACGCTAGCCCCGTCTGCTAAGTGCCATCGCCACCGCGAACGGTGACTGTTGCGCTGGCGCCACCGCGGTGGGCGCCGTAGGATTTCTGCGCCGTAGGATTTCTACTATGGCGCGGCAGCATGGCGTCACGGCGCAGCGGCATCCGACCTCGCCGATGGCGATCGACATCACCCGGTTGGGGCGACGACCGGGAGCGATGGTAACCCTGCAAAATACCGTGCCCAGCCCGGCGCGCATTGGCCTGGAGCTGATCGCGATCGAGCGGGGCGCTCCGATGGACTTCGCCCTGCGGGTGGAGTCGGTGTCGGAGGGCGTGTTGGTCACTGGGACGGTGGCTGCACCCACGATGGGCGAGTGTGCCCGTTGTTTGACCGCGGTCCAGGGGCACGTGCAAGTCACCTTGACCGAACTGTTTGCCTATCCCGACAGCGCGACGGAGGCGACCACCGAGGACGGCGAGGTCGGACACGTGGTCGATAACACGATCGATCTTGAACAGTGCGTCATCGACGCCGTCGGGCTCGAGCTTCCGTTCGCGCCGACGTGCCGGCCGGACTGCCCTGGATTATGCCCGGAATGCGGTGTTTCGCTGGCTGCCGAGCCCGGTCATCACCATGACCGCATTGACCCGCGGTGGGCCAAGTTGGCCGACAGGTTGGCGCCTGACACTCCGCAGACATCGGAAACGGATGTATCGCGGGGTGAGCGGTGACCCAGCCCCGACAAGCTCTGCTGGATGTGCTCGGCGTCGATCTGCCTGATGAGCTGCTTTCGCTGGCGTTGACACACCGCAGTTATGCCTACGAGCACGGCGGGTTACCGACCAACGAGCGCCTGGAGTTTCTCGGCGACGCTGTCCTGGGCTTGACCATCACCGATGAGCTGTTCCATCGCCACCCCGACCGTTCGGAAGGGGATCTGGCCAAATTGCGGGCCAGCGTGGTCAACACCCAGGCGCTGGCCGACGTCGCGCGGAATCTATCCGACGACGGTCTCGGCGGTTACCTGCTGCTGGGCCGGGGCGAGGCGAACACCGGGGGAGCGGACAAGTCCAGCATCCTGGCCGACGGCATGGAATCGCTGCTCGGCGCGATCTACCTGCAGCACGGTATCGAGGCGGCTCGCCAGGTGATCCTGCGGTTGTTCGGCCCGCTGCTGGACGCTGCCCCGACGCTGGGAGCTGGGTTGGACTGGAAGACCAGCTTGCAGGAGCTAACAGCGGCACGCGGCATGGGCGCGCCATCGTATGTGGTGACCTCCACCGGCCCGGACCACGACAAAGAATTCACCGCGGTCGTCGTCGTGATGGACGCCGAGTACGGGTCGGGTGTCGGCCACTCCAAGAAAGAGGCCGAGCAGAAAGCCGCATCAGCGGCCTGGAAGGCACTGGAAGCACTCGACGGCGCAGGGAAAACGTCGGTGTAAATGCCCGAACTGCCCGAAGTAGAGGTGGTGCGGCGCGGCCTGCAGGACCACATTGTGGATAAGACGATCACTGCGGTTCGGGTGCACCATCCGCGCGCGGCGCGCCGCCACATTGCCGGGCCCGCCGACCTCACGGCCCGGCTGCTCGGTACCCGGATCACCGGAACCGATCGGCGCGGCAAATATCTGTGGCTGCTGCTGGACACAGACACCGCGCTCGTGGTGCACCTTGGCATGAGCGGGCAGATGCTGCTGGGGACCGCGCCGCGCGCCGAGCATGTCCGGATCGCTGCGCTGCTCGACGATGGGACTGTGTTGAGCTTCGCTGATCAGCGGACCTTCGGGGGATGGCTGCTCGCTGACCTGATGACGGTGGACGGCAGTGTGTTGCCGGTGCCGGTCGCCCACTTGGCGCGTGACCCGCTCGACCCGCGGTTCGATGCCGAAGCTGTGGTGAAAGTGTTGCAGCGCAAGCATTCCGAGCTTAAACGCCAGCTCCTCAATCAACAAGTGGTATCCGGAATCGGCAACATCTACGCCGATGAGGCGCTGTGGCGGGCTAAAGTGCACGGCGCGCGAATCGCTGCCACGCTGACCCGCCGGCAGCTGGCCGCCGTTTTGGATGCCGCCGCCGAGGTGATGCGCGACGCGCTGGCCAAGGGCGGGACGTCGTTCGATTCGCTGTATGTCAACGTCAACGGCGAATCGGGTTACTTCGACCGATCGTTGGATGCCTATGGCCGCGAAGGCGAAGGCTGCCGGCGCTGCGGCGCGGTGATGCGCCGGGAAAAGTTTATGAACCGCTCGTCGTTTTACTGCCCTAGATGCCAGCCGCGGCCCCGCCGGTAACCTCGGGGGCCAACCGCGAAAGGAGTGCCGATGACCGAACTGTGGGTCGAACGCACCGGAACGCGCCGCTACACGGGATACAGCTCGCGAGGCGCGCAAGTACTCGTCGGCTCCGAGGACGTCGACGGCGTGTTTACTCCCGGTGAGCTGCTCAAGATCGCGCTCGCCGCGTGCAGTGGGATGTCCAGCGACGAGCCGTTGGCGCGACGGCTCGGCGATGACTACAAGGCGGTGGTGCGGGTGTCCGGCGACGCCGACCGCGGCCAGGAGCGTTATCCGCTGCTGCAAGAGACCCTCGAGCTCGACCTGTCGGGATTGTCCGATGCCGACAAGGCCCGTCTGGTGGTGGTCGTCGACCGCGCGGTCGACTTGGTCTGCACCGTCGGTCGCACACTCAAATCCGGCACCACCGTGACCTGCGAGGTGGCCAATGTCGGCTAACTCGTCGGAGCCTGCGGTCCGGCTCACGGCCTGGGTGCACGGGTGGGTCCAAGGGGTCGGTTTCCGCTGGTGGACCCGCTGCCGGGCGCTGGAGCTGGGCCTCACCGGTTACGCGGCCAACCATGCCGACGGCCGCGTGCTGGTGGTTGCTCAGGGGGCACGCGACGCCTGCGAGACGTTGCTGCGCCAGCTGCAGAGCGGCACCACGCCCGGTGAGGTCGACACGGTGATCGTTGATTGGTCCCAGCCACCCGAGCAGTTCAGCGGTTTCAGCGAGCGCTAGCTCGCCAGCTCGACCGCGGCATAGGTACTAGACCGCGACGCCGTTTAGGACTAACCCGGTCTGCGTGGACATCTCCCTAAACGGCCGCACCCGCTGCATGACGAGTGCCACGTCATCTCGATAGTTCTCCATCGCCGTAGCGTTCCTCGTCCAGTACTGTTGGTAGTCGGCTTCAGCGATCGCGATCGCGTGAGTGTTTTGCCCCAATTGGTTGGTCTGGTGCAGCTGCTTTCTCCAGGCGATGTTGGCAGCGATCTCCCTCGGGGACACCATCAAATAATCCGCCCTCCGATAGGCCATCCGCGCGTGCGCGGCCAGACGAGCGGTCAAGCCGGCACGATCTGCTGCGTCGCGCAGCCAAACCAGATACGGTGCGGCCGCCTGGGTCATCTGTGTCGCCGCCGCGCTCTGCCACGCCTCCGTCAGCGTCGTCAGCGCGCCTTCAATCCCATCCGCTGCTGTATCCAGCTCATCCGCCAGGTGGTCCCACGCCGCGCTGGCGGCCGCTAGCGCGGCAGGACCCGGGCCGGCATTAAGGCGGCGGGCGTTTTCCTCAGGCGGTATCAATGTGAAGTCAGGCAACTTTTTCCCTTTCGGTCCGTCAGACCGCTGGCCCCCGCTAGCAGCGGCGGCTGTGTCGGTATCGTCGGCGACCAGATCAGCCGGTGCGGGTGGCGTTGTCGGTCTCGGTGGTCGAATACGCAGCCGCGGAGCCCGACAGCGAGGCAACAAACTCGGCAAAATTCACCGCGGCCCGACCACTGACTCTCCGATAGCCCGCCGCCTGATCGCGAAGGCGCGCCGCTACCTGCGCCGACACGTCGTCGCCACCCGGGGCAATCACAGCGGCCGTCACCTGGTCGGCCGCAACACCTTCGGCAACCATGCGATCGCCAATGCCCCGTAACGCATTTGCCGCCGTGGTCAACGCCTCGGGTGCAACACTCACACCGATCACAAAAGACATGCCAACTCCGCTTCTCCTCAAAACCCCGACTACCCAAGAATGGCCAAGTCACCCTTGGCGTGCACTACCATCGTTGACGGTGAGCGCAGCTGGCCAATGCTAACAACCATAGCGGGCGCTCAAATCTCAACCCGCCGAACACTATTCGTCGGTCGTCCAATATGGATAGTGCGTCGGTCTCCGTCGAGTCGCGATCGTCGCAATGTTAACGATCCTAGGTGATCACCCAAAATCCAGCGGCTGCAAAAGAATTCACCACCATGAGCCCTCGCGAACCTCGAACCGGCCGCCTCACACCTGTCGGACTGTTGGCGCTCGACGGCACATACGCACCTACCGCCGTCGACGCCTGATGATAGGTCGCCGCCCGCGCGACTAGGCACGCCGCCCCGCCGCTCCTTGTTTCGCCCGTAGCATCGCGTTTATCCCTCACCGGGCGAGCTTGGTGATGAGCCGCGCCCGACCGGGCGCGCGGTGGGGGTGCCTTCCGCTGGTGGGGGAGAGCCGGGCAGTGCGGACTCTGGCTCGCCGGTAGTCTGGCTGGTCGTGTACCTCAAGAGTCTGACGTTGAAGGGCTTCAAGTCCTTCGCGTCGTCGACGACTCTGCGGTTCGAGCCGGGCATTACCGCCGTCGTCGGCCCTAACGGCTCCGGCAAGTCCAACGTCGTCGACGCCCTGGCGTGGGTGATGGGGGAGCAGGGAGCCAAGACGCTGCGTGGCGGCAAGATGGAAGATGTCATCTTCGCCGGTACGTCGTCGCGGGCCCCGCTGGGCCGCGCCGAAGTCACCGTGACCATCGACAACTCCGACAACGCGCTGCCGATCGAGTACTCCGAGGTGTCGATCACCCGACGGATGTTCCGCGACGGCGCCAGTGAATACGAAATCAACGGCAGTAGTTGCCGTTTGATGGATGTCCAGGAACTGCTAAGCGACTCCGGCATCGGCCGTGAGATGCATGTGATTGTCGGGCAGGGCAAGCTCGATGAGATCTTGCAGTCGCGGCCCGAGGACCGTCGGGCGTTCATCGAAGAAGCCGCGGGCGTGCTCAAGCATCGCAAGCGCAAGGAAAAGGCGCTGCGCAAACTGGACGCGATGTCGGCGAACCTGGCCCGGCTCACCGATTTGACCACCGAGCTGCGACGTCAGCTCAAGCCGTTGGGTCGCCAAGCCGAAGTGGCCCGACGGGCGGCGACCATTCAGGCCGATCTGCGCGACGCCCGGCTGCGGCTGGCCGCCGACGACCTGGTGAGTCGACAAGGGCAGCGGGACGCGATCCTCGAGGCCGAGACGACGATGCGCCGCGAGCATGACGAGGCGGCCGCCCGGCTGGCGGTAGCGTCCGAAGAGCTGGCGGCGCATGAAGGTGCGCTGTCCACACTCTCTCAACGGGCCGAGTCGGTCCAGCAGACGTGGTTCGGGCTGTCCGCCCTGGCCGAGCGGGTCGGTGCGACGGTTCGGATTGCCAGCGAACGCGCCCACCACCTTGATGTCGAGCCGGCGACATCGAGCGACACCGACCCTGACGCGTTGGAGGCCGAGGCCCAGCAGGTGGAGGTCACCGAGCAGCAGCTGTTGGCGGAGCTGGCCGCAGCGCGCACTCGGTTGGAGGCCGCCCGCGCTGAGTTGGCCGACCGCGAGCGCCGCGCCGTCGAGGCCGACAAGGCGCATCTGGAGGCGGTCCGAGCGGAGGCGGATCGGCGCGAGGGTTTAGCGCGGTTGGCCGGCCAGGTGGAGACCATGCGGGCGCGCGTCGAATCGATCGATGACAGCGTCGCGCGGTTGTCCGAGCGCATTGAGGAGGCTGCTGCGCGCGCGCAGCAGACCCGCGCGGAGTTTGAAACCGTGCAGGGCCGCGTCGGTGAACTGGATCAGGGCGAGGTCGGCCTTGACGAACAGCACGAACGGACCGTGGCGGCATTGCGGTTCGCCGACCAACGCGTGGCCGAACTGCAATCCGCCGAGCGGGACGCCGAACGCCAGGTGGCTTCGCTGCGGGCCCGTATCGACGCGCTGGCGGTGGGACTCGAGCGTAAGGACGGCGCGGCTTGGCTGGCGCGCAATCACAGTGGCACCGGGCTGTTGGGTCCGATCGCCAAGTTGGTGAAGGTGCGCCCCGGCTACGAGGCAGCGCTGGCCGCAGTGCTCGGGCCCGCGGCAGACGCGCTGGCCGCCGACAGTTTGGGCGCGGCCAGTAGCGCACTCGCCGCGCTCAAGGAAGCCGACGCGGGCCGCGCGGCCCTCGTCTTGGGTGACTGGCCGGCAGACACCGAACCGGCCTGCGCTGCCGGGCTGCCCAACGGCGCCCAACGGGCGCTCGACTTGATTGAGGCACCGCCGCGGCTGCAGGGCGCGTTGGTCGCCATGCTTTCGGGTGTCGCGGTGGTCAATGACCTCGCCGAAGCGTTGGGTGTGGTCGCTATCCGCCCGCAGTTGCGGGTGGTCACCGTTGACGGCGATCTGGTGGGTGCCGGCTGGGTGAGCGGCGGTTCTGACCGCAAGCTGTCGACGCTGGAGGTCACCTCGGAGATCGATAAGGCCGGCACCGAGCTAGCCGCCGCCGAGGCGCAGGTGGCTCGGCTGAGCGCCGCGCTGTCCGGGGCACTGTCCGAGCAGGTCGCCCGCTCCGACGCCGCCGAGCAGGCCCTGGCCGCACTCAACGAATCCGACACCGCAATATTGTCGATGTACGACCAGCTCGGGCGGCTCGGGCAGGAGGCTCGCGCGGCCGAAGCGGAATGGGAAAGGCTGCTGGCCCAGCGTGAGGAATTAGAAGCCGGGCGGGCCAGCACCCTCGAGGAGGTCGTCGAACTCGAGACCCGGCTGCGCAACGCCGAACAGACCCAGCATGTGCATGCTGCCGATGAGAATCCTGCAGCGGCCCGGCAGCTGATTGCCGCCGCGGCCGAGGAGGCCCGCGGCGTCGAAGTGGAAGCCCGGCTTGCAGTGCGGACCGCCGAGGAACGCGCCAACGCGGTGCGCGGGCGGGCGGATTCACTGCGTCGCGCGGCCGCCGCCGAGCGCGAGGCACGGTTGCGGGCCGCCCAAGCACACGCCGCACGACTGCACGCGGCCGCGGTGGCCGCGGCGGTGGCCGACTGTGGGCAGCTGCTGGCGTCCCGGTTGAACCGGGTCGTCGACGCGGCGGCGCACCACCGCGATGCGCTGGCCGCCGAGCGTCAGCGGCGATCGGTCGCCATGGCAGCGGTGCGCGACGAGGCAAACGCTCTGCGGGCCCGGGTGGCCACCCTCACCGATTCGCTGCACCGCGACGAGGTGGCCAACGCTCAGGCGGCGCTGCGGATCGAGCAGCTCGAGCAGCTGGTGCTGGAACAGTTCGGGATGGCGCCGGTTGATTTGATCGCCGAGTACGGTCCGCAGGTTGCGCTACCGCCGACGGAACTCGAGATGGCCGAGTTCGAACAGGCCCGGGAGCGTGGTGAGCAGGTGATCGCGCCCGCCCCGATGCCGTATGACCGCGCGACCCAGGAGCGCCGGGCTAAACGTGCCGAGCGTGAGCTGGCCGAGCTAGGCAGGGTCAATCCGCTGGCGCTGGAGGAGTTCGCGGCACTCGAGGAACGCTATAACTTCTTGTCCACCCAACTTGAGGATGTCAAGGGTGCCCGCAAGGATCTGCTCGACGTCGTCGCCGACGTCGATGCCCGCATCCTGCAGGTGTTCAGCGACGCCTTTGCGGACGTGGAGCGCGAATTCCGCGGTGTCTTTACCTCGCTGTTCCCCGGCGGCGAGGGCCGGCTACGGCTGACCGCTCCGGATGACATGCTCACCACCGGCATCGAGGTAGAGGCACGTCCGCCGGGCAAGAAGGTCAGCCGGCTGTCGTTGCTGTCCGGTGGCGAGAAGTCGCTGACCGCGGTGGCGATGTTGGTGGCGATCTTTAAGGCCCGCCCGTCGCCGTTCTACATCATGGACGAGGTAGAGGCTGCGCTCGACGATGTCAATCTGCGCCGCTTGATTGGTCTGTTTGAGCAACTACGTGGCCAGTCGCAGCTCATCATCATCACGCACCAGAAGCCCACGATGGAAGTCGCTGACGCGCTGTACGGCGTCACCATGCAGGGCGATGGCATCACCGCGGTGATCTCGCAGCGGATGCGCGGCCAGCAGGTGGAGTCGCTGGTCACCAGTTCTTCGTAGCCCGGCGACGATGCACGCCGCGTAGCGGCGTGAGGTGGAGCTGGGCAATCCAGTCGAGGGCTGGTCCAACCGGCGGCGGGCCCCTGGAACAATGGCAGCGTGTCGCAAGGTCTGTGGATCGCCATCGCGGTCTTGGGCGTTATCGCCGCCCTGGTTGTTATCGCCGCGCTGATTCTGGGCCTGGTGCGTTACCGCCGGCGGCGGGTCAGCCTGACCTCTCACGGTTCCGCGCACGAACCCAGTGCAATCGACCGCTCCGGCGGCTACACCGCGTCGTCTGGCATCACCTTCAGCCAAACCGCACCGCCGGTGCGGCCCGCGGACCAGATTGACACCAGCGGACTGCCGGCGGTGGGCGATGACGCGACCGTGCCTCGCGACGCGCCGCGGCGCACCATCTCGGACGTATTGCTGCCCGAACCTGAGGTGGCAGTTGAGGTTCCCGCGGTCCCACAACTTGACATCATCGCGCCACCGGAAGGCCGATTGGAACGGCTGCGCGGGCGACTCGCCAGGACACAGAATGCGTTCGGACGCAGCATGCTGGGCTTGATCGGCGGTGGCGATCTGGATGAGGACTCGTGGCAGGAGCTCGAGGACACCCTGCTGATCGCCGATTTGGGCCCCGTTGCCACCGAGTCGGTGGTGTCTGCGCTACGCAGCCGGCTGGCCAGCAGCAACGTGTGCACTGAGGCCGACGCCCGGGCCGTGCTGCGTGACGTGTTAATCAGCGAGCTGCGACCCGACATGGACCGCTCGATCCGTGCTCTCCCGCACCCCGACCATCCCGCAGTGCTGCTGATCGTCGGTGTCAACGGCACCGGCAAGACCACCACCGTCGGCAAGTTGGCGCGGGTCTTGGTGGCTGACGGCCGGCGCGTTGTCCTCGGCGCGGCCGACACCTTCCGGGCCGCGGCCACCGACCAACTGCAAACCTGGGCTTCCCGGGTGGGCGCAGAGCTGGTACGTGGCGCCGAAGGCGCGGACCCGGCGTCGGTGGCGTTCGACGCCGTCGACAAGGGCATCGGCGCGGGCGCCGATGTCGTGGTCATCGACACCGCCGGGCGGCTGCATACCAAGGTGGGGCTGATGGACGAGCTCGACAAAGTCAAACGCGTGGTGACCCGGCGCGCGGCGGTCGACGAGGTGTTACTGGTACTCGACGCCACCATCGGGCAGAACGGGCTAGCGCAAGCCCGGGTCTTCGCCGAAGTGGTCGACATCACCGGCGTCGTGCTGACCAAGCTAGATGGAACGGCCAAGGGCGGCATTGTTTTCCGCGTCCAACGAGAGCTTGGGGTGCCGGTGAAACTGGTCGGGCTGGGTGAAGGACCCGACGACCTGGCGCCATTCGAACCCGCCGCTTTCGTCGACGCCCTGCTGGGGTGAATCTCCTTAGGCGCAGAGCGACGTTCATCCTGGACGTTAATCCCGCGGAAACATGGCGGCCCCATCGCCGCAACAACCATTGCGCATGGTTCTGGTTCAGGTCGTTAGGCAAGTCTGACGGAGACATGGGGGGTCAGCGCCAACCCGGAGGTGATAGCGAGTGGACCAATTTCCTGTCCTGGGCCAGCCCAATACCGGTGACACCGCCTGGATGTTGGCGAGTTCCGCGCTGGTGCTGTTGATGACGCCAGGTCTGGCGTTTTTCTACGGCGGCATGGTGCGCGCCAGGGGCGTGCTCAACATGATCATGATGAGCATCAGCGCGATGGGCGTGGTGACCGTGCTGTGGGTGCTCTACGGCTACTCGCTCGCTTTCGGAAACGATGTCGGAAACGTCGCCGGCAACCCGACCCAATACTGGGGCCTGAAGGGTCTCATCGGTGTCAATGCCGCTGCGGCGGATCCGAGCACCCAGACCGCGGCGGTGAATATCCCGCTGGCCGGCACCATGCCGGCCACCGTATTCGTGGCATTTCAGCTGATGTTCGCGATCATCACGGTCGCGCTGATCTCGGGGGCCGTGGCCGACCGGTTGCGGTTCGGCGCCTGGATCGTGTTCGCCGGACTGTGGGCGACGTTCGTCTACTTCCCGATCGCCCACTGGGTCTTCGCGGCTGACAAATTCTCGGCCGCTCACGGCGGCTGGATCAACAACAAGCTGCATGCGATCGACTTTGCCGGCGGCACCGCGGTCCACATCAACGCCGGTGTGGCCGGCCTGGTGCTGGCGATTGTGCTGGGCAAGCGGCGCGGCTGGCCCGCCACGCTGTTTCGTCCACACAATCTGCCGTTTGTGATGCTCGGTGCGGGCTTGCTGTGGTTCGGCTGGTACGGATTCAACGCCGGATCGGCCACCAGCGCCAACGGCGCTGCCGGATCGACGTTCATCACCACCACGATCGCCACAGCCGCGGCCATGCTCGCCTGGATGCTCACCGAGCGCATTCGCGATGGCAAGGCAACGACGCTGGGCGCGGCCTCGGGAATTGTCGCCGGCCTGGTCGCCATCACGCCGTCCTGTTCGTCGGTCAACGTGCTGGGCGCGTTGGTGGTCGGGGTGGTGGCCGGCGTGGTGTGTGCACTGGCGTGTGGGCTGAAGTTCCGGCTCGGCTTTGATGATTCCCTCGACGTGGTCGGGGTGCACATGGTCGGTGGTCTGGCCGGCACACTGCTGGTGGGTCTGCTGGCCGCCCCGGAGAGCCCAGCAATCAATGGCGTGGCGGGGGTATCGAAGGGGCTGTTCTATGGCGGCGGCTTCGCCCAGCTGGAACGCCAAGCGATCGGCGCCTTCAGCGTTCTGCTCTACTCTGGTGTCGTTACCCTTATCTTGGCGCTGATTCTAAAATTCACCATCGGGTTGCGACTGGACGCTGACGACGAAACCGCCGGCATCGACGAGGCTGAACACGCCGAGACCGGCTACGATTTCGCGGTAGCCAGCGGGTCGGTGCTGCCTCCCCGCATCAACGTGGAGGACACCCGTAACGGTCAGGAGCAGCTGCTGGGCGACAGAGTGGAGGCAGAGCGGAAATGAAGTTGATTACCGCGATCGTCAAGCCGTTCACGCTCGACGACGTCAAGGCAAGCCTCGAAGAGGCAGGGGTCTTGGGGATGACGGTCAGCGAAGTCCAAGGCTATGGGCGGCAAAAGGGCCACACCGAGGTTTACCGGGGTGCTGAATACTCGGTCGATTTTGTGCCGAAGGTTCGAATCGAGGTCGTTGTCGACGATTCCATCGTCGACAAGGTGGTGGACAGCATCGTCCGGGCCGCGCGCACCGGCAAGATCGGTGACGGCAAAGTCTGGGTTATCCCGGTAGAGACCGTCGTCCGGGTACGCACCGGCGAACGCGGATCTGAAGCGTTATGAGGTTAGCCGCACAGTGTTGATCCACCGTGGACGGGCCGGGAGGGAATGAAACCCACCCGGCCCGACCTGTCCGGGGCCTCTGTATCGGCTTGCTTGGCAAGTGATTTGGCTGTCGAGCGGCGGAACCTGCTGTCCGACGGGAATCGTCAACTCGATGCGGCGCAGCTGCGTCAGGCGTGGCTGGATCTGCACGAGTCCTGGCTGATTGTCAAAGCGGCCGAGATCGGAATCACCGACACTAGTGGCTTCGCAATCGTGGGAATTGGCGGACTGGGCCGCCGCGAGCTGCTGCCCTACTCCGACCTGGACCTGATGCTCTTGCACGACAACATGCCTGCTGACATGCTGCAGCGGGTCGCCGATCAGCTGTGGTATCCGTTGTGGGACACTAATATTCGGCTTGACCACAGTGTGCGAACCGTCTCCGGGGCATTGGGCATCGCCAACACCGAGATGGTGGCTGCCCTGGGCATGTTGGAAGCGCGCCACATCGCCGGTGTTGCAGGGCTGACAGCCGAGCTGCTCGACGGGGTGCGACGGCAGTGGCGCAGCGGGATTCGCTCCCGAATAGACGAGCTGGTCGACATCACGCATGCCCGCTGGGAGCGTTGCCTGCGGATAGCGGAGCGCGCTGAGCCCGACCTGAAATCGGGTCGTGGCGGTCTTCGCGACGTCCAGTTGCTCGATGCGCTGGCTGTTGCCCAGCTGATCGACCGGCACGGCATACCGCAACCCGACATGCCCGCGGGTTCGCTGGATGCCGCCTACCTCACCCTGCTCAATGTCCGCACCGAGCTGCATCGGGTATCTGGCCGCGGACATGATGTGCTGCTGGCCCAGCACGCCGACGACATCAGTGCGGCCTTGCACATCGGTGACCGATTCGATCTGGCGCGGATGCTGTCGGACGCTGGCCGCACCATTGCCTACCACGCTGAAGTGGGGCTGCGGACCGCCGTCAACGCATTGCCGCGGCGTGGCGTATCGGCCTGGCGGCGACCCAAGCGGCGACCGTTAGACGAGGGCGTCGTCGAATTCGCCGGTGAAATTGTGCTGGCCCGCTCGGATCGTTTGGGGGTCCAACCCGAACACGACCCCGGTCTGGTCTTGCGGGTGGCCGCCGCATCGGCCGGCACCGGATTGCCCATCAGCGCCGCCACGCTGAGTCATCTAGCCACCAGTGCCGCCGAGATGCCAACTCCGTGGCCGCGTGAGGCGTTAGACGATCTGCTGGTGGTGCTTAGCGCCGGCCCCACCACCGTGGTGACCATCGAAGCGCTCGACCGCACTGGGCTATGGGGCCGGTTGTTGCCGGAATGGGGTGCAATCCGCGACCTTGCGCCCCGCGACGTCGCGCACCAGTGGACGGTGGACCGTCACCTCGTCGAGACCGCTGTCCAAGCAGCGCCGCTGTCCACCCGGGTGGCGCGACCTGATCTGCTTGCGCTTGGCGCGTTGCTGCATGACATCGGCAAGGGCCGGGGCGCTGACCACAGCGTGATCGGGCAAGGATTGGCCCGGCAGATCGGCCGCAGGCTGGGAATGTCGCCTCCGGACACGGAGCTGCTCGCCACCTTGGTCCGCCACCACCTGCTGCTGCCCATCGCGGCCACTCGAGGCGACCTGAAGGATCCGCGAACCATCGCGAACGTCTCGGAGGCGCTCGGTGGCGATCCGCTATTACTCGAAGTGCTGCACGCGCTGACGGAGGCGGACTCGAAGGCCACCGGCCCCAGGGTGTGGACCGACTGGAAGGCGTCCCTGATCCAGGATTTGGTCAATCGCTGCCGAATGGTGATGGCGGGCGAGGCGCTGCCTCAGGCGGATACGACTGCGCCCCATAATCTTTCACTTTCGGCCGGCCACGGGGTCCAGGTGGAGATTAGGCCGGGCGACAGCGCGCGCATGTACCACGTTGTGATGGTTGCCCCGGATGCGCGAGGATTGTTGTCGAAAGCCGCCGCCGTGCTGGCGCTGAATTCGCTGCGAGTCCACTCGGCGTCGGTGAACAGCCACAGCGGTGTCGCGATCACCGAATTCGTGGTGTCACCGCACTTCGGCTCCCCAGCTGCAGCCGACCTGTTACGTCAGCAGTTCCTCGGTGCCCTGGCCGGCGACATCGACGTCCTCGAGATGGTGGCGAAGCGGGACGGCGAGGCCGCTATCTCGTCGTCCGCCAGGGTGGGGGAGGTGCTGGTGGGGGTGCCCGTCACCCGTTCCTTCGCCCCGCCATGCATCCTGTGGCTCGACAACGCTGCCCAAGGTCAGCTGATCCTCGAGGTCCGCGCCATGGATCGAATGGGTTTGCTCGCGTTGCTGACCCGGGCGTTGGAGCGAGCCGGAGCTGACATCGTCTGGGCGAAGGTCAACACGTTCGGCTCGACCGCGGCTGATGTGTTTTGTGTGGTGCTACCGGCCGAGCCGACCGGCGGCGACGCCGATGCGCGAGCCGTGGTCGAAGAACAGCTCCGCAGCGTGTTGGGTGCGTGCTCATGACTGCTCGGTGTTGAGCTGGCGCACGGCATCAATGCGTGCTTTGAGCTGCTCGCGGGTCGCCGCGGCGATGGGCGGTCCTCCGCAGCGTCGTCTCAGTTCGTTGTGGATCCAGCCGTGCGGTTTGCCGGTGCGGTGATGGGCTATTGAGACCAGCGAGTTGAGTTCGCGGCGCAGTTCGCGGAGTTGGCCATGCACAGATGCCGGCGCCCCGGAGGTCCCATCCGGTGCCGAGGACGTCTGCTGTGCGGCGGCCCGCTTTTGGAGCTGCTCGTCTTGGCGGCGGTGCAGCAACGCTCGCATCTGGTCGGCATCCAGCAGCCCAGGGATACCGAGGTAATCGGCCTCTTCCTCACTTCCGGCAGGGGTGGCGGTGCCGAACGATGATCCATCAAAAATAACCTGATCCAGTTCGGCGTCGGCTCCCAGCGAGGTGAAGCTCTTCTCGGTGTCGCCTTGCTCGGTTTGTGTCCGCGTGGCGGGATCACCGTCGAGGGGATCACCGGTCGATTCGCGGTGCGGTTTGCCCAGCACATGGTTGCGCTGGGCCTCCAACTCACTGGCCAGCTGCAGCAGGTTAGGCACCGACGGGACGAATATGCTTGCGGTTTCTCCCGGTTGACGAGACCGCACGAACCGGCCGATGGCCTGTGCGAAGAACAACGGCGTCGAGGCGCTGGTGGCGTAGATCCCCACCGATAGCCGGGGTACGTCGACGCCTTCAGAGACCATCCGGACCGCGACTAGCCACCGATTGGTGCTTTCGGCGAATTCGGTGATGCGGGCCGAAGATCCGGGGTCATCGGACAACACCAACGTCGGTGCTTCTGAGGTCATTTGCGCCAGCAGGTTGGCGTACGCGCGGGCCGCGGTCTGATCGGAGGCGATGATCATGCCGCCGGCGTCGGGCACGTGCGTCCGCAGCTGGCGCAGTCGCTGATCGGCCGCGGAGATGACCGCCGGCATCCATTCGCCGGCGGGGTCCAGCGCGGTCCGCCACGCCCGCGCGGTCTGTTCGGCAGACAGCGGCTCGCCCAGTCGGGCCGCGTGCTCCTCACCTGCGCTATCTCGCCAGCGCGCCTGACCAGAGTAGGCAAGGAACACCACCGGACGGACCACGCCGTCGGCAAGGCCTTCGGCGTAACCGTAGGTATGGTCGGCCTGCGAATGCATCAGCCCGTCGGCGCCGGGCGCGTACGTGACGAACGGAATCGGGCTGTCATCGCTACGAAATGGCGTGCCCGTCAGTGCAAGTCGGCGGGTCGCGTCGCTGAAGGCTTCGCGGATAGCGTCGCCCCACGCCTTGGCGTCACCGCCATGGTGGATCTCATCAAAGATCACCAGGGTCCGGCGCCCTTCGGTGCGCACCCGGTGCAGCGTCGGATGCGCGGCGACCTGGGCGTAGGTCACCGTCACGCCGTGATACTCCGGTGACGTCCGTGGGTTGGCGTTGGAGAATTTCGGGTCCAGGGCCAGACCGTGGGCTGCCGCGGCCCGAGCCCACTGGATCTTGAGGTGCTCGGTGGGAACGACGACAGTGACCTGCTCGACGGCGCGACTGCTCAGCAGTTCGGCCATCACCCGTAAGGCGAACGTTGTTTTCCCGGATCCGGGGGTGGCAACGGCTAGGAAGTCGCGCGGCTGGCTGGCCAAGTACTTCACCATCGCTCGACGCTGCCAACCTCGCAACGGCCGGCTGCCTTCGGCGATAGCTTGGCTGACCCGCTGCGTCAACACAGTTCCCCCGTAGCTGCTCTGCCGCGCGTGGCGGTTATCCGATTGGGCCGTTTCTCATGTTTTCAGTGCGGGCCACCGCACGATGCCGCATTAGTTCTCATGCAGCACAACGCACGATGGAACCGTGGTCCGCGCCAGTGCGGTCAGGTGGCGGGTGTGAAATGTAGCATGGCAAGGGTTTTCGGCACAGTCACGATCGTCGTGGCGTGTCCTACATCGACCGGGCTAGACGATCCGCGAGCAGTCCGGCGAACTTTGCCGGATCCTCCAGTGCGCCGCCTTCAGCGAGAAGGGCAGTGCCGTACAGCAATTCGGCAGTCTCGGCGAGTCGACGTAGGTGGGCATCGTCACCGCCTTTCTTGTGTGCCTGTTGCAGGCTAGTGATGAGCGGATGATTCGGATTGAGCTCCAAAATCCGTTTTCCGAACGGAACGTCCTGCCCGGAGGCCCGGTACATGCGCGCCAGCGCCGGCGTGATGCCGAAGGCGTCAGTGATCAGGCAGGCCGGCGACTCGGTGAGGCGTGTGGATAACCGCACCTGCGTGACGTGATCATTCAAGGCCTCTTTCAACCAGTTCAGCAGGTCGGCGAAATCCTTTTCCTGCTCCTGGCGTTCGGCCTCGTGTGCCGTCTTTTCCTCTTCGGAGTCGAGGTCGACTTCGCCCCTGGCCACCGATTGCAACGGCTTGCCGTCGAACTCGGGCGCCATTCCCACCCACACCTCGTCGACCGGGTCGGTGAGCAACAGAACCTCATAGCCCTTGGCCTTGAATGCCTCGAGATGCGGCGAATTCAGGACTTGCTGACGCGATTCTCCGGTGGCGTAGAAGATTTGGTCTTGACCGTCTTTCATGCGTTGCACGTATTCGGCCAGGGTGGTGGGTTCTTCGTCGCTGTGCGTCGAGGCGAACGAGGAAATGTGTAGCAGCGTGTCCCGATTGTCGGAGTCCGACATCAGGCCCTCTTTGAGGACCTTGCCGAACTGCGTCCAGAAGGTGCGGTAGTCGGCCGGCCGCTCGGCCTGCAGATCCTTGATTGCCGAGAGGACCTTCTTGGTCAACCGGCGACGGATCGCATTGATTTGCCGATCCTGCTGCAGGATTTCACGAGAAACGTTGAGCGACATGTCCTCTGCGTCGACGACCCCTTTGACGAAGCGCAGGTACATCGGCATGAGCTGATCGCAGTCGCCCATGATGAAGACGCGCTTGACATACAGCTGCACGCCGATCTTGGCGTCGGAGTTGAACAGGTCGAACGGGGCGTGTGACGGAATAAAGAGCAGCGCCTGGTACTCGAAGGTGCCCTCGGCCTTCATTGCTATAACCTCGAGTGGGTCATCCCAGGCGTGGGCGATGTGCTTGTAGAACTCCTTGTATTCGTCCTCGGAGACCTCGTCTTTTGACTTAGCCCACAGCGCCTTCATCGAGTTGATGGTCTGAGTTTCGATGGTGACTTGCTCGTCGCCACCGGCCCCTTCGTCGTCCGAGCCGGCCGGGGCCCTTCGCTCGACTTCCATCCGGATGGGCCAGGCGATGAAGTCGGAGTACTTCTTGACCAGCTCCCTGATCTTCCATTCCGAGGTGTAATCGTGCAGCTCGTCCTCGACGTCTTCGGGTTTGAGGTGCAACGTCACTGACGTCCCCTGTGGAGCCTCGTCGACGGATTCGATGGTGTAGGTGGCCTCACCGCCCGACGACCATCTGGTGGCCGCCGTGTCGCCGGCCTTGCGGGTGAGCAGTTCGACCTTGTCGGCCACCATGAAACTCGAGTAAAAACCGATACCGAACTGACCGATCAGTTCTTCAGAGGCGGCAGTGTCTTTGAGGTTTTTGGCCGCACGTAATTTTTGACGCAGCTCGGCGGTCCCTGACTTGGCTAGCGTGCCGATCAGGTCCACCACCTCCGCGCGGGTCATCCCGATGCCGTTGTCGCGAACGGTCAGGGTGCGCGCATCCTTGTCCACTTCGATCTCGATGTGCAGATCGGAGGTGTCAACGATATTTGGGTCCAGGTCTTTGTTCCGAAATGCTTCAAGCCGCAGTTTGTCCAGCGCGTCGGAAGCGTTCGAGATTAGCTCCCGCAAAAATGAATCTTTGTTGGAGTAGACCGAATGGACCATCAAGTCCAGAAGTTGGCGTGCCTCCGCCTGAAACTCCAGCTGTTCGACTTGTGCGCTCATGAGATTCCGTTCGACAACGTGACCTTGTTAGTGACCTTGTTAACCGCAATCATTATCAGGTCGGTGGCAATGGCAGCCCATCCGGGTTCTCACCCCGACGAACGTACGGCTGGCCGCACGCGCGGCGTCGAACGTACGGCTGGCCGCATGTTCGCGCCCCGCTTCGCGGCGCTGGCGATCACCACGGGGTTTGATGAGTGGTGACCCGCTGCGCCCCGCTTCGCGGCGCTGGCGATCACCACGGGGTTTGATGAGTGGTGACCCGCTGCGCCCCGCTTCGCGGCGCTGGCGATCACCACTAGGCTGGCGGGGTGTTTGAATCGCTCTCTGACCGGTTGACTGGTGCCCTACAGGGGCTACGCGGCAAGGGCCGGCTGACCGACGCCGATATCGAGGCGACCACCCGCGAAATCCGGTTGGCGCTGCTTGAAGCCGACGTTTCGCTGCCGGTGGTGCGGGCGTTTGTACACCGGATCAAAGAACGCGCTCGGGGCACCGAGGTATCCGCTGCGCTCAACCCGGCGCAACAGGTTGTCAAGATCGTCAACGAAGAACTGATCGGCATCCTCGGCGGCGAGACCCGCCAGCTGGCGTTCGCAAAGACGCCGCCGACCGTAGTGATGCTGGCCGGTCTGCAAGGATCCGGCAAGACAACGCTGGCTGGCAAATTGGCCGCACGTCTTCGCGGACAAGGACACACACCGCTTCTGGTGGCCTGCGACCTGCAGCGCCCGGCGGCGGTCAACCAGCTGCAAGTCGTTGGCGAGCGTGCCGGGGTGCCGGTGTTCGCCCCGCATCCCGGGACTGGAGCACCGGGGCCCGACGCCGGGCCCCCCGACCCGGTCGCTGTCGCGGCGGCGGGGCTGGTCGAGGCCCGAGCCAAACACTTCGACGTCGTGATCGTCGACACCGCCGGTCGGCTGGGCATCGACGACGAGCTGATGGCCCAGGCCGCGGCAATCCGGGAAGCCGTCAACCCCGACGAGGTGTTGTTTGTCCTCGACGCGATGATCGGCCAGGACGCCGTCGCCACCGCTGCGGCATTCGGTGCGGGGGTCGGCTTCACCGGTGTGGTCCTGACCAAGCTCGACGGTGACGCCCGCGGTGGCGCCGCATTGTCGGTCCGCGAGGTCACGGGAGTGCCAATCCTTTTCGCCTCCACCGGTGAGAAGCTGGACGACTTCGACGTCTTTCACCCGGATCGGATGGCCAGCCGCATCCTGGGCATGGGAGACGTGCTGAGCCTGATCGAACAGGCCGAGCAGGTCTTTGATGCCGAACAGGCCGAGGCGGCCGCCGCCAAGATCGGCGCCGGCGAGCTGACGCTGGAGGATTTCCTCGAGCAGATGCTCGCGGTCCGCAAGATGGGCCCAATCGGAAACCTGTTGGGCATGCTGCCCGGCGCAGGTCAGATGAAGGAGGCACTGGCCCAAGTCGACGACAAACAGCTCGACCGGCTGCAGGCCATCATCCGCGGAATGACGCCGCAGGAGCGGGCCGACCCCAAGATCATCAACGCGTCGCGGCGGCTGCGTATCGCCAACGGCTCCGGGGTGACGGTATCCGAGGTCAACCAACTGGTCGACCGGTTCTTCGAAGCCCGCAAGATGATGTCCTCCATGCTCGGCGGCATGGGCATACCCGGCATGGGCCGCAAGTCTGCCACGCGAAAGTCCAAGGGAAACAAAGGCAAGAAAGGCAAAAAGGGGGCACGCGGCCCGACGCCGCCGAAGGTCAGGAGTCCCTTCGGGCCCGCCGGACCCGCAATGCCGGACATGACGGACCTGCCGCCAGGATTCCCGGATCTGTCGCAGCTGCCCGACGGTCTGGGCGAGCTGCCGCCCGGGTTGGCCGATTTCGATCTGTCCAAACTGAAGTTCCCAGGTAAGAAGTAGCCGCACGGTGCGCATGCACGTGCGGGGTTTGGTCCTGCCCGACGAGGCCCCAACCGAACTGTGGATCGTTGATGGCTGCATCAGCACCGAGCCGGTTGCGAATGCGGATACCGTCTTTGACGGCGGTTGGATGCTGCCTGGATTGGTGGATGCACACTGTCACGTCGGCCTGGGCCAGCACGGCGAGATCGAACTCGACGCGGCCGTCGCCCAGGCCGAGACCGAACGCGACGCCGGCGTGCTGCTGCTACGTGACTGCGGCTCACCGACTGACACCCGCGGCCTCGACGACCGCGCCGATCTGCCCCGCATCATCCGGGCCGGACAGCATCTCGCCCGGCCCAAGCGTTATCAAGCCGGCTTTGCGGTTGAGCTCGAGGATGAATCGCAGCTTCCTGCGGCGGTGGCCGAGGAAGCTCGGCGCGGCGACGGCTGGATCAAGCTCATCGGCGACTGGATCGACCGCCAGACCGGCGACCTCGCCCCGCTGTGGTCTGACGACGTCCTCAAAGCTGCGATCGATGCCGCGCACACCAACGGCGCACGGGTCACCGCCCACGCGTTCAGCGAGGCCGCGCTGCCCGGTTTGATCAGCGCCAACATCGACTGCATCGAGCACGGCACCGGGCTCACCGACGACACCATCGCCTTGATGCTCGAACACGGCACCGCACTGGTCCCCACGCTGATCAACCTGGAGAATTTCCCAGGAATCGCCGCCGCCGCCGGGCGTTACCCCACCTACGCTGCACACATGCGCGACCTGTATGCGCGCCGCCGTCCTCGGCTGGCCGCGGCGCGTGACGCGGGGGTGCCGCTATACGCCGGCACCGACGCCGGCACCATGATCAAGCACGGCCGAATCGCCGACGAGGTCGAGGCCCTCAAAGGTATCGGGATGAGCCCGACCGAGGCGTTAGGCGCTGCATGTTGGGATGCCCGCCGCTGGTTGGGCCGTCCCGGTCTAGAACATGGGGCATCCGCTGACCTGTTGTGCTACTCCGCGGACCCGCGGCAGGGGCCCGCTGTGTTGAGCCGCCCCGACCTGGTGATACTGCGCGGCAAGATGTTTCGGCCGCACCGGTAGGCCGGCGTTAGCCAGGCGCTTGAACGCGCGCGGCGCTTCGATCGCGGTTACGATCGCCGCATGGCGTTGGCCAGCGGCACGCTCTTTGCCGGTTACACCGTCGCGCGGAGGCTGGGTTCCGGAGTGACGGGTGAGGTTTACCTGGTTCAGGATCCTCAATCGGCGCGTTGGGATGCGTTGAAAGTACTTTCCGTGGCGCTGTCGGCGGACGGCGAGTTCTGCAGGCGATTCCACCGGGAGACCGACGTCGCCGCCAACCTCTATCACCCGCACATCCTGGAGGTGCACGACCGCGGCGAGTTCGAAGGACAGCTGTGGATCGCGATGGACTACATCAACGCCAGCAACGCCGCGCAGCTGATGGCCGATCGATTTCCGGCGGTTTCACCGGCCGGTGAGGTGCTCGCGATCGTTACCGCCGTGGCCGCAGCTCTCGACCACGCCCATCAGCGTGGGCTGCTGCATCGCGATGTCAAACCCGCCAACATCATGCTGACCAGTCCCGGGGACGGTGAACAGCGGATCCTTTTGACCGACTTTGGGATAGCCCGGCAACTCGGTGATGCCCCGGGAACCACCGGGACTCATGTTCCGGTGGGCACAGTCGGCTACGCCGCGCCCGAGGTGTTGATGGGTGCCGGCGCCGACGAAGCCGCTGACCAGTACGCGCTGGCAGCCACCGCTTTTCACTTGCTCACCGGTGCGCCGCCGGTTGAGCATTCCGATCCCCGCACCGCGCTCGGCCAGCTTCTCACCGGCGCGTCGCCAACACTAAGTGACCAGCGCCCGGAGCTGGCGCGCCTGGACGGTGTGTTTTGCAGAGCGCTCGCCAAGAAGCCCGGTGACCGGTTCACAAGCTGTCGTGAGTTCGCCGATGCGGTGAACGAACAGGCCGGTGTCTCGACGGGCGACCGGAGTCCCGAAGCTGTCTTGACTGTTGACTACCCCGCTTATGCGTGGCCGGAGACTGACTCGGAGATTGACAATGTCGCCGAATCGGCCCCCACGGAGGCCCGCGACGCTGAGCAGTCGGAACGACGCGGCATGGCCCTGCGTTCGGCCGCTGGGGCGCTGGCCCGGCGACTGGACGACTTTTCGGCCTCCTCCAATGTGACGTCCAAAGCGGCGACCAACTCGCCGGCGGCGAGCGACCCGAAGCCCCCCGCAGCTGTGCCGAAGCGGCGCACCACGCGGTTGATCGTGTTGACCACCACAGCGGTGGTGTTGCTGGTGGGGCTGCTTGCCGTCGGCATCATGATCGAGCGCAAGACCAAACCGACCCGTCCTCAGGCCGCCAGCCCCGCGCCCAACCCATCGGCCGCCGCCGCAGCACCGCCGACCAGCACCTCAGCCGCCCCGCCTGTTCCACTCGATGGCACCTATCGCATCGAAGTCCAACGCGCAAAGCAGACATTTGATTACGCGCCCGATCCGCAACCACCGAATGTGAACACCTGGTGGGCATTCCGTTCGTCGTGCACGCCAACGTCATGCACCGCCGCGGGAACGCAGCTCGATGACAACGACCACACGCAGCCGAACTCGCCGGGCGGCGGTCGTCCGATCGTCATGGAGTTCACCGACGGCCAATGGCAATCGCGGCCGGAAACAGTGCGATTCGCTTGCGTCGGACCAAACGGAATAGCACAGACGCAGACCACGACGCAGGTGCTGTCGCTGCGGCCGCAGCGACAGGGCGACCTGGTGGGCGAAATGGACGTCACCGTGGAAAGCAATGAGTGCGGCCAGCGATCGTCGGTGGTCCGGATCCCCGCGGTGGCTTCCCGGAGTGGGGATGTGCCGCCGGCGGTCACCGTGCCGGACCCGGCCACGGTCCCGCAGACTCCGACAGCCACCCCGACGACCATTGAGCTGACTACCGAGCCGACGTCGGGGTCCGGTCCCGGACGATAACTCGGCGAATTCTGCGCTTAGCGGGGAAGAAGCCGTCCTCGAAAAGATTGCGAGTACTTGCTATCTATGTTAGATTCGTGCCAGCCCAACGAGCTGGAGGAATTCTCGTGACTTACCACGTGATCATTCGCGACGGATTGTGGTTCGACGGCACCGGCGCCGCGCCGCAGACCCGTTCGCTGGGCATTCGCGACGGCGTGGTGGCCACGGTGTCCGCCACGCCGTTGGACGAGACCGGCTGTCCCGAGGTGATTGATGCGGCGGGCAAGTGGGTTGTGCCCGGCTTCATCGACGTCCACACCCACTACGACGCCGAGGTGCTGCTGGACCCCGGCCTGCGCGAGTCGGTGCGCCACGGCGTCACCACGGTGCTCCTAGGTAACTGCTCACTGTCGACGGTGTACGCCAGCTCCGAGGATGCCGCCGACTTGTTCAGCCGGGTCGAGGCGGTGCCGCGTGAATACGTCCTCGGCGCGCTGGACGCCAACAGGACATGGTCGAGTGCGGCCGAATACGTCAAGGCAATCGATGCTTTGCCGCTTGGGCCGAATGTGGGCTCGTTGCTTGGTCATTCGGACCTGCGGGCTGCGGTGCTGGGGCTTGACCGTGCGACTGACGGCACCGTCAAGCCCACCGACGCCGAGCTGCAGAAAATGGCGACACTGCTCGACGAAGCGCTCGATGCCGGGGTGCTGGGCATGTCCGGGATGGATGCGGCTATCGACAAACTCGACGGCGACCGCTTCCGGTCGCGTGCCTTGCCGTCCACGTTTGCGACGTGGCGTGAGCGCAAAAAGCTGATCGCTGTGTTGCGCAAACGCGGTCGGATTCTGCAGAGCGCACCTGATGTGGAGAACCCGGCAACGGCGCTGCTGTTCTTTTTGTCGAGCAGCCGAATGTTCGGTCACCGCAAGGCGGTTCGGATGAGCATGTTGGTATCCGCCGACGCCAAGTCGATGCCGTTTGCCACCCACATGTTCGGGTTCGGAACACGTGTGCTCAACGCTATACTGGGGTCCAGTGTGCGGTTCCAGCATTTGCCGGTGCCGTTCGAGTTGTACTCCGACGGAGTTGATCTGCCGGTCTTCGAAGAGTTCGGCGCGGGAACAGCGGCCCTTCATCTGCGCGATCAACTGGAACGCAACACGTTGCTTGCCGACAAGTCCTACCGCCGGCAGTTCCGCCGTGAGTTCGACCGCATCAACCTCGGACCGTCGTTGTGGCACCGCGACTTTCATGACGCGGTAATCGTCGAGTGTCCCGATGAATCGTTAATCGGCAAAAGCTTTGGCGCGATCGCCGACGAGCGCGGCCTGCACCCGCTGGACGCGTTCCTCGATGTGCTGGTGGAAAACGGCGAGCGCAACGTGCGGTGGACCACCATCGTCGCCAACCACCGGCCCAAGCAGCTCAACAAACTCGCCGCCGAGCCGAGCATCCACATGGGCTTCTCCGATGCCGGTGCGCACCTGCGCAATATGGCCTTCTACAACTTCGGCCTGCGGCTGCTCAAGCGAACCCGCGATGCCGATCAGGCGGGCAAGCCGTTCCTGTCCATCCAGCATGCGGTGCATCGCCTGACCGGTGAACTGGCCGAGTGGTTCGGCATCAACGCCGGCACGTTACGTGAAGGCGACCGTGCGGACTTCGTCGTCATCGACCCGGCCCACCTGGACGCGTCGGTGGACGGCTACCACGAGGAAGCGGTGCCGTTTTACGGAGGCCTGCGACGCATGGTCAATCGCAACGATGACACCGTGGTCGCGACGGGTGTGGGCGGCGCCGTGGTCTTCCGTAACGGCCGGTTCCGTGATGGCTACGGGCAGACCGTGAAGTCGGGCCGGTACTTGCGGGCTGGCGATCGGCACGCGGCGAAGAGGGTGGCCGCCTGAGATGGCCAGGACCCAGCAGCAACGCCGCGAAGAAACCGTCGGACGGCTGCTCGAGGCCGGTATCGCCACCATCATCGAGGTCGGATACGCCCGGGCATCGGCCGCTGTGATCACCAAACGCGCGGGGGTGTCGGTGGGCGCCCTGTTCCGCCACTTCGAAACGATGGGTGATTTTATGGCGGCCACGGCGTACGAGGTGTTGCGCCGTCAGTTGGAGACCTTCAGCAAGCGAGTCGCCGAAATACCGGCCGAGGCGCCGGCGCTGGAATCGGCGCTGGAAATATTGCGTGACATCACCAGTGGGCCCACCAACGCTGTGCTGTACGAATTGATGATCGCCGCGCGCACCGATGAGCAGCTCAAGGAGACGCTGCAACATGTGCTGGAGCAGTACAGCGCGAAGATCCACGACGCTGCGCGTGCACTACCCGGAGTCGAGGCCTTTCCGGAGGAGACGTTTCCGGTTGTCGTGGCTCTGATGACGAATGTTTTCGACGGAGCGGCCCTGGTTCGAGGGGTCCTACCGCAACCGGAGCTCGAGGACCAGCGGATTGAGGTGCTCGCGGCGTTGCTGAATAACTCGCCGTAACTAAAGCGAGCCGATGCTGGACTGCGGGTTGAGCGCGAAACCCCAGTCGAACAGGCTCGCGGCCTGGTCCCAATACGTCGGCCCGCCGTCCTTGAGCACCCCATACATCATGGCGATCACCAGCCGGCGGCCATCGCGGGCGGCGGCGCCGACGAACGTCTTGCGGGCGGCGTTCGTGAACCCCGTCTTGCCACCGATCGCGCCTGGGTAGCGCTGCAGCAGTTCGTTCCGGTTGACGATTGGGTGGTCGCCACCGTCGCCGGGGAACATCGCCGACGGCTCGGCAGTGATCTGCGCGAACACTGGATTGGCCAGCGCGCTCCGGAAGATCACGGCCAAGTCGTGCGCCGTGGACCAGCCGGAGCCCCCGGGCCCGTCCAAGCCAGACGGGGTCGACGCGTGGGTGGTTGCCGCGCCCAGGGCCGCGGCTTTGGCGTTCATCTTGGCGACGGCGACGTCGGGGCCGCCCAGCATATGTGCCAGCGTATTGGCGGCATCGTTGCCCGATACCAGCAGCAGGGCGTCGAGCAGTTGCCGTGCGGTATAGGTGTGGCCTGGTTGCACGCCGACGCAGTTGCACTCGACCTGGGTGTCGGCGGCGTCGGCAACGACGGTGGAATCAAGGTCCAGCTGGTCCAGGGCCACCAGCGCCAACAGTACCTTGATGGTGCTGGCCGGCGGGTGGGCCACATGCTGGTCGCGGCCGGCCAACACCTGACCGCTGTCGAGATCGGCAATGATCCAGGTCTCGGCCGGGCCGTCGGGGATAGGCATGGAGCCGACGGGCTGCATAATGTCGGCCGACGCGGTGGCCGCGCTGACTGCGAGCAGAGCAGCGATTGCGGCCATCACTTTCCGCATGGGCGCAAAGTCTATCCAACCGCGAGCGTGCGCGTTTGCACACGACACGCCGCGCGACGGTGTGCAATTGCGCACGCTCGTGGCGAGAATGCGCACCGGCCAGGGCGAATTTCTTGTCAAGACCCTCGTTCTGGCACAATAGGCGGTCACCCACGCGAGGCAAAACCGGATCGGGCAACCTGCCCGGGTCGCTGAATTGCAGCGTGACAGACACAGGAGACATCGCGTAACCATGGCTGTAAAGATCAAGCTCACTAGGCTTGGCAAGATCCGCAATCCCCAGTACCGCATCGCCGTCGCCGACGCGCGGACGCGGCGCGACGGCCGTTCCATCGAGGTCATCGGTCGGTATCACCCGAAAGAAGAGCCGAGCCTGATCGAGATCAACTCCGAGCGCGCTCAGTATTGGCTGTCGGTGGGCGCTCAACCCACTGAACCCGTCCTCAAGCTGCTGAAGATCACCGGCGACTGGCAAAAATTCAAAGGCCTGCCCGGCGCCGAGGGCCGGCTGAAGGTCGCCCCGCCCAAGCCCAGCAAGCTGGAGTTGTTCAACGCCGCGTTAGCCGCCGCCGACGGCGCTCCCACCACTGAGGCCGCGCGGCCGAAGAAGAAAGCCCCGGCCAAGAAAGCCGCGAAGGCCGCCGAATCCGACGCTGAGGGCGGCGAGCAGTCCGAGCAGACGAGCGAAAGCTGACTGGTGCCATGAGTACGGTCGTCGTCGACGCTGTCGAGCATCTGGTCCGCGGGATCGTCGACAACCCTGACGATGTTCGGGTGGACCTGGTCACCAGTCGGCGTGGGCGGACTGTCGAAGTGCATGTTCATCCCGACGATTTGGGTAAGGTGATCGGTCGCGGAGGACGTACCGCGACCGCGTTGCGCACGTTGGTCGCTGGCATCGGTGGCCGCGGTATCCGCGTCGACGTGGTGGACACCGACCAGTAGCGGAGCGCATGCTCATGGTGCTCCGTTGGAGTTGACAGTCGGGCGTGTGGTGAAAGCGCACGGCATCGGCGGCGAAGTGGTCGTTGAGGTCCGTACCGACGATCCCGCTGCCCGGTTCGCGCCGGGTACTACGTTGCGCGCCAAGGATTCTCGCCGTGGCTGGGTGCGCGACTACGCCGTCGAGGGCGCACGTGAGCACGGTGCGCGGCTGCTCGTGCGATTGGCCGGGGTGAGCGACCGTGACACCGCCGACGCGTTGCGGGGCAGCTTGTTCGTCATTGACTCCGATGACTTGCCGCCGATCGACGAGCCGGATACCTATTACGACCACCAGCTCGAAGGTCTGCAGGTCCGGACTACGACGGGACAAGACGTGGGCGTCGTTGCCGAGGTGCTGCACACTGCGGCCGGTGAGTTGTTGGCGGTGCGGCGGGACTCCGGCGAAGTACTGGTGCCGTTCGTCGGCGCGATCGTCACCTCGGTGTCCCTGGACGACGGCATCGTCGAAATCGACCCGCCCGAGGGCCTGCTGGATCTATGAAAATCGACATTGTCACGATTTTCCCGGCCTACCTAGACCCGCTGCGGCAATCGTTGCCGGGCAAGGCAATTGAGTCGGGCCTGGTCGATGTGCAGGTGCACGACCTGCGTCGGTGGACCCATGACGTGCACCACTCGGTGGACGACGCGCCCTACGGCGGTGGCCCGGGGATGGTGATGAAGGCGCCGGTATGGGGCGAAGCGCTAGATGAAATCTGTTCCGACGAGACACTGTTGGTGATTCCCACCCCCGCCGGTGCGCTGTTCACCCAGGCCACCGCGCAGCGCTGGAGCACCGAGATGCATTTGGTGTTCGCCTGCGGCCGCTACGAGGGCATCGATCAGCGAGTCGCTGATGATGCCGCACGACGAATGCGGGTCGAAGAGGTTTCGATCGGTGACTATGTGTTGCCGGGTGGAGAGTCGGCGGCCGTGGTGATGATCGAAGCCGTGTTGCGGCTGCTGGCTGGAGTGCTGGGCAATCCGGCGTCGCACCGCGATGATTCACACTCGCCGGGCCTGGATCGACTCTTGGAGGGGCCAAGCTATACACGCCCGCCCAGCTGGCGTGGGCTCGACGTGCCCGAGGTTCTGCTCTCCGGTGACCATGCTCGAATCGCAGCCTGGCGTCGCGAGGCCTCGCTACAGCGGACTCGGGAACGCCGCCCCGATTTGTCGTGAAGTGGGCTAGCGGTCAGATTCGGCCGTTGGGAAATATCGTCTTCACAGCCTGGGTGACTGTCTGTCGCGCGGTGGCATCGTCGGAGGGTTGCAACGACTGGATGACCATGATGTAGCGGCGGTCCGAGCCAATCACCCCGGTCGACAGATGCATCCAGTCGCTGCCGATGCAGCACATCCAGCCCTGCTTGACCGCCACCGGTTCGGCATACAGGCCGTCCGGGATGCCGAAGCGCTGCGGATAGCCATCGATCCCGGTGGGGGTGGACTGGGCAAGGTCGTTGACGATGATCCCGGCCCGGTCCGGCGGGAGCCCGCCGGACCCGTCGAGCAGCATGTCGTAGTAGCGAATCAGGTCGGTCGCCGAGCTCATCGTGTTCCACCATCGCCCGTCGCTCGGCGGCGTGGTGGCGGTCAGTCCGTACCGGCTGGCGATCCGGGTGATGATGGCCGCACCGCCGGCCTGATCCCAGAATTTTTCGGCGGCACCGTCGTCAGACGACTGCAACATGATGTCCAATGCCTGGCGGTCTGCAGCGGGCAGTGTTGTCTTCCCTTCGAACTCCTGCAGCAGCAGATCGTCGGCGATGAAGAGCTTGGCCACCGACGCGATTCCGACGATCTGGGTGTTGCCACTGGCGGCCAGCTGGTGGGTGGCTCGATCGAGAATGGCTACCGACAAGGTGGCGCCGGCGGCGGCGGCCTCGTCAGTTGCTTGCTGGATGCGGGCCTGCAGTGCGCCGAACCCGAAATTAGGCAGCGTATCCGGCTCCCCGGGTGGCGTCATGGCCTCCAACATCAGTTCAGCAAGCTGTGGTTGATGCTGGGATGAGTAGCGGTCGACCGGGCGGTATTCCGGTGCGTTGTAGACCGTAGCCGCCACCTTTGCCTCGCACCCGCAGACCAAGAGCAGCGTCACCGCCGCGATCAAGGTGAGCAGCGTGAGCGGCCGAGCGCGCATTGCCTCTCCTCTGGCTCCTCTGGCACCTAACGGCGTCCCGGAAACGTGCGTGGTAGGTGGCCGCATCGCCATCTGCCCGGAGTGTCACGCTGAGGTTCGTTAGCGCAAAATTGACACTCGTCTTATTTACCATTCACCAGTGCCTTTGACGGTTGAGACGGATCAGGATTTCCTGTGATTTTCACTGCGTGCGGACTGTCTGGCACAATTGACCAGTTGTCTTTAGCGGTTGTCGGCCGGCCGGGCCGCTTGGTGCTGCTGCAAGATACGCTCAGAAGCCCGAACCCATCGGCTCGGTGACCGCCTGACGCTGACGCGTGGGGCGGCCTGCGCGAGCCGCGAACCCGAGGAAGTGTTTTCTTAAGATGAACAGGCTGGACTTCGTCGACCAGGCGTCGCTGCGCGACGACATCCCGGCCTTCAGCCCGGGCGACACCATCAATGTGCACGTCAAGGTGATTGAGGGTGCTAAAGAGCGTATCCAGGTGTTCAAGGGCGTGGTCATCCGCCGGCAGGGCGGCGGCATCCGTGAAACGTTCACCGTGCGCAAGGAGAGCTACGGCGTCGGTGTGGAACGTACCTTTCCGGTGCATTCACCGAACATCGACCACATCGAGGTGGTGACCCGTGGTGATGTCCGCCGCGCCAAGCTGTACTACCTGCGCGAACTTCGCGGCAAGAAGGCCAAGATCAAGGAGAAGCGCTGACCGGGTGCACCCTGGCGGCCGGTCGGGTCGCCTCGGTGTGCATTAGGGCACACACTGCGCTGGCTACGCTGATCTCGTGACCGAAACCACGGACTCCGCACCTGAGCCTCCGTCCGACGCTGGTAAGTCAGAGCCGAAGGTGTCTACCCGCGACCCCGATACGCCCGTCGAGGCAGCTGACATCCCCCAGGAAGCCCAAGAAGCCGCACTAGGCGAGTCGGAGCCCAAGAAGCGGTCGGCGCTGCGGGAATTCGCGATTCTGGCGGTGATCGCGATCGGCTTGTACTACGTCATGTTGACGTTCGTGGCGCGCCCCTACCTGATTCCGTCGGAATCCATGGAGCCCACGCTGCACGGATGCTCGGGTTGTGTGGGCGACCGCATCATGGTGGACAAGCTCACCTATCGCTTCAGCTCACCACAGCCCGGTGACGTTATCGTCTTCAAGGGCCCGCCGTCGTGGAACACAATGTACAAATCGATCCGGTCGAACAACGTCGTGCTGCGCTCGGTGCAGAACGCGCTGTCGTTCATCGGTTTCGTGCCTCCCGACGAGAACGACCTGGTCAAGCGTGTTATCGCAGTCGGAGGACAGACGGTGCAGTGTCGGTCCGACACCGGCTTGACGGTCAATGGGAAGCCGCTCAAAGAGCCGTATCTCAGGCCGGCCACCATGAATGCCGACCCGTCGTTCTACCCGTGCCTGGGTAGCGAGTTCGGGCCGGTCACGGTCCCGCAGGGACGTCTGTGGGTGATGGGCGACAACCGGACGCACTCCGCGGACTCGCGCTACCACTGCAACTCCGCCGACGTGGTCAACGGGCTTCCGTGCACCGGCGATCCGAACTCGGGGACTGTGCCGGTGTCCAACGTCATCGGTAAGGCCAGGTTCATCGTGTGGCCGCCGTCGCGATGGGGTGGAGTGGGTTCGGTGAACCCCCAGCAGGGTCGGTAGCCATGGCCACCACCTGGCCGCCGCGCACGGTAATCCGTAAGTCTGGGGGTTTGCGGGGGATGCGGACCCTGGAGTACGCGCTGCAGCGCAGCGGGTTGGGACCGGTAGCGGGGGTGGACGAGGTAGGCCGCGGCGCCTGCGCGGGCCCGCTGGTGGTGGCCGCCTGCGTGCTCCGACCGGGGCGACTGGAAAGCCTTGCTGCCCTTGATGATTCCAAGAAGCTCAGCGAGCAGGCGCGGGAGAAGTTGTTTCCGTTGATCTGCCGCTATGCGCTGGCTTACCACGTGGTGTTCATCCCGTCGGTCGAGGTTGACCGGCGTGGTGTGCACGTAGCCAATATTGAAGGCATGCGGCGTGCGGTGGCCGGTCTGTCGGTGCGGCCTGGCTATGTATTAAGCGACGGCTTCCGGGTGCCCGGCCTGCCGGTGCCGTCGCTGCCGGTAGTCGGTGGAGACGCGGCGGCCGCCTGTATTGCCGCGGCCAGTGTGCTGGCCAAAGTCAGCCGCGACCGGTTGATGGTCGCGATGGACGCCGACCACCCCGGCTACGGCTTCGCTGAACACAAGGGGTACTGCACACGCGCGCATAGCCTGGCGCTTAGCCAGCTGGGGCCCTGCCCCGAGCATCGCTATTCGTTCATCAACGTCCGGCGCATGGCGACCAGGTCCAATACCCGGGCAGTGGCTGAATTCACACCGGACCCTCCGGCCGAGCACGGCGGATGCCGGTGAGGAAAGATGAGACCAGAGTTCCCACCCGGCGACGATCGGGTCGCTTGTGGCTCAACGAGTCCAAGGGGCCCAACAGGTCGTCGGGAACAGGGTCGTCGGGAACAGGGTCAGGGAGAAGGACGTCTGAGCAGATGAGTGACAGATGAGTGCTGAGGATCTCGAAAAGTATGAAACCGAGATGGAGCTCTCGCTGTACCGCGAATACAAGGACATCGTCGGCCAGTTCAGCTACGTCGTGGAAACTGAGCGGCGTTTCTATCTGGCGAACAGTGTGGAGATGGTGCCGCGCAACGCCGATGGCGAGGTGTATTTCGAGCTGCGACTAGCCGATGCCTGGGTGTGGGACATGTATCGGCCAGCGCGGTTCGTGAAGCAGGTGCGGGTGGTCACCTTCAAGGACGTCAACATCGAAGAAGTTGAGAAGCCCGAGTTACGGCTGCCGGAATAGGCTGACGAGACCCGGCTGTGCCTCGGGCGGAAGCTGATCCTCGCCGGCCTGGCCAAACAATGTACGTTGGCTGCGTGAGGTTCCAGCGCCCAGCCGCAGCTCGCGACATCCCGGCCAGCTATGACGAGCACGCGGTAGCGGTTACCCCGCGCAAGCAGGAGGCGGCGGGCGTGCGGGCGGTGATGGTATCGCTGCAGCGCGGGCTGCAGCAGATGGGTGCGCTGCGCACCGCGGCGGCGCTGGCTCGGCTGAATCAGCGCAACGGCTTCGATTGCCCTGGCTGTGCGTGGCCCGAGGAGCCCGGCGGACGCAAGTTGGCCGAGTTCTGCGAAAACGGCGCCAAGGCGGTTGCCGAGGAAGCCACCAAGCGCACGGTTACCCCGGAGTTCTTCGCCCGGCACTCGGTGGCCGAGCTCGCCGCGCAGCCCGAGTACTGGCTGTCGCAGCAGGGCCGTCTGACCCACCCGATGGTGTTGAACCCCGGTGCCGAGCATTACCGACCGATCAGCTGGGATGCTGCCTACCAGCTGATCGCCGAGCAGCTCACGGCGCTGGACAGCCCGGATGCGGCGGTGTTCTACACCTCGGGTCGCACCAGCAACGAAGCCGCGTTCTGTTACCAGCTGCTGGTCCGAAGCTTTGGCACCAACAACCTGCCCGACTGCTCCAACATGTGCCACGAGTCATCGGGCTCGGCGTTGACCGATTCGATCGGCATCGGTAAGGGGTCGGTCACCGTCGACGATGTCGAGCATGCCGATTTGATCGTCATCGCCGGACAAAACCCAGGCACCAATCATCCGCGGATGCTGTCGGTATTAGAAAAAGCAAAGGCTAACGGCGCCAAGGTCATTGCGGTCAACCCGCTGCCCGAGGCTGGGTTGATCCGGTTCAAGGACCCGCAGAAGATGAACGGGATACTGCGACACGGTGTCCCGATCGCCGACGAATTCGCGCAGATCCGCATCGGCGGCGACATGGCATTGTTCGCCGGACTGGGCAGGGTGTTACTCGAGGCGGATGACCGTGCCCCGGGCACGGTCATCGACCAAGCATTCGTCGACAAGTACTGCGCTGGGTTCGACGAGTATCGGCGCCGCACCCTCGATGTCGACATCGATACCGTGCTCGCCGCCACCGGCATCGAACGACAACAGCTGGAGCGCATCGCCGCGATGTTGATGGCGTCGCAGCGCACCGTCGTTTGCTGGGCGATGGGCTTGACCCAGCACAGTCACGCGGTCGCCACGATCGGTGAAGTCACCAATCTGCTGCTGCTGCGCGGCATGATCGGCAAGCCAGGCGCGGGGGTGTGTCCGGTGCGTGGGCATTCCAACGTGCAGGGGGATCGCACGATGGGCATCTGGGAGCAGATGCCCGAGCAATTTCTGGCGTCGCTGGATCGTGAGTTCGGCATCATCAGCCCCCGCACGCATGGGTACGACACCGTGGCCGCGATCCGGGCCATGCGGGACGGGCGGGCAACGGTATTCATTGGCATGGGGGGTAACTTCGCAGCGGCTACCCCGGACACCGCCGTCACCGAAGCAGCCTTGCGCAGGTGTGCGTTGACCGTGCAGATTTCGACCAAACTCAACCGCAGTCACCTCGTTCACGGAGCCACGGCGCTGATCCTGCCGACGCTGGGTCGCACCGACCGCGACATCCGCGGTGGGCGCAAACAGGTTGTTTCGGTTGAGGATTCGATGTCGATGGTGCATCTGTCGCGAGGCAGCCTGCATCCGCCCAGCGATCAGTTGCGTAGTGAGGTCCAGATCGTCTGCCAGTTGGCCCGCACGCTGCTCGGTGCTGGGCACCCGGTGCCGTGGGAACGGTTCGCCGAGGACTATGACACCATCCGCGATGCGATCGCCGCGGTGGTGCCCGGCTGTGCCGATTACAACCGCAAGGTGCGCGCACCCGACGGATTCCAGCTACCGCACCCGCCGCGTGATGCGCGTGAATTCCATACCAGTACTGGCAAAGCCAATTTCGCCATCAATCCGCTGCAATGGGTTCCGGTACCGCCGCGCCGGCTGGTGCTGCAAACACTACGCAGCCACGATCAGTACAACACCACGATCTACGGGCTCGACGATCGTTATCGCGGGGTGCAGGGTGGCCGCCGAGTGGTGTTTATCAACCCCGCCGACATCGAGGCGCTGGGCTTGACCGTGGGCCAACGCGTCGACTTGGTGTCGGAGTGGACCGACGCCGAAAACCGCTTGCAGGAGCGGCGCGCAAAGGACTTCTTGGTGGTGGCTTACTCGACTCCGGTCGGCAATGCGGCGGCCTACTACCCGGAGACCAATCCGCTTGTGCCACTTGACCACACCGCGGCCAAGTCGAACACTCCGGTGTCGAAAGCGATCATCATCCGAGTGGAGTCGGCGTCTTAGTGGGGCAGGTAACGCAGCGTCGTCGGGTAAGGCATCTCACCGCCGAGCAGGCGATTACCCGGCCGGAAACCTTAGTCGTTGAGGAGCCGCTGGAGATCCGCGTCAACGGAAGCCCGGTCACCGTGACGATGCGCACGCCGGGCTCCGATATCGAACTCGCGCAAGGTTTTCTGCTCACTGAAGGGGTAATCGCGCACCGCGAAGACGTGCTGACTGTTCGCTATTGCGGCGGGCGCGATATGGACGGTGCCAACACGTACAATGTTCTCGATGTGACGCTGGCGCCGGGCGTCCAGGTGCCTGATCGTGACGTCACCCGCAATTTTTACACCACGTCGTCGTGCGGGGTCTGCGGAAAGGCGTCGCTGGACGCGGTGCGAGTGATCAGCCGGTTCTCACCCGGCGACGATCCCGCCACCATCGCCGCCGCCACGCTCAAGGCAATGCCCTCCCAACTTCGCAGCGCCCAAAAGGTTTTCGCTAGCACCGGCGGGTTACATGCCGCTGCGCTGTTTGATGTGGGCGGCGCGATGCTGGTGGCGCGGGAGGACATCGGCAGGCACAACGCGGTCGATAAGGTCATCGGCTGGGCGACCGAACACGACCGGATACCGCTGGGTGAGTCGGTGCTGTTGGTCAGCGGGCGGGCCTCGTTCGAGTTGACACAGAAGGCTGTGATGGCCGGCATCCCAGTGCTGGCGGCCGTGTCGGCGCCGTCGTCACTGGCGGTTTCGTTGGCCGACGAGTCCGGCATCACGCTGGTGGCGTTTCTTCGGGAGGATTCGATGAACGTCTACACCAGGCCAGACCGAATTACCTGATCGACGCCTACTCGAGCGCTGTCGCTGCCAAAGGTTGTGGATAGACACCCCACTGGGGATAACCCGGTGTTTGCGCCAGCATGAGCCGCTGGTTGGGGCATGCCGTGTCGGCGCCACCGTGCAGATTCTCTCCCATGACGACCCACAAGGCTATGACTCGGGTCCAGCTGGGAGCGATGGGTGAGGCGCTCGCGGTGGATCACCTGACCGGGATGGGGTTGCGGATCTTGCACCGCAACTGGCGTTGCCGCTACGGCGAGCTCGATGTGATCGCTTCCGACACGGCCCACCGCACGGTGGTGTTCGTCGAGGTTAAGACCCGTAGCGGCGACGGTTATGGCGGGCTCGCGCAGGCGGTGCCCGAGCGGAAGGTTCGTCGGCTGCGTCGGTTGGCTGGTTTATGGCTGGCGAGTCAAGACGAACGTTGGGCCGCGATCCGGATCGACGTGATCGGGGTGCGGATCCGGCCGGGTCACCCCAGCCGCACCCCGGAGATCACGCACCTGCAGGGGATCGGCTGATGGCGCTGGGGCGCGCCTACTCGGTCGCGGTGCGCGGATTGGACGGCGAGAGCGTGGAGATTGAAGCCGACATCACCTCGGGGTTGCCGGGCGTGCATCTGGTGGGGCTACCCGACGCCGCCCTGCAGGAGTCCCGGGATCGGGTCCGGGCGGCGATCACCAATTGCGGCAACAGCTGGCCCATGGCCCGGCTCACGCTTGCGCTCTCACCCGCGACGCTGCCGAAAATGGGATCGGTCTACGACCTGGCGTTGGCCGCGGCGGTGCTGTCGGCGCAGCGCAAGAATCCGTGGCAGCGCTTGGAGAAGACGGTGCTGCTCGGTGAGTTGTCGCTGGACGGGCGGGTCAGGCCGGTGCACGGGGTGCTGCCGGCCGTGCTGGCCGCCAAACACGACGGCTGGCCGACCGTCGTGGTCCCGGTGGACAACCTGGCTGAGGCCAGCTTGGTGGATGGCATCGACGTGTGGGGTGTGCGCTCGCTGGGGCAACTGCAGGGCTGGCTATCCGGGTCAACACCGTTGGTCGACCGGATCAGTGCGGGGGCCACGACCCCGGAGCCGTCAGCGGATCTGGCCGACGTGGTCGGGCAGGCTCAAGCGCGTTTCGCGGTGGAGGTGGCGGCCGCCGGTGCGCATCACCTGATGTTGACCGGCCCGCCGGGAGTGGGCAAAACGATGTTGGCGCAACGTCTTCCGGGATTGCTGCCGCAATTGTCGGATAGTGAGTCACTGGAGGTCACTGCGATTCACTCGGTGGCTGGGCTGCTGTCGGGGGACACACCGTTAATCACCAGGCCGCCGTTCGTGGCGCCGCACCACAGTTCCAGCGTCGCGGCACTGGTGGGCGGGGGTGCGGGCCTGGCCCGGCCGGGCGCGGTCAGCCGCGCGCACCGTGGGGTGTTATTCCTCGACGAATGCGCGGAGATCAGTGTCAGCGCACTGGAGGCGCTGCGAACCCCATTGGAGGAAGGGGAAATTCGCCTTGCTCGCCGGGACGGGGTGGCGCGCTACCCGGCGCGGTTTCAGCTGGTGCTGGCGGCCAACCCGTGCCCGTGCGCGCCGGCCGATCCGCGGGATTGCATCTGTGCGCCAGTGGCCAAACGGCGCTACCTTGGCAGGCTGTCTGGGCCGCTGATGGACCGGGTAGACCTGCGGGTGCACCTGCATCCAGTGCGAGCGGGGGCGTTCTCGACCGCTGACGGTGAATCGACGTCTCGGGTACGCCACCGGGTGGCTCTGGCCCGGGAGGCAGCCGCTCAGCGTTGGCGGCCGCATGGTTTTTGCACCAACGCTGAAGTCAGCGGGCCGCTGTTGCGTCGGAAATTCCGTCCCAGTAATGCCGCGATGGCCCCACTGCGCTCGGCGCTCGACCGCGGGCTGCTCAGTATCCGTGGCGTGGATCGCACGCTGCGAGTGGCGTGGAGTTTGGCGGACCTGGCTGGCCGGGCCTCGCCCGGTCTGGACGAAATTGCCGCCGCGCTGAGCTTCCGGCAACCGGGAGCGCAGCGATGAGCGGTGCGACCGCGGTCGGCGATCCCGCATCGCGGGCCTGGGCCTACCTGTCTCGGGTCGCCGAACCGCCGTGTTCTGAACTGGCCGCCCTGGTACGCCGCGTTGGTCCGATAGCGGCGGCGGAGCGTGTCAAGCGCGGGCTGGTCGATGACGCAGTGGCGCGTCGCACTGAAGCTAGACGCGAAATTGATTGCGCTGCAGAAGATCTTGAACTTCTCGTCCGTCGAGGCGGACGATTGATCACGCATGACGACGACGAGTGGCCGGTGCTTGCGTTTGCCGCATTCGGTGGCGCTTGCGTTCGGGGGAGGCCTCGTGCGGGGCCACCGATGGTGTTGTGGGTGTTGGGTCCCGCACGCCTCGACGAGGCAGCCCAACGTGCTGCCGCTGTCGTGGGCACCCGGGCCGCGACAGCGTATGGGGAGCAGGTGGCGGCCGATCTGGCGGCCGGGCTGGTCGAACGTGATGTCGCGGTCGTCTCCGGTGGCGCCTACGGCATCGACGGCGCAGCGCACCGCGCGGCGCTGGCCGCAGACGGGATCACCGTGGCAGTACTAGCCGGCGGGCTCGACATCCCTTACCCGGCTGGGCATTCGGCGTTGCTGCATCGCATCGGTCAGCACGGGCTGCTGCTTACCGAGTACCCGCCGGGTGTTCGCCCGGCCCGCCACCGGTTCTTGACCCGCAACCGTCTGGTCGCTGCCGTCGCGGGGGCAGCGGTGGTGGTGGAGGCAGGCCTGCGTAGTGGCGCGGCGAATACCGCCACCTGGGCGCAGGCATTGGGTCGGGTCGTGGCCGCGGTGCCCGGACCCGTGACGTCGTCGGCGTCGGCGGGCTGTCATGCGTTGCTGCGCAATGGCGCGGAACTGGTCACCCGAGCCGATGACATTGTCGAATTTGTCGGTCACATCGGTGAGTTGGCGCCCGACGAATCGCGGCCTAGCACAGCGTTCGATGGCTTAAGCGAGGCCGAACGCCAGGTCTATGAGGCGTTGCCGGGTCGCGGCGCCGCCACCATCGATGAGATCGCCGTCGCATCCGGCCTGGTGCCCGAGCAGGTTCTGGGGCCGCTGGCACTGCTGGAAGTCGCCGGGTTGACGCAGCGCTGTGCCGGCCGGTGGCGAATCGTGCGTACGGGTGCGGCGATGCCTAGATGACGCCAACGCGCAGGGCATGCGCGACCGCGTGCGTGCGGTTGCGCAGGTTCAGCCGCACCACCATGTCGTGAACGATGTTTTTGATCGTGCGCTCGGAGTAATTGAGTTTCATCGCGACTTCGTGTGTGTTCAGACCGTCCGATAGCAGACGCAGAACATCCACCTCGCGTTCGGTGAGATCGACGGTGCCCGGCGCGCCTGGTTCGGTCATGCTGATCGATCTGCACCGGCCGACCAGATAGTGCTGGACACGTTCGGGCAGTTGGAGGCGGCCCGCCGCCGCCGAGACGATGGCCTCGACGATGCGGTCGAAGTTACTCTGCCTGCGGTACAGCAAACCGGTCAGCCGCAGATCGATCATTCGCAGGACGTGCTCGTCGGTGAATTCGTCAGCGACGACGACCAGTTTTTGCGTCCTTCGTTTGCCATCCTGTTGGATGCTTTCGAGATCGGACAAGATCGGCGCGGTAATCCTGGTCGCCAACACCAGCAGCACCGAGGCCGTGCGTTCGATCTCCCAAGCGTGCACGTCGAGCTGGGGGTACGACGACAGCCGGGCCAAAGCGCCCTCGCGGGTCAATGGGTCGCTCGCGAGCATACTGACCGACGTTTTACTCATACGTTCCTCGGTGAATGTCGTACGTTGCAGCGACGACGGTTACCGCGAATCGAAGAGTTCGCCAAATCGGCCGTCGCAGTGGGACTCCTGCTCCAGTGCGGCGACGTTGCCAAACGCTCACAGCCACAGTAGTTCACCACACACTCAGGCCAGTTGGGAGATCGCTCACACTTGGGGAGGTAGCGCAATCGTTGGGGAATGGCAGGAGATGCCCACGCAGCAGCCGCGGATCGTCCATGAGATCAAAGATGCGAGCCGGCACGGTGTTTGCTGCCGGTGTAGGCGGCCCATAGTTGCGCATACCGTCCGCCCGCCGCCAGCAGGTCAGGGTGGCTACCGTCTTCGACAATGCGCCCGTTGTCGAGAACCACGACGCGATCGGCATGCAAGGCCGTGGTCAGGCGATGCGCGACGATCAGTGTGGTGCGGTGCCGAGCGAGGCCGAAAGTTGCTCGGTGCACCAGCGTCTCGGTGGCCAGATCGAGAGCCGAAGTCGCCTCGTCGAGCAACAGAATGTCGGGATCCACATGCTGAGCCCGGGCCAACGCGATCAACTGCCGTTGGCCGACCGAGAGATTGCGTCCGCCTGCGGTGAGCACATGCCGATAACCACCATCGAGAGCCGCAACCATGTTATGTGCACCAACCGCTCGCGCTGCCTGCTCGACTTGCCCGTCGGTGGCATCCATCCACCCATAAGCAATGGCATCGCGTACCGTCCCGGCGAATAAATACGGCTCCTGCGTGACGATGCCGAGCCGCCGACGATAACCGTCCAGATCGAGCCCCCTGAGGTCGTGCCCATCCATCCGCACTGCGCCGCTGGTGGGGTCGTAGAAACGCGCGGCCAGCTTGATCAGGGTGGATTTCCCCGCGCCGGTCGCCCCGACGAAAACAACCGTCTGCCCAGCGGGAATCTGCAGTTCGATACCGCCTAGCGCCTCGGTCGGCCGCGACCCGTATCGGAAGTGGACGTCGTCGAACACCACGTCGCCGCGTAGCGATCCCACCGGCAGCGGCGTCGCTGCTGGTGGTGTCCCGCTTGGTGTGCGCAGCAGCCCACGAATGCGTCGCGAGGACACCTCCGCCTGCTGGTAGGTATCGAACACTTGGGACAGCTGATCGACCGGCGCAAAGAGCAGTTCAATGAAGAGCAAAAACGCGATCAGCTCGCCGATGGACAGGGTGCCCGACGCGACTCGGTGTCCACCGATAGCCAGCACAAGCGCCTCCGCCAAGCTGGCCACCACCTGCACGAAGGGGAAATACAGCGCAAACAGGCGCTGCAGCTTGACTCGCGCCTGACGGTAAGCGTCGCTTGATCGGGCGAACACCGCAGCGCTGCGGTCCTCGGTGCGGAACCCCTGAACGATTCGTAGTCCGGCCACATGTTCGCGCAGATCGGCGATGACTGTCGCGTAATATTCGCGTGCCTGCCCGTAGATGCGCTTCGATGTTCGGCGGAAAGCCCAGGTCACAGCGATAAGTAGGGGGAGTGCGGCGAAGACCGGCAGCGCCAACGTGGCATCGATAGCGAACAGTGTTGCCAGGATGCCGACAAACGTGACCACGCTGATCGAGGCCGTCACCAAACTGTGCTCGAGGAACGACACAACGGCGTCCACATCGGTGGTAATCGCAGTGATGATCCGGCTGCCCCCGTCGTGTTCGAAAGCATCGAGCCCGAACCGCAGCGCGTGCGCAAAGATGAGCGACCGCAGCGCGTACAACAGCCGCTCGCCGGTGCGGCCGGTGAGCAGCTCCGCAGCCCACTGCGTGGTCCACTGGACCGCCACCACCACCGCACCGGCGAGGGTGGCGAGCCACAACACCGACAGCACATGCGGCCGAACGCCAGCATCGAGGCCATGTCGGATCAGCAGCGGCAGTAAAAGCGCAGCGCCTGCGTCGAGTCCGACCATCAGGAGACTCAGTGACAGCGGTCCCAGAGATCCACGCAGCAGTCGGCGCACTTCCGCCCCGATGGTTTCGTCCGTGTCGAATAGGGCCGGTTCGACGGCCATCGGTGGGGGTGCAGACTGCGCACTCGCAGACAGCGGCGGGGATTCGTCGGCACTGCGTGCATCGCCGCGAGCACCGGCATCCGGCACGTCTTCCGGCGTGAGCAGCAGCCGATAATGGCGGCAGCGCGCTTGGAGTTCGGCGTGTGTCCCGATATCCACCAGATTGCCGTCATCGAGAACGGCGATTCGGTCAGCGAGTGCCAGAGTGGACCGGCGGCGGACGATGAGCAGAGTTGTATGGTCGGCGATGATCTCACCGAGCGCGGCCTGGATCTCGGATTCCGTGGCGGCATCGACAGCGGATGTGGGGTCGTCCAAGAGGAGCAGCAGCGGCTGGGGCAGCAATGCTCGAGCCAGGGCAATGCGTTGTCGCTGTCCTCCGGACAGCGTGAGGCCACTCGCACCGATCAGCGTGTCGTATCCGTCCGGCAGTGCGGCGATGAACCGGTCGGCTCCAGCGGCCCGCGCGGCAGCGACGACCTCCTCGTGGCTCGCCTCCGGGCGGCCATAGGCGATGTTTGTCCGCACCGTGCCGGTGAACAGGAAGGCATCCTCAGGGACCAGGCCGATAGCCGCGCGCAGTGATTCGAGTGTCAGGTCGCGTACGTCGCGCCCGCCAATTCGCACTGCACCGTCGGTGACGTCGTAGCAGCGGGCTGCCAGCTGTGCCACCGTGCTCTTGCCGCTGCCCGCTGCGCCCACAAGCGCCAGCGTCTCACCCGGCCGGACACGCATGGTTAGGTCGCGCACGACTGGTTGGTCCGGGTCGTAGGCAAAGGTCACATGATCGAATTCGATGGTGGGCGGCGCGTTCGGCGGCAGTTGCTCGGTGCCGTCGACCAGTGTCGGCCGGCTGTCGATCAGTTCGAATACCCGCTCCGCCCCAGCCCCGGCCCGCTGCCCGGTGGTGAGCGCCGCCGCCATGTTGCTGACCGGTTTTGACAACTCAGCCAGATAGGTCGAGAACGCGAGAAAGGTGCCGATGGTGATCTGGCCGTTGGCTGCCAGCCAGCCGCCGAGCGCGATCAACGCGACCTGCCCTAGTAGCGGCACGTTCCGCAGGCCGGGCTCATAGCGTGCCTGCAGCGCCACAACTCGTAACTGCGCGCGATAAAGGCGGCGGGCCGCCACAGAAAGCTTGGCCATCTCCTGGTGCTCTTGGCCGAAGCCCTTCACCACCTGCAAACCGGACACCGCCGCGTCCACGACACCAACGACCGCCGCCGTCTGCTCCTGGGCTTGCGCAGTGGCGGGCTGTAGACGCTGTCGACTGCGGTGGGCAATGAACCACAGCGGCGGCACGACCAGTATCGCGATCAGGGTCAGCGGCGGCGACAACGCGACCATGACCACGATGGCCAGCAGGAACAGCAGCGCCTCACCGAACACCACGGGCAGCAGATAGAGAAGGTTTTGGACGAGTTGGAGATCGCTGGTGATCCTGCCGATCACCTGTCCTTTACTCAGCCGATCCTGCTGGGCGCCGTCCAAGCGCAGCAGTGCCGCGAACACATCCCGGCGTAGCTCGTATTGCACGTGGTGAGCGATTCGTCCCGCGTAGTAGCGCCGCACATAGTTCAAGCCGTAGGCCGCGATGGCGGCGGCGACGAGGACAGCAATCCAGGGGTGGAGCGATTCGCGGTGCGCTGTGATCGCATCGTCAATAATGACCTTGAAGACCAGCGGCACCAGCGCGGTGATCACCGTTGCAGCCACTGCGGCGGCGAACCCCACCAGCAAATCTCTTCGATAGTTCTGGATGTACCCCAATAGCCGCCGCCACCACGGCGTCTTCGGAGTAGTGTCTAGCACCCGAATTCCCTTCCGCCCGGTACTCGTGCGAAGAGGTATCACAGCCTGTGGGTCTACTATCGCGCGAATGCCCTAAGGGGATGCTGTTTTTCCCTTTTGGGTAGGTATTCGTTGCGATAGCCGATAAACGACGGAATGGCGTTGCTAAAGTCGGGCCGGATCGATATTGGACTAGCTGTGCCCCAGCCTCGACCGCCGTGCTAGAGGCCCCTCGTCGGGCAGCATCGCCAGCCAGCGTCGTGCGTGCCCCGCCGAAACCAGCTGCACCACCTGGACCTGCGGGTATTTGGCGATTCGTGCGGCGGTTTCGCGGCGGCGCACACCGTGCTGAGTCCAGGCCCAGCGCACCGGGTGAGTGGGGCTGAAGATCAATGCGTGCCACGACTCCCGATTGCCGTTCCACAGCGTCCGGCGCGTGATCACCCGGGCCAAAGACCGGCGAACGACCCGCCACATCACCGTGCGCCGTGGCAGATCCAGCCACACGATGGTGTCAGCGTATTCCCACAACAAATCTCCGAGAAAATAATGATACTGATCGTCGCAGATCCAGCGACTTTCATCGGCGAATCTGCGAACGTCCGCTTCGAACGATTCCCGTTTGACCCAGCCGGGACCATGATGTAACGCATCGAGTTCGTGATATGGAATGGCGAGCCGCGCGGACAGTCGGGCGGCCAATGTGGACTTGCCGGAACCGGAGATACCGCCAATGAGAATTTTTTGCATTGCCGAGAACTCCTGTGACGATCGCCGATAGGAGACGCCGATAGGAGAATATATGAGTTGGCCAGCTCGCGTCGCCTTTGCCGCTGCCGAGCATGAGGCCCTGCGTGCCGCCGCAGCCCCCTGGACCGTGTCGGCGATGGATGACCTCGGTGTGCAACGTGGCGTTGTCCGCGATGCGTGCCGGCGCCTGCCTACCCTGCGACAGACGCTGCACACCCTGGAAGCCGCTGTTCGGCAGACCGGTGCGGTGATCGCCACCGGTACGCCGTTGGACGATCAGGTGTTGATTGCGGTGGCGAGCCTGTTCGGGCGGGTAACCGCCGACGGCAATGGCCCCCCACCCGGACAGCTGGTCTACAACCTAGTTACCGGCCCGGAGTCCGGCTACGACCCCGCAGCGCTGCAGCTGCACACCGATTCCGTGTTCGAGGCCAGCCCGGCTCCGTATATGGGCCTGGCATGCGTCCGGCCGAGTGCCGAGGGCGACGGTCTGACCACGCTCGCCCGCGCCGATAGCGTAGCGGCGCGAGTGGGCGAGATTGATCAGCGCCATCTCGAACTGCTGCAGGATCGGTGCTATCCGTTCGCGAAGATCCGCAACCGGGTGCCGCAGCAATTCCCGGTCCGAACCGCCATATTGACCGTGCAGGACACCGACGTCACGACCGTTTTCCACGGCCGACACGTCCGCGAGGGCATGCAGCTGCGGCCGGAAGCGGTTGACTCGGAACACCGTGCCGCACTGCACACATTCGAGGCGGTGCTCGACGATCCGTGCTCGGCGACCACCCTGCTGCTGCAGACCGGCGACCTGCTGCTTGCCGACAATCGACGCGTGCTGCACGGCCGCTCGGCGGTACGCTCTACTGGGTCGCGACGGCATGTGAAACGACTGAAAATCGCCGACTAGCAATCGATCTGGTTCCCGGTGCACTGTGCGCCTTTGCTTTCGAAAAATATCTGGACGGAAAAAATGTCGACAAATGAAAATCTGGCTGAGCTGGCGCGGGAGGGTTACCTTCCCACGGACGTCAATACCGGCGATGGTGTTGTCACGTTCAGTAAGCTAGCGCACGCCTCATTTCGTGAGTCCTTTTATAGCCAGACCGTGGCCAGCGTCGACGCCGGGATGTCTAAACAAATCCCCTTTCATGCGATTGTTGACCAATTCTCCGATCGAGGTGACGATCAACACCTTCGCCTTATTGCACATACCTCTCGATGCGGGTCGACGCTGCTGTCCAACCTGCTATCGTTAAGGTCCACAACTATGGTTCTCAAAGAGCCGGACTTCGTTACCCTCATGGCACGAAGAATTGCTCTTGCCCCGCACTCGTCAGAAGCCGAGAACTTTGATTCTCTCATGACTGCTTTGCTAAATTTCAGCTGTCACGTCGCGGCCGCTTCGGGCCGTGAACTCGTCATCAAACTCATGAGTTGGATCTCACCTTCCGTGCTGGCCAGCTTGAGCAATTGCCGAAACACCACATGGCTGCTGGTGTGGCGCGAACCCGAGAAGGTGGTCGCGTCCAACATGGCAAAGCACCCGTCGTGGGGCAGAGACACCGAGGAGGGGTGCGCCGCTCGATGCGCCACCGGGATCGCCGACATTGCTACCGGAAGTGCCGAGCTTTATGCGCATACCTGGTCCCGGATCGTGGACAGTTTCACGTCGATGGACAGTGGCCTTCGCTGGCGCACATTAGAATACGAGGATCTGACCAGCAAGAAAGCGGCTTCCTTCGTTGCGGTCGAGGATTGGTTTAACCTCACCACCGCCGCTGGACTGCCGGACAAGTTTGCTGACGAGAGCAGCAGATACTCGAAGGGATCCGGTGCGGAAATCTTTGAGCCAACAAAGGCTCATCGCCGCGCGCCACTAGAGTCAAGTCAAGAAAGAAAAGTTAGCGTTATCACGAAGCGAGCGCTGAACACACTGCGCTCCGATAAGCGCCATCGGTTATGGACTGGCGGCCTGGGCTCGGCTTAACCCGCGAGTTTCGACAATCCGACGAGCAAACGGTGCGTCCGGAGTCCGGCGTTAGCGCAGTGGACGCGCGGCCATCGCTGCGAGACCGAGACGAGACAAGGCTGCGGTGCCCAGCGATCCGTACGGTTGCTGCGCTGTGACATCGATCGCTCGATTATTTGCGCCGTTGTCTGCGCGGGCAAACAGTATGCCAGTTTTGAGCGGAATCGCACGACGAAATGTCTTCATGTATTCACGGATTAGCCGTTTCGCAGCCGAGGAATTCCCTCCCATGCAGGCCTGATGTCCCTTTGGGCAGAATTGACTCGAGGTGCGGATGGTTGTCGTCCATCGCAAGCTATGCTCTCAGTACTATAAATCCCGACCGCCCAATTTTTGACGCGATCGATGGTATCGTTCGGCAATTCACGCCGCACTCCCCGTGAGGATGAACAGGATGCCAGTTCTGAAGAACACTGCTTCCGATCCGATCGCCGGCCATCAGGATGCCCCCGTGAGGATGGACAGAATGCCGGTTCTGAAGAGCACCGCATCTGATTTCCGGGTCTCCGAGGCAATGGCGGTCGCTGTCTCCGACCCCGGCCCCGGAACTCACCATTACGTGTTGCTGCATAAAGCCGGGTACACGACGTTTGAGGCCGCCGACGCGGTGGCCGAATTTTTCGGTACCTCGCCGGCGGACGTCAGATACGCGGGTCTGAAAGACGAGGACGGTGTCACCGACCAATTCCTTGCGGTGGCAGGCGAATTGGATGCAAGCCGCATCGAGGAGTTCAACAGAACCCACGGCATCCAGGATGAGCCCGACGGGCCGTGGATGCGGTTGCGGCACTATGGGCACAGCGTAGATCCGCTGGGTCCGGGAGAGCTCGACGGCAACAGCTTTCGTATCGTGGTGCGCGGGATCGACGCCGACCAGGCCGCACAGCTTCGCGCTATCCGAGTTCGAACGTTCTTCTTCGTCAACTACTACGACACGCAACGATTCGGTGTACCCAACGGGCCCAAGCAGACTCATCTGATCGGCCAGGCGCTGCTCGACGGGGATCATCGGCGCGCATTCGACTTGCTGCGCTCCTCGCGGTCACCGGAGGCGCGGCTGTGCGCGGATTTCACCGGCACACCCGAGGACTTCTTCGCTGCCCTCGACCCGCGCAAGGTGGCGTTTTATCTCTGCGCGCAAGGCTCCGACGAATGGAACGCACAGGTTCGGGCACTTGTTCGCGAGTCTGCGGCCGGTGCCGCGATCGAGGTCGAGCGGGACGGCATTCCCTACGTGTTTTCTCGCCGGTCAGATACCGCGCTGGAGGTGCTGCGCCGCGGTGAGGGTTTGCGCTGTCGCAGCTACCGGTGGTGCGACGGCACGATGGTCGCCGAAATGTCGGCTCGCCCGCTGGTCGTGCAGGTGCGGGTGCGGGTCAGCGATGTGCGTGTCGACGAAACCGTCCCCGGGACGTGGCGATGCACTTTGGCCTTTTTCCTGCCCAGCGGCTGCTACGGCACATCCGCGGTGACGCAGTTCTTTGTCACCCTGCCCGAGCTGTTATGACCATGACGACCACCGCCTCCGCATGGACTGCAACAGATTCGGTGATCGCCGACTCCCTGCTGATCGAAGGCGGTCGGCCGTTGCACGGTGACGTGCGGGTAGGTGGTTTCAAACATGCCCTCGTCACCGTGATCGGGGCGGCCGTGGTCGGACGGGCGCCGGTGACGATCACCAATTGCCCTGAGATCGAAGAGACCCGGGTGCTGGGTGAGTTGCTGCGCCGCGCCGGTGGCCTGGTGACCCGCCGGCCCGGCTCACTCACACTGACTCTCGGCGGACTGCGCGACGAACCCCTCGATCCCGCGCTCGCCGCCCGAATCCACGGCGCCGTCTATCTGGTCCCCGGGTTGCTGGCCCGGTTCGGTCGAGTGCAGCTGCCGCCGGCCGGCGGCTGCCGGATCGGCGACCGGCCCGCCGGTGGGCGGCCGGTCGACCAATACCTGGCTGTGTTGACTCGCTTCGGTGCCCACGGGCAGGTAACCGCCGACGGGGCGCTGTCGGTCGTCGCCGACCGGCTCACTGGCTGCGAAATCGACCTCCGGGAGTTCATGGCTGATCCGGTCCTGCTAAGCGGCCCACTGTATTCCGGGGCCACCAAAACCGCGATTCTCGCGGCAGCCGCCGCGCACGGCACGACCCGACTGCACTACCCATACCCCAAACCCGATGTCACCGAGCTGGTTCGGGTGCTGTCGGCCATGGGTTGGTCGATCTGGCGACCCGATCCGACCCAGTTGGTCATCGAAGGACGCCCGGACCGTGGCGAACCTCGGCCGGTGAAACATGCTCTGATCAGTGACCTGATCGAGGTGGTGACGTGGGCGACCGCGGCGGTGGTGACTGGCGGTTCGATTCGGTTGAGCGGCCTCACCGGCGGCGCATTGGCGGCTGGCCTAGCACCAGAAATCACGCTGGCGCGCCAGATGGGCCTGCGATGGGAACCCGACGGCACGGACGCGGTGGTCGTCGGGCCGACGCCACCAGACCGGCCGGTTAATGTCACGGTGGCCTCGCACGGAATCTACAGCGACAGCCAGCCGTTCCTGACGTTGCTGGCGACCCTGGCCCCGGGTCTATCGCACATCCGAGAAACGGTCTGGCAGAACAGGTTTTCCCATGTGCCCGAGCTGAATCGGCTGGGTACTCGGATCGACCTGATCGGTGATGCGGCCCGCATCACCGGTCACCACCCACCCGTGCGGGCCGCGAAGCGGCTCAGCGCAGCTGACCTGCGTGGTGCGTCGGCGCTGTTGCTGGCCGCGCTCCGGCCCGCCGGCATGACCCAGTTGACCGGATCCCACCACCTCGCCCGCGGCTACCAGGACCTGGTGGGCGACCTGCGCCGGCTCGGCGCCCGCATCAGTGCCGAACCAACCGAGTAGGGAAGGACGCCGATGCCCAGCGGACAGGAAAACACGTCCCCCCGGATCCTGGTTATCTGGCCACCCCAGGTCCTGAGCTACTTCAATGCCGGTCACCATCTCGCCCTTTATCAAGTCACCGGCCATCTGCGTAGCAAACTGCCGCATGCCGACGTCCGGGTCTGCGATGCCAGTGTGGAACGGATCACCTGGAAAGACCTTGGTGATGATCTGTACCAAAGCCAGTACGACCTGATCGCGGTGATGAACGACTTCGACGGTGTCGACGGCCTCGGTCGGTTCCTGAGCTACGCTCACGCGCTGTGCCCGGGCAGCCGAATCGTCACCTTCGGGCGGCTCAGCGGTATGAATCCTGGCTTCTTCCAGCAGTTCGACCTGGATGCCGTGGTGCACACCGGCGACTTCGAACCCGGTGTGCATGCCGCGGCCAGCATATTCCTGGGCCTCGATCAGGCCACCACGGCGGCCGGTGTGCATCTGCGCCGCGATGGTTGCTGGATCGCCCCGGTGCAACCCGGTGCGCTGCTCGACCCCCAGGAGTGGGTGCTTCCGCAAGTCGACGAGATCCCCTACCACCGATACGACGAGATGTACGGCAACGATGCCAACAAATTCTGCGGCATCCCCAAGCGGCGCGAACTCGTCGTCCCGGCCGCGCGGGGCTGCCCACTCGGCTGCTCGTACTGCGAGGTGCACCCGATCTTCGGTAAGCGGGAGCGTCGGCTCAGCGTTGACCGCGTGCTCGCTTACATCGAGGACTCCTTCGCCAAGGCGCCGTTCGAGTACGTGGCTTTTTATGCGCCGACCTTCACGCTGGATCGCAACTGGGTTCGCGACCTGTGCGACCGTCTCATCCGGGCCGGTTCGGTGTATCCGTGGAAATGCGCCACCACGATCCATCACCTTGACCGGGAATTGGTGCAGCGGATGGGTGCATCCGGCTGTGTGCGGGTGAGTGTGGGCCTCGAGACCCTCGAGCCCGCCGGTCACGGCGCGTTGCCGCGGGCCAAACACACCTCCGATGCCAACCTCGACCAGCTGGCCAGGTGGTGCGCCGACGCCGGTATCGAGCTGAATTGCTTTGTCATCGTTGGCCTCCCAGGCACCACCATCGCGGGCGCCCAACACACCATCGAGACTGTGCATCGTCTCGGTGGCCGGGCCCGGCCCACGATCTATTGCCCTACGGGGCGAATGACACCGGATATGGCTGAGGCCGAGATAGCCGGCTACAACCGCCAACTGTTCGTCGCCGGCTCACACGAATTCACTCCCGCGGAACTGTGTGCCGCCTACGGGCTGGTCTTCGGTCCGCAGTGCGACCAGACCACCGTTTTTGAGCAGATCCCACCGCACCAGCCGGCTGCTGCATCGCTATGAAGACCGACAGTGCGCGCGACTCGCCTTTTGGCCACGTTGGCCTCGGCGGAATGTTCCGCAGCAGCCGGACCCGGCGTCCGGGCGAGGTCAACCTGAAAAGTTGCGGATTGCTGCACCGCAGCGCCGCCGAATTCCACGCCGCCACACTGAGCCACATCGACCCGATCGAGGTGCTCAGCTATCCGGTCTACGACGAAACCTATGCGCTGGCTGCTGAATATCTCGGCGTCAACACCGACATGCTGGTGTTGACGTCAGGCAGCGACCCCGGCTTGGGACTGTTGGTGCGGGCCTTCCCGGCAGCCAAACGCATTGTGCTGCACACGCCGAACTTCGAAGGCTGGTCGAAGTTCGCCGTCATCGCGGGGGCAACCCTCGATCCGGTTCCGCCGTCGGCGCACACCGGCCAGTTCCAGTTCACCGATCTGCTCGACCGGCTCGGTCAGGGGCCGCCCGCCTTCGTCGTGCTCACCCAACCACACAGCTACACCGGGCAGGTCCACACCGCCGCCGAGATCGAGGAACTGGCGTACCAGGTCGGCCGGCACGGCAGCCTGCTGGTGCTCGACACCGCTTACCTGGCGTTCACCGAGGGCGGCGAGGACCTGGTACGCGGTGTCGTCGGTCTGCCTCACGTGGTTCGGGTCAACAGCTTCTCCAAAAGTCATGGGCTGTCCGGCGCTCGTATCGCTGCCCTCGCCCTACATCCCACCCGCGCGAATAACCTGTTCGATCTGGATCCCGAGGGGACGATCTCGGGTGTCGCGCTGGCACTGCTGCGCGCCGCGCTAGCCGAACCCGCGGTGTTTGACACGATCCAGGCCGAAGTGCGGCGGCTGCGGGAACTCTTCGCGGCATTGATCGACGAGTCCCCGTTTGGTTGGCGGGCCCGACCCAGCGGCGGGAACTTCGTGACCTTCGACGCACCCGAACCCGCTGCGATCGCCGCCGCCCATGCCTACTTGCAGCAGCACGGCGTGATCACCCGGGATCTGTCCGGGCTGCCGGGATTGACCGCGGCGATCCGGATCGCGGTCGCCGACGAGGCGATCATGTTTCGAGTCGTCGATCTGCTGACCGCGTGGCATCGGGAGTCCACATGACGTCAGTCTGCGCTAGGCGAACGGCGGTCGGCACCCGGCTGATTCGTGTGCCAGGACTGCCCAACGTGCGCGACACCGGCGGTTTGCGCGGGCCCGGTGGTAGCCGGATCGGTCCGCGGGTGCTGCTGCGCGGTCCCGCGCCCGGGCCACAGACCTCGGCCGCGGTGTTTGCGCTCGGCATCCGGACCATCGTCGACCTGCGCCACCCCGACGAACGAGGCGGTGCCGACTTGCCGCATCACGTCGGCACCCGGGTACTGCGCCGACCGTTGAGCGCCGACATGACGGGCATCCGGGGAGTGTGTCGTCCGCAGCCGCACGCCTACCTTGCACACTATCGGCTGCTGCTACCGCAAGCGGCCGCGGTGGCCGCAGAGATCATCGACCTGATCGCCCAGCCCGCCACCGCGCCCGTGTATGTGTGCTGCACCTTCGGTAAGGACCGGACCGGAGTGGTATCCGCGCTGGTGCTGCGGGCGCTGCGGGTTCGGCTGGTCGACGTCGGGAACGACTACGCACTCACCGCCCGCTGTTACCGCAGCTGGCATCGCGACGATCCGCTGCCCGAGTGGGCCGCCGACTACCGGCCGGCCGATCTCGCCGCACGGACCGTGACCGCGGCGCACACGATGCGGCTGCTGTTGGTCGGCATCGAACAAGCCCATCACGACCTACGCAGCTATCTGGAAGCGCACGGGTTGCAGCGGTCGGCGTGGTCCGACGCGATGCGGCGAATGTATCGGCACGACCTGCCCGAACTACCCGAGAAGGAACGATGACCATGCCGGTGCTCGATCTGGCCGCCATCGAACGGGCCGAGATACACGAGGACCCGTACCGCCACGCCGTGATCCGGCACTCGTTTGTCAGCGATGCGGTGGCTCGGACGCTGCGCGACGAATTCGCGTTGAACGGCTTCACCCGCAACGAGCGAGATGACACAACGCAGGGCCGAAAACGCTATCTGATGTACAACCTGCAAGTGGTGGCGGCCAGCGAACCGGTGGCGGACACCGTCGCCGGGCTCTCTGCGACGTGGCAGACGCTGATCGGCGAACTACTCGACGACCGCTACCGGGCCGCAGTCGCCGAACTCACCGGCGCCGATTTGGCGGGCTGCACGATCGAGGCCCGCCTGGATCGATACGGCCAAGGCTGCTGGATCGAGCCGCACACCGACCGGGCGGACAAGGTCGTCACCCAGTTGGTGTACTTCAACGAGTCCTGGCTCGAGGAATGGGGCGGCGAATTCCGGGTGCTGCGCGGCCCGCAGTTCGATGCGTACGCACGTCGAGTCATGCCGCACCTGGGTACCTCAGTGATCATGCGCCGCTCCGAGAAGTCCTGGCACGGGGTGCCACCGATCACGACCGCTGTCCAAGGTAGCGGACCGCAGCGGCTATCCCTGCTGGTCCATTTCGTCCGCGACCCGGACTGACCCTTGATGGAGTAGATGTGAGTGTCCTGAATTCGGTATCGCCACCCGTGAGTGCCGATCTCGCCACTGTTGTACGAGTGCTGCGGGGGTTTGGACCGGCCCGGGTTCCCGACATGCTGCGCCGCTGTCAATTGGCCGACCGGCAGCTGCTGCCGGCACTCGATGCGGGGCTGGCAGCCGGGCGCATTGTCCGCGACGGGGACCGCTACCGAGTCGCCGAAGTGCCCGACCCGACACCGGCCCAGCTCGCCACCGAGCTGTTCAATCCGCATGCGCGGCTTAACGACAGGGCCGCACAGTGGTTACGCCGCTTGCACGAACTGGCCGCCGACCGGCCCAGCGAGCACGACGAGTGGCACCAGCGGCGCGTCACCCTGCGTTCCTCGCTGCTGCGTCCGCTGTATCTGCATTACCGTGGTGACGTCGCCGACCGCGACGTCACCCTGATCGGCGACAACGACCTCACCAGTGTCGCAATGTTTCTGGTCGGCGGATTCCGCAGCATCCGCGTCCTCGAAGCCGACCCATCCGTGGTGGAATTCCTGGTCAAGACGTTCGACCAGCTCGACGCCGGCAAAACCCAAATCCAAGCCCAAGTCAAGGTCCAAATCCGCGAGTTCGACGCCCGCCAGCCGCTACCCAACGATCTGTACGACAGCGCCGACGTGGTGATGTGCGACCCCTCGCGGCGGCTATACCGCAGCTTTTTCGCGCGCGCCGACGAGTTGCTGCGCGACGACGGAGTGTTCTACACCTTCGTCAACCCAAGCCATTCACCCGCAACGGGGCAGTTCATTTTCCAACGGGATGCGATCGCGGCAGGGTGGATCCTCACGGACAGCATCCCCGTCATCAACGAGTCTCCGGTGCGAGCGGGCAGGGTAGCGCCCCAGCACCAGGCTCACTATCCCGATCCAGGAGATCACGACGACGCCATCTCGTTCACCGAGAGCCTGGTGCGTTTCGTGCGCGGCCCCGGTCTGGACGCCGAGGACGAGATTCGCCGGACGGTCCACGACCGTGCGGACTAATCCGATGACCGCAGCAGATTCCGGGGCATCGAGCTTTTTACTGCTCAACACCAAGAAGATAGTGCACCGGTTGCTGGACTGGTTTCCGGACTCGCGCAGCGAAGTGGTGCTGGTAAGCACGCCGGCCGCCCTGGCGGCGTCGGGACTTGATAACCCGGACGCCCACTTTCGTCATGTGCATTCGGTGAGCGGGTTTGCCGATCCGTCGCTCGAGGAGGAGTTGTTCCAGCTGTGCTGCCAGTTTGGCGTTGAGCGAATCCTGTCGACCGGTGAGCGCGAGGTATTGCCCGCGGCGCGGTTGCGCGAACGCCTGGGCTTGCCGGGTATCGACGTGTCGACCGCGACCGCTTTCCGGGACAAGTTCGTCATGAAATCGATCCTCGCCGACGCTGGATTGCCGGTGGCGCCGATGCGTCGGGTGGATAGCGTTGCGGCACTGCGGGACTTCGCTGCCGAAGTCGGATATCCCGCAGTCGTCAAGCCGCTCGATCGTGGTGGTTCGGCGGGAATCCAGGTGCTTAGCGACGCCGACGATCTGGAGGCGGTCATCGGCGGACTAGACGCTGCGGTGTGGTGTGCGCCCATGCTCGCCGAGGCGTGGATAGCGGGTGATTTCTATCAGGTCAACGGTTTGATGGACGATGGCGTCGTGGTGCTGGGCCAGCCCTGCTACAACCCGTACTCCGGTTGGCTCTCGGTTGCCTTCCACGTTCCCAACATGAACGGCATGCTCCCCGAAACCGACCCATTAGCCGCCCGTCTTCGGGCGGCGACCACGCAGGTTTTGGCCGCGTTGCCGACCGTACCCGGTGTCAGTGCGTTCCACGCGGAGTTTTTCCACACGCCTGACGACCAGCTGGTGTTGAACGAGATCGCTTGTCGCGCCGGCGGAGGGGCGATTGTCGATACCCACGAGGCAGTGTTGGGGGTGAATCTGCACGGCGCCGGCCTGCTCGGGCAGGCGGGACGCCGGGTTCCATTACACGATGCGCCCACGATGCCCAGGCAAGGATTTGCACACTTTCCGCCTGCGTGCGGTGTGTTGCGTGAGATCCCGGTCCGCTGCCCGCTGCCCAATGTTCTCACTTACTCAGTGTCTGGCGAGTGTGGTCGCGCCTACCACGGTGCAGAAAGCCTCGGACCGACCGTCGCGAAGATGACCTTCACGCTGTCCACCTCCGATGTGCGAGCCGAGTTGCGCCAGATCGAGCAGTGGTGGGAACGAAACACGGTGTGGGAGAACCGGACGAGCGGTGTGCCCAATGGCGCAGCGTGGCTTTTACAACCGACACGCAATGCGAAGAACCGATGATTGTCCCGGGCATGTCGGGCGAAACCGCGTTGGCCCGCACAGAAACTGGAGGTGCGACTGCAACAGGTTGCTCCGTGTCGAGGTTATTGGTACTCACCAACAAGCCCATCGTGCACCGGTTGCCGGAATGGTTTCCGAACTCGCGCAGCGAAGTGGTGCTGGTAAGCACGCCGGCCGCCCTGGCGGCTTCGGGACTTGATAACCCGGACGCCCACTTTCGTCATGTGCATTCGGTGAGCGGGTTTGCCGATCCGTCGCTCGAGGAGGAGTTGTTCCAGCTGTGCCGCCAGTTTGGCGTTGAGCGAATCCTGTCGACCGGTGAGCGCGAGGTATTGCCCGCGGCGCGGTTGCGCGAACGCCTGGGCTTGCCGGGTATCGACGTGCCGACCGCGACCGCTTTCCGGGACAAGTTCGTCATGAAATCACTTGTCGCCGCCGCTGGATTGCCGGTGGCGCCGATGCGTCGGGTGGATGACGTTGCGGCACTGCGGGACTTCGCTGCCGAGGTCGGATATCCCGTGCTCGTCAAGCCGCTCGATCGTGGTGGTTCGGCGGGAATCCAGGTGCTCGGCGATGCCGACGATCTGGAGGCGGTCATCGGCGGACGAGGCGCTGCGGCGTGGTGTGCGCCCATGCTCGCTGAAGCGTGGATAGCGGGTGATTTCTATCAGGTCAACGGTTTGATGGACGATGGCGTCGTGGTGCTGGGCCAGCCCTGCTACAACCCGTACTCCGACTGGTTCACGGTCGCCTTCAGTGTTCCCGCTATGAGCGGCATGCTGCCCGAGACCGACCCGCTGGCCGTCCGTCTTCGGGCGGCGACCGGGCAGGTTTTGGCCGCGTTGCCGCCGGTGCCCGGTGTTTGTGCCTTCCATGCCGAGTTCTTTCACACTCCTGAGGACCGGCTGGTGTTGGGCGAGATCGCTTGTCGCGCCGGCGGGGCTGACATCGTAAATATCCACGAGGCGGTGTTGGGGGTGAATCTGCACGGCGCGAGCTTGCTCGGCCAGGCCGGACGTCGGGCTCCGTTGCACTATGCGACCGAGAGGTCTCGGCAAGGATTTGCATACTTCCCACCTGCTCGCGGTGTGCTGCGTGACATCCCGGTCCGCTGCCCCCTGCCCAACGTTCTCACTTACTCGGTGACCGGCGAGTGCGGGCGCAGCTACGGCGGCGCTGACGCTCGCGGGCCGACCGTCGCGAAGATGACCTTCACGCTGTCCACCTCCGATGTGCGAGCCGAGTTGCGCCAGATCGAGCAGTGGTGGGAACGAAACACGGTGTGGGAGAACCGGACGAGCGCTGTTCCCAACGGCGCCGCGCGGCTTTTACAACCGGCACCCGACGAGGAGGTGTGCTGAGATGATTGTGCTCGGTGTCAATGGGTGGGGCGACGGCCGGGGTGCTGGCCACGATGATCCCGCCGCCGCACTCGTCGTTGATGGGCGGCTGGTGGCCTTCGTCGAAGAGGAACGGCTCAACCGCGTCCGGCACTCGCGATCGATGCTGCCCGTGCTCGCGGTGGACTACGTGCTCCGGGAAGGGGGCATCGAACTCGACGATGTCGATGTGGTGGCGTGCGGCTGGGATCTGCCACGGCTGAACAACCTTCGCGGCAGGTCGTGGGATCTGGACGACGCGCAATTCGTCCGGCGCATCACCGGCCAGCAGCCGCACCGCATACCCCGAGTGTGCTGGGTGGCACATCATGATGCACATGCCGCATCGGTGTTCTTATGGTCCGGATTGGCCTCGGCGGCAGTCCTTATCGCTGACGGGCGCGGCGAGGACACCTCCATATCGATCTACCGGGCCCGCGGAAACAAACTTGAGTTCGTGCGCTCCTGGCCGTTCGAGCAGTCGCTCGGCTTGTTCTACCAGTCGGTCGGCGAGCATTGCGGATTCGGGCGTTACGACGCCGGCAAGACCATGGGACTGGCGTCCTACGGACGCGCGGGCACCCGTCCGTTCATGTCATGGCGCGACGACGACATCGTCACTCCCGTCCCGCCGTGCGACCGCGCCAGCGCGGTCCACCGGTCCTGGGATGCGCTCCTGGACCGCCGGTACGGACCGCCCGTGCGGATCGCGCCGGGTTTTGACACGCTGCGCTCCCGCCCAATTCGGCACGACGTTGACGTTGCGAACCTAAAACCGGGCGTAGCGGCGGATGCCCAAGCCGCCGTGGACGATCTGATGTTTGCGTTGGCGCGCTACGCGCTCCAGACGACTGGCGAACACGATCTCTGTGTCGCCGGCGGCGTGGCATTGAACTGTGTCGCGAACGGCAGCCTCGTCGACCGCGGCGTGCCACTTCACCTCATGCCGGCACCACACGATGCCGGTGTGGCGCTGGGCGCTGCTCTGCTGGTATCCGCCCAGCATGGTCTGTCGATTAAGCATGATGGCCGAACCGACCTCGGTCCCGGTTATTCCTCGGGCATGATACGAGATCACCTGGTACACACCGGCTTCGACGTTGTTGAGCTAGATGATCCTGCCGAAGCGGCAGCCGAACGGTTGAGCCGGGGACAGGTGCTGGGTTGGTTCCAGGGCCGAGCCGAGGTCGGTCCGCGAGCATTGGGCCATCGCAGCATCCTGGCTTCACCTTCGGTCGTCGAGCATCGCGACCGTGTCAACCGCGTGAAACGGCGTGAGCGGTGGCGTCCATTCGCACCGGCGCTGCTGGCCGAAGAGTCCCGGTACCTTTTCGGTCGCGACATCGACTCTCCGTATATGCAAATGAGTTTCACGCTGACTGACTGTGCCGTCGCGGAATATCCCGCCATCGCGCACGTTGATCAAACGGCTCGCCCGCAAACTGTGCAGCCCGGAACCGGCCCCTACGCCGACCTGCTGTGCGAAATGCGCGATCAGAATGGGCACGGCGTGGTGCTCAACACCTCGTTCAACGGTCCTGGTGAACCGATTGTCTGTACCCCGGAGGACGCGATACGCGCCTTTGCCACCATGCCGCTCGACGCGCTGATCATCGAGAATTTCCTCATTGCAAGAAAGGGACTCGAATCGTGACAACAACCTTCGACTCGACCCACTTCACCACGGCGATGTCCGCTGCCCGGCTACTGTCCGACCCGTGGCAATGGTGCTACCTACCCGAGGCGCTGGCCGCAACGGACAGTGCAGCTTTGGCCGCCGAATTCCCCAGCCATCTGCTGGTCCAGCGCAAAGAAGACGCGTATGCCACCATGAGCTATCAGCAGTCGCGGGGGCCGCTGCGCATCGGGTCAGACAACCTCTCCACGCGCTGGCGCCAATTCACCGAATTCCTGTACAGCGACCGCTACACAAAGCTAGCCGAACAGCTCACCGGCTATCGGCTAGCCGATTGTGTGCTGGACCTTACCGTCTATGAATACGGGTCGCGTGATTGGCTTGGTGCGCACCTTGACAAAACGAATCGCCGTGTGGTGCAGATCTTTTACTTCACGCAGGGTTGGAAGGACGGCGACGGTGGATGCCTGGGCATCCTGCGCACGCGCTCCGACGCCGAGCCGCATCGGCGGCTGCCGCCACGCACGGGCAGCAGCGCGGTGCTGTGTCCCTCTGATGGTGCGTGGCACCAGGTCGAGGCCGTGACGAGTCCTCATGCCCGACGCCGCTCCCTGGTGGCGCGGTTCATCACATCCGGTACGGAATGAGGGGGGCGGATGATCGTTCTGGGACTTAATGGTTGGACAGAGTCGACGCACGATCCGTCGGCGGCCTTGGTGGTCGACGGTGAAGTGGTGGGGTTCGTCGAAGAAGAACGGCTCAACCGGGTGCGGCACGCCCCGGGTATGGTCCCGAAGCTGGCGGTGCAGTGGGTACTGCGCGAAGCCGGCATCGGGTTGGATGATGTGGACGCCCTCGCCTACGGCTGGGATCTACCGAGATACGGGCGAATCCGCAATGAGCGCTGGGACCTTGCGGACCGCGATTTCGTACGCACAGTGACCGGCATGGAACCACGTCGCACCCCCAAGGTGCACTGGGTTAGCCATCACCAGGCACACGCCGCGTCGGTGTACCTGCGATCCGGACTGCCGGCGGCTGCGGTGGTGGTGGTCGACGGGCGCGGCGACGACGAGTCGATCAGCGTCTTTCGCGCGCGCGGACATGAACTGGAATTGGTGCGTGCGTGGTCGTTCCACGCCTCGTTGGGGATCTTCTACCGCGAGGTGTCGGTGCACTGCGGGTTCGGGCGGTTCGACGCGGGCAAGACGATGGGGCTGGCGTCCTACGCGGACCCGGTCGGCGACTTGCCGTTGCAGTGGCGCGACGGCGACATCGTCTCGACGGTGCCAGCCCAGCCCCGAGCACGCGACGTGCACGAGCAATGGCGGCGGTATTTGGTGAATCGCTTCGGCCCCGGCGCGCGGGTGCCGACGCGATACGACGAGCTGCGCTCCCGCCGAGCGAGCGCACCGACAGCCACGGAGTTACTGAAGCCACACGTGGCGGCGTGGGCGCAGGAGACCGTGAACACGACCCTGGAATCGTTGGCGGACTTCGCAATCCAGATCACTGGCGAACACGCGCTGTGTGTGTCCGGTGGCGTCGCGCTCAACTGCGTGGCGAACGGCCGGCTGGTCGAACGCGGATTCGATCTCCATCTTGAGCCGACCCCGGACGACTCGGGAGTGGCGCTGGGGGCGGCCCTCCTCGTTGCCGCACGGGCCGGCGATCCGGTCCGCGGTGATGCGCGCGCGGACCTGGGGCCTCGCTACGACTCCGCGCAGGTCGGGTCGTATCTAGCGGAGTTAGGTTGGCCTGCAAAGGAACTCGACGATCCGGCGAGTACGGCGGTCGAGCGCTTGGGCCGCGGCCAGGTGCTGGGCTGGTTCCAAGGCCGGGCGGAAGCCGGTCCGCGAGCGCTGGGTCATCGCAGCATCCTCGCCTTGCCGGCGATTGCCGCGCACCACGACCGTGTCAACGGCATCAAGCGGCGGGAAAAATGGCGCCCGTTCGCGCCCGCGCTGCTGCATGACGAGTCGCGGTATCTGTTCGGGCGCGACGTCGACTCGCCGTACATGCAGCAGAGTTTCCCCCTCACCGACCAAGCCGGCATCGACAATCCCGCCGTTACACACGTTGATGGGACGGCTCGTCCGCAGACCGTGCGACCCGGCGCCGGCCGCTACGCCGACCTGCTGTGTGGGCTACGCGAGCAGCACGGGCACGGCGTCGTCCTCAACACCTCGTTTAACGGCCCCGGCGAACCCATCGTCTGCACCCCGGAGGACGCGTTGCGCGCGTTCGCCAGCATGCCGCTCGATGCCCTGATCATCGAAAACTACCTCGTCGAGCGCAAAAACGTCGGACGGTAACACCCCGACAACAGTTCGGCGCGTCGACGGCGGAACGCCGCGCGGAGTCTGCAAACGTGGGGGAGTGCCGGACCACAGCGTGGCGATCCTCGACGAGTTCGATGAGTACCTCGCGCTGCAGTGCGGCCGCTCGGCGCACACCCGTCGCGCGTATCTGGGTGACCTGCGGTCGTTGTTGGCCCATCTCGAGGAACGGGGATCCGGTCTCGACCAACTGAGCCTGCCGGCGCTGCGCTCGTGGCTGGCGGCGGCGGCCGGTGCCGGCGCGGCTCGCACCACGCTGGCCCGTCGCACTTCGGCGGTCAAGGCATTTACCGCGTGGGCGAAGCGGCGTGGCCTGCTCGCGGCGGACCCCGCCGGCCGGTTGCAGGTGCCCAAGGCGCATCGCACCCTGCCGGCGGTGCTGCGTCAGGATCAGGCGTTGCAGGCCATGGCAGCAGCACAATCCGGCGCCGAGCAGGGTGATCCGCTGGCTTTGCGGGACCGGCTGATCGTCGAAATGTTGTACGCCACCGGGATCCGGGTCAGTGAGCTGTGCGGCCTGGACATCGACGATGTGGACACCCGGTACCGGCTGGTCCGGGTGCTGGGGAAGGGCAACAAACAGCGCACCGCGCCGTTCGGGGTACCGGCCGCCGACGCACTGCGCGGCTGGCTGGACGACGGGCGTCCGGCGTTGGTCACCGCGGAATCCGGGTCAGCGCTGCTGCTGGGCGCACGAGGGCGACGGCTCGATGTGCGCCAGGCCCGCACTGTGGTGCACCAAACCGTCGCCGCGGTAGCCAGTGCGCCCGATATCGGACCGCATGGGCTGCGGCACAGCGCGGCTACCCATCTGCTCGAAGGCGGTGCTGATCTGCGGGTCGTTCAGGAATTATTGGGGCATTCCAGCCTGGCGACCACCCAGCTGTACACCCATGTCGCGGTCTCGCGGCTGCGTGCGGTGCACGATCAGGCCCACCCGCGCGCCTAGCGCGTGCTGACGACGTTGAATGTGCACTCAGGGCGCCGACACGCCGGGCGGGGTCACCACGGCCGCACATTCGAAGCCGTAAAAGCACACTCGACGCCAAGCCAGCGGTTTAAGCCGGATGGCGGTGGATTTCAGCAGGCCCAGCGGATCGACATAATCGGCGCCGGACGCCGGACCCCACATGGCGCCCCAGTGCAGACACGCCGCGGCCGGGCAGCCGAGGTGCCCGGCTACCAGCTCGCCGATTACGGTCTGGGCCGTCACCGGCTGACCGGCCCGCACTGCCGCCCGCACCGGTTCGTAGCTGGTGTGCAGGCCGCCAGGGTGGGCTAGCGATACCACCGGCCGTCCGGCCAGCAGCCCGGCAAACACCACGGTCGCTTCGCCCGCGGCGTATACCGGCTGACCGGGCGCGCCGGCCAGGTCCACACCGCGGTGCCCGGGATTCCAATCCGGCGACGGCGCATTGAATCCCCGGACTACGACCGGCCGTGGTCGCAGCGGCCAATCCAGTCGAGCATCATCGGCAACCGCCGGTGCCGCGCTGACCAGGGCCATGCTCACGATCAGCGCCACCCATCGCACGTTGTTCAGTTCAGCGGCGCGGCGACGACCGGGCCAGTCACCACTGTCGGTGCTGTGGAAAAACCACCGGCCGAGTCGGTGTAAACTGCTGCTCGCAGCTCGTATTAGCGGGCTGACTTCGCGCGTCTGCACCGCGGCCCCGTTTTCCAGGGCCGCAACAGCATGCCGAGCGGTCCCGCCCCACTAGCGGGTCCGGCATTGCCGCAGACGCCAGGGTCCGGCTTCAGCCGAAGCCGGGCAACAACCGACACGAAAAGGACATGGGCTCACTATGGCTGTTGTGACCATGAAGCAGCTGCTTGACAGCGGCACCCACTTCGGGCACCAGACCCGCCGTTGGAATCCCAAGATGAAGCGGTTCATTTTCACCGACCGCAACGGCATCTACATCATCGATCTGCAGCAGACGCTGACTTTCATCGACAAGGCTTACGAGTTCGTCAAAGAGACCGTCGCCCACGGCGGCTCAGTGTTGTTCGTTGGCACCAAGAAGCAGGCGCAGGAGTCGGTCGCGGCCGAAGCGACTCGCGTCGGCATGCCGTATGTGAACCAGCGCTGGCTGGGCGGCATGCTCACCAACTTCTCTACCGTGCACAAGCGGCTGCAGCGCCTCAAGGAGCTGGAGGCGATGGAGCAGACCGGCGGTTTCGAGGGTCGCACCAAGAAGGAGATCTTGGGCCTGACCCGGGAGAAAAACAAGCTGGAGCGCAGCCTGGGCGGTATCCGGGATATGGCCAAGGTGCCGTCGGCGATCTGGGTTGTCGACACGAACAAAGAGCACATCGCCGTTGGCGAGGCCCGCAAACTGGGCATCCCGGTGATCGCGATCCTGGACACCAACTGCGACCCCGACGAGGTCGACTACCCGATCCCGGGCAACGACGACGCGATCCGCTCGGCGGCGCTGCTGACCAAGGTGATCGCGTCCGCGGTTGCCGAAGGCTTGCAGGCCCGTGCCGGCCTGGGGCGCGGTGACGGCAAGCCCGAGGCGGAAGCCGTTGAGCCGCTTCCGGAATGGGAGCAGGAGCTGTTGGCCGGTGCTGGTGCCAGCGCCCCCACCGACTTGGGCGCAGGCGTATCCGAGACCACCACTGACCCCTCATAGGAAGGCTGAGCATTGGCGAATTTCACTGCCGCCGACGTCAAGCGGCTTCGCGAGCTGACCGGTGCCGGCATGCTCGACTGCAAGAACGCGCTGGCCGAAACCGACGGCAACTTCGACAAGGCCGTCGAGGCGCTGCGGATCAAGGGCGCCAAGGACGTGGGCAAGCGTGCCGAGCGAGCCACCGCCGAGGGTTTGGTCGCGGCGCGCGCCGGGGCTCTTATAGAGCTGAACTGCGAAACGGACTTTGTTGCTAAAAACGCTGAGTTCCAGGCGCTGGCCGACCAAATCGTCGGCGCGGCGGCTGCGGCCAAAACCGTTGACGTCGACGCGCTCAAGGGGGCCAGCGTCGGTGATAAGACGGTCGAGCAAGCAATCGCCGAGCTGTCGGCCAAGATCGGTGAGAAGCTCGAATTGCGCCGCGTCGCGATCTTCGGCGGGACCGTGGAAACTTACCTACACAAGCGCGCGGCCGACCTGCCGCCGGCGGTGGGTGTGCTCGTCGAGTACGGCCCCGGCGCCGACGCGGCTGCCAGCACAGCGGCGGCACACGCAGTCGCGCTGCAGATCGCCGCGCTCAAGGCGCGTTTCCTGTCCCGCGATGATGTTCCCGAAGACGTTGTGGTTAGCGAACGTCGCATCGCCGAAGAGACCGCCAAGGCCGAGGGCAAGCCGGAGCAGGCGCTGCCCAAGATCGTCGAAGGCCGGCTAAACGGCTTCTTCAAGGATTCCGTGTTGCTTGAGCAGCCGTCGGTGTCCGACAACAAGAAGACCGTCAAGGCCCTGCTCGACGAGGCCGGCGTGACGGTGACGCGATTTGTTCGGTTCGAGGTGGGCCAGGCCTAGCTCGCCGAGTCTTTTCTGGGCGGCGAGCGCGAGCGGCTAGCGTCGTTGCTATGCAACGTGTGCACGCTTTCGGTGACGACGCCCTCGGTGATTTCGACGCGGTCGGCCTCGCCGATGCTATCCGAGCCGGTTGGATCAGCAGAGCCGATGTCGTCGAGGCGGCCATCGCGCGGACCGAGGCCGTCAACCCAGCCCTCAACGGTTTGGCGTATGAGGCGTTTGCGCGGGCCCGGCACACCGCGTCGAACCCGGCCGGTGGCTTTTTTAGCGGTGTCCCGACCTTCATCAAGGACAACATCGATGTCGCTGGACAGCCGACGATGCGGGGCAGTGACGCATGGGTGCCCCGAAATGCGTTCGACGACGGCGAGTTCACCCGGCTGTACCTGGCCACCGGACCGGTATCTCTGGGCAAGACGCAGCTGTCAGAATTCGGGTTCAGCGCCTCCGCCGAACATCTGCGGCTCGGGCCGGTCCGCAACCCGTGGGACACCGACTACACCGCCGGTGCCTCGTCGTCGGGATCGGGTGCGTTCGTCGCCGCCGGTGTAGTGCCGATGGCGCACGCCAACGACGGCGGCGGATCGATTCGTATTCCGGCCTCCTGCAACGGGCTGGTCGGGCTCAAGCCGTCACGCGGCCGGTTGCCGCTGGATCCTGAGCTGCGCCGGCTGCCGGTGGGTATCGTCGCCAACGGCGTGCTGAGTCGCTCGGTGCGCGACACCGCGGCCTTCTATCGGGAGGCCGAGCGGATCTGGCGCAACCCCAAGCTGCCGCCGGTCGGGGACGTCACGCGGCCCGGTCGGCAACGGCTGCGGATTGCTGTGGTGACGCGTTCGGTTCAGCGCGAGTGCAGCCCCGAACTACGCGAGCTCACGCTGAAGGCGGCTGGGCTGCTTGAAGAACTGGGCCACCGCGTCGAACGCGTGGAAGAGCCGCCGGTGCCGCCCAATTTCCCGGACGATTTCGTGCTGTATTGGGGGCTGTTGGCGGCGATGCAGGTGCGGACCGGCCGGCTCGCATTCGGCAACACGTTCGACCGCACCAAGCTGGATAGTTTGACGCTGGGCCTAGATCGTCACACCAGCCGCAACATGCACCGGCTCCCCAAGGCAATCATGCGTCTGCGTCGGCTGCGGCGTCGCACTGCTGAGTTTTTCGCTACCTACGATGTTTTGCTCACTCCAACGGTCGCCGACGAGACGCCGCGGATCGGGTATCTCGCTCCCACCGACTATCAGCAGGTGATCGACCGGCTGATGAGCTGGGTCGCGTTCACCCCGTTGCAAAACGTCACTGGGGAGCCAGCGATTTCGCTGCCGTTGGCCCAATCCGCGGATGGCATGCCGGTGGGCATGATGTTCACCGCCGACTTCGGACAAGAAGCCCAACTGTTGGAACTGGCCTACGAACTCGAAGAGGCTCGGCCGTGGGCGCGGATCCAAACTCCCGACTAGCCGTCAGTCGGATCCGAGCTTGTCGAGCATTCGCTTGAACTCGCGCTGCTGCGGTGCACTCAGTTTGGCCAGGATGCGGCCATCAGCGATACGGACCGCACCTTCCGCGCGTTTCAGCAAGGCGCGGCCCGGACCGGTTAGCGTGGCTGGTAGTGCACGCCCGGAGGACGCTGACGCGGGCCGTGCCACCGCGCCAGTGTCTTCCAGTTTGCGTAGCACGGCATTCATCGCCTGCGGTGTGACGCCTGCGTTCCGCGACAGTTCGGCGCTCGACAGGCCAGGAGACATCGAAAGCATACGCAGGCAAACGAATTCGGGGAGCGTCAGGCCGAGCGGACGCAACATGGCGGCAACCTCTGGTCGCAGCGCGGCTCCCACCCGGTAGAGCAGGTAGCCCAGCGGAGCGTCTTCTGTCTGAACCATGTCAACAATGTTGACATATATCAGGTGCGTTGACGCACGCCTTTGCATTACTGAGACATTTGAGGCGAGATTGTGTCCTTGGGGTGCACACCGGTCTCGGGGTCGATATCCTCGGCAGGACCATGGAGAAGGCGCATCCTGCAGCGGCCGGCCGCTCGCTGCCCGCCGCCGGCACCAAGCAGTCAGATACCAGTGAACATCGCTATCCGGACAAGCTGGACGCCGGGCTGCTTCGGATCGCCGGTGTGTGCGTGTTGGCCTCACTCATGTCGAACCTCGACAGCACGGTGGTCAGCGTGGCGCAGCGCACCTTCATCCGCGCGTTCGAGTCCACGCAGGCCGTCGTCGCCTGGACGATGACCGGCTACACACTCGCACTGGCCGCCGCGATCCCATTGGCAGGCTGGGCGGCAGACCGATTCGGTACCAAGCGGCTATTCATGGGGTCTGTTCTCGCATTCACACTGGGTTCGTTGCTGTGCGCCACTGCGTCAAATATCGGTGCGCTCATCGTATTTCGGATAGTGCAGGGCCTCGGCGGCGGCATCCTGATGCCGCTGTCCCTCGCCATTTTGACCAGGAACGCCGGTCCTAAACGGCTCGGCCGCTTAATGGGGGTGGTGGGCATCCCGATGCTGCTCGGCCCGATCGGCGGCCCGATCCTGGGCGGCTGGATGATCGATACTTACGGCTGGCAGTGGATCTTCTGGATCAACCTGCCGATCGGCTTGACCGCGTTCGGCTTGGCGGCGCTGTTGTTCCCGAGGGATCACTCGACGCTATCGGAACCCTTCGACGTCCTCGGCATGCTGCTGCTGTCGCCCGGCTTGGCGATGTTCCTCTACGGGGTGTCAGCTATTCCGAGTCGTGGCACCGCGGCCGATCCCCACGTGTGGATACCGTCGGGCATGGGTCTGTTGTTGATCGCCGGCTTTGTTTTCAACGCTCTCTATCACGCCGATCACCCGCTGATCGACTTGCGGCTGTTCAAGAACCGCGTGGTCATGCTCGCCAACTCGGCGATGGCCTTGTTCGCCGTCGCCTTTTTCGGCACCCTGCTGCTCTTCCCTAGTTACTTGCAGCAGGTGCAACACCAAACACCTACCCAGTCCGGCGTGCACTTGATCCCGCAGGGACTCGGAGCCATGTTGGCTATGCCGCTCGCCGGAGCCTTCATGGACAAATACGGCCCCCGCAAGGTTGTCCTGGCCGGCATCACGCTGATTGGGGCGTGCCTAGTCATTTTCGCTTACGGGTCCGCGAGGCAAGCCGACTATTTACCGACCCTGCTGGTGGGGCTTGCGATCATGGGCATGGGTATGGGCTGCACCATGATGCCCCTAGCCGGGGCGGCGGTGCAGACCCTGGCCCCACATCAGATCGCGCGGGGCTCGACCCTAATCAGCGTCAACCAGCAGGCCGCTGGGTCGGTGGGTACCGCGCTGATGTCGATGATCCTCACCAACCAGTTCAACCGCAGCGAAAATATCTCCGCCGCACACAAATTGGCGGCATTGCAAGATAACGCTGCCAGGCGTGGCGTGCCAGTCGACCCGTCCACCATGCCGTGGCAAACCGTTGCGCCCGACTTCCCGAGTAACGTGCTGCACGATCTCTCGCAGGCGTACGCCACGGTGTTCGTGCTGGCGGCTGTGTTGGTCGGGTCCACCATCATCCCGGCGGTGTTTTTGCCAAAGATGCCGGCGCGCCAAATATCAACGGTTGCGCATTAGTCTGGCTCTCGTCCCAACGAACGTTGGTGAGTTAACCTCCCGGCGAGCTGACGCCCCGCTCCTTCATGTCACGACCACTCCTGCGAAGGCGGCCATGAAATTGGCGGCCGGAGCGGCCGGGATTGCCGCTGTCGGTATTTTCGCTGCGGCGACCGTTGTCGCGAGTCCCATAATTCAGAGCTTTGGCACCAGCGAAACGCTGGTTGACGGCTCGCTCATCACCGTCTACACCGTCAGCAACCTGCAGCCCGCCAGCGTCACGGTCCCCGGCTACACGCCGCAAGGACAGCTTTGGCAGGCCGACGTGAATGCGGGAGTGACCAGTGGCGTGGTCACTCCCGTTGTCTCTGACTTCAATGCGCGGACCAACGACAATCAGACCTACCGAGTGATCAGCGTGTCGCCCACGCCCGACGGCTTTGGCCCCGCGCCGATTAGCCAGGGTGGCCAGGCGAACGGGAAGGTCTACTTCGACGTGACGGGTGCACCCCCGACCAACGTCGTATACAACGATGGCATTGAGGACGTACTCGTCTGGACAACGAACGGGTCGCCTAACAGCCCGGTGCCTAACTCGCTGCCGCACAGCTAGACCGGTTCGTCCTGCCCACGCCAGAGACGGTGGCGCGGCCGGATCGGCAAAGTGTTTGCGGGAACAAGCTATCGGGCGATCAAGCCCCAGGGCGGCGTCGATGTCCAGACGGGACTCTGGATCGGTTCGCGGATAATCCATTGCGGTTGCGGGGGCGTCACCGCCATATAGCCCACCCCGCGGACGGTGTCGACCATCGACTCGTGCTCGACTCCAAGCTTGGCGCGCAGTCGTCGCACATGAACGTCGACGGTACGGATACGACCGTTGCAGTCATAGCTCCATACTTCATGTATCAGCCGGGTCCGGGTGAATGCCCGACCGGCATGCTGCACAAGGAAATTCAATAATTTGAACTCGGTGAGCGTTAGGGCCAGATCCTTGGCTTCCAGTGTCCCGCTGTAACTGGCTGGATGAAGGACGAGGTCGCCAAACTTCAGCGTGCAATCCAGGGCACTGCGACGACGTGTGATCGCCAGCCGCAGACGTGCCTGCAATTCGGCTGCACTGGCCGCGGGCAGCAGCACGTCGTCGAAATGCCAATCGACGTCAACGGCCACGAAGTCGGCTGGGGTCACGATGGCAACCACCGCCACGGTTGGCGCATTAGCCGTCAGCCGCCGGCACACCCGGCGAGCCGCCGCCAACTCGGTGCGGGCGTCGATGACCGCGACGTCGGCGCTGTGATAGTCCCCGGCGACGCGCTCGGTCAGGGGTGCCTGGCGGATGGTCTGCGCGAACAAGTTCAGTGTAGGTACGACCGATTCGAAATCGTCCTCATCCGAAAGAAGTAAAACATCCAACAGGCATCTCCAAACCTTGCTAATGCAACGCTGGTTACCCAGTCACAGCAGAACTACTCCGAGTTGGTCGATGGGTCCGGCCCGTTTTCGGGCCGGACCCATCCTTCCAACACGCTGTTGGTGGGACTCCTGGCGCCGCTCGGCTGACTTGGCGCTGCCACGGGCAACCGCCGCTTCGGCTTCCTGCCGCGCCGCGTCGCGCTGTGCTTGCGCCTTGTCCTCGCGGATCTTTCCTAGTGGTCCTCATTCTGAAGACCATGGTTTCTGTGCCGCGTTGCCGCGGATTCCCATGCCGGGCGACGCCTAAACATGTGGTGCCAACCGCAAAGTTGGCGAAGGCTGGTCGTTGTGGGCTGGCCCGCTCGAGACGAACTACGTTGGCATAGGTTGGCAATTGTGCAGATGATGCACCCCGCCCACGCCCGAGTGCGGTGATGGGGCAGGATGTGAGATGCCGTTCCGGGTGGTGGCCGGGGTGGCATTGTCATGCGAGGAGTCTGATGACGGAGTCCTGGGAGTCTCAAGTCGCCGGCTCGGCGGCTCCCAAGCCACAGCTGATGAGCGCCAACGGTGTGCCGGCTGCTGCAGCGGACCGTGAAGAACGGCTCAGCCATGCTGGCCACCCGGGGGGCCGGTCCAAGTATTCGAGGGTGCTGCTCAAACTTGGCGGCGAGATGTTCGGCGGGGGCCAGGTCGGGCTCGATCCCGATGTCGTGGCGCAGGTGGCCCGCCAGATCGCCGAGGTGGTCCGCGGCGGCGTGCAGGTCGCTGTCGTGATCGGCGGTGGCAACTTCTTCCGCGGCGCACAGCTGCAGCAGCGCGGGATGGAGCGCACGCGTTCGGACTACATGGGCATGCTCGGCACCGTCATGAACAGCCTTGCGCTGCAGGACTTCCTGGAAAAGGAGGGCATCGCCACCCGAGTTCAAACCGCGATCACCATGGGCCAGGTGGCTGAGCCTTATCTTCCGTTGCGGGCCGTCCGCCACTTAGAGAAGGGCCGGGTGGTGATCTTCGGCGCCGGCATGGGGCTGCCGTACTTCTCCACCGATACCACGGCAGCGCAGCGGGCACTGGAGATCGGCGCGGACGTCGTGTTGATGGCCAAGGCGGTCGATGGTGTGTTCGCCGAGGATCCGCGGGTCAACCCGGAGGCCGAGCTGCTCACCGTGATCAGTCACCGCGAAGTAATCGACCGCGGACTGCGGGTGGCCGATGCCACCGCGTTCAGTCTTTGCATGGACAATGGCATGCCGATCCTGGTGTTCAATCTGCTGACCAATGGCAATATCGCCCGTGCGGTCGCTGGTGAGAAGATCGGGACGCTGGTTACCACCTGAGGCAATGACATCGGCGCCGGTGACGATGCAGAGCGCAGCGATGAGGTGGGGGTACCTCCCAGCCGCGAAGCGGCGAGGGGGAGAACGGCGCGAATGATCGGTGCCGGTGACGATGCAGAGCGCAGCGATGAGGAGGAACGGCGCGAATGATCGATGAGGCTCTCTTCGATGCAGAAGAGAAAATGGAGAAGGCCGTTTCGGTGGCGCGTGACGACCTGTCAACGATTCGGACCGGCCGCGCCAACCCGGGCATGTTCTCTCGAATCGTCATCGACTATTACGGTTCGACCACCCCGATCACCCAGCTGGCCAGCATCAATGTCCCCGAGGCGAGGCTTGTCGTCATCAAGCCGTATGAAGCCACTCAGCTACATGCCATTGAAACCGCTATTCGTAACTCCGACCTCGGGGTGAACCCCAGCAACGACGGCACCCTGATCCGGGTGGCCGTGCCGCAGCTCACTGAGGAACGTCGACGCGAGCTGGTCAAACAGGCCAAGGGCAAGGGGGAGGACGCTAAGGTCTCGGTCCGCAACATCCGTCGCAAAGCGATGGAGGAACTGCATCGCATTCGCAAGGACGGCGAGGCAGGCGAGGATGAGGTCAGCCGGGCGGAAAAGGACCTAGACAAGACCACCCACCAGTACGTCACCCAGATTGACGAGCTGGTCAAGCACAAAGAAGGCGAGCTGCTGGAGGTCTAGCGGCCGCTCAGCAGCTAATTTATTCAGGTCGTGGCTCCCACCGATCCCGGCACAGGCACCCCACCCGACGAGCCGGCGCAGGGAGCCAAGAACGCGATGCAGCAGCCGGCCAAGAAAACGTCCCGGGCGGGACGCAATCTGCCCGCCGCGATCGCGGTGGGCCTAAGTATTGGTGGCGCTCTCGTCGCGACGCTGGTGTTTGCTCCGCGAATCTGGGTTGGCTTGTGCGCCGGCGCTATTTTCGTTGCCAGCCATGAGGTGGTGCGGCGGCTACGCGAAGCCGGATATGTGATTCCGGTTATTCCGCTGCTCATCGGTGGGCAGCTCACCGTCTGGTTGACCTGGCCGTACCGAGCCGCCGGCGCGTTGGCCGGCTTCGGCGGGACGGTGGTGGTCTGCATGATCTGGCGGCTTTTCCTGCGCGACGACAGCAGGCGGCACGAATCCCAGGAAGCCTTGGCAGGTCCGCCGCCAGCGTCAAATTACCTGCGGGACGCGTCGGCCACCGTTTTTTTGGCCGCGTGGGTCCCGCTGTTTGCCTCGTTCGCGGCGTTACTGGTTTATCCGAAGGACGGCGCGGGGCGGGTGTTCTGCCTGATGATCGCGGTGGTCGCTTCCGACGTCGGCGGCTATACGGTAGGGGTGCTTTTCGGCAAACATCCAATGGTGCCAAGGATTAGCCCGAATAAGTCTTGGGAGGGATTCGTCGGTTCGCTGGTCTGCGGGATCACCGCAACCGTCCTGACCGCCACCTTCTTAGCCGGCAAAATGCCGTGGGTCGGGGCGGTACTGGGTTTTGTACTGGTGCTCACGTGCACGCTGGGGGATTTGGTGGAGTCCCAGGTCAAGCGCGACCTCGGCATCAAAGACATGGGCCGGCTGCTACCCGGCCACGGCGGCCTGATGGACCGGCTCGATGGCGTGCTGCCGTCGGCGGTCGCGGCGTGGACCATGCTTACGTTGTTGCCCTGACAAGGCTGATACTGGACAGATCATGGCCCAAGAGTTGGTGTTCTCCGAGCCGCGTGCGGCCCGGCCGCCGCGGCACCTGGCCGACCTCGACGCGGCGGGCCGCACATCAGCCGTGGTGGAGCTGGGCCTGCCGGCTTTCCGGGCCAAGCAGCTCGCCCACCAGTACTACGGCCGGCTACTAGCCGATCCGTGCCAGATGACCGACCTCCCGGCGGCCGTTCGTGACCTGATTGCCGAGACCATGTTCCCGAAGCTGCTCACCGCGGCACGGGAAGTCACCTGTGATGCTGGCCAGACTCGAAAGATGTTGTGGCGGGCCGTCGATGGCAGCACCTTCGAATCGGTGCTGATGCGTTATCGGCAGCGCAATACGCTGTGCATTTCATCGCAGGCGGGCTGCGGCATGGCGTGCCCGTTTTGTGCCACCGGCCAGGGCGGATTGAGCCGCAACCTGTCGGCCGCGGAGATCCTCGAACAGGTGCGTGCTGGTGCCGCGGCGCTGCGCGACGACTTCGGTGATCGGCTCTCAAACGTGGTCTTTATGGGTATGGGGGAGCCACTGGCTAACTACGCGAGGGTGCTGGCCGCGGTGCGGCGCATCACCGAACCGTCCGGCTTCGGAATCTCGGCCCGATCGGTGACGGTGTCAACCGTGGGGTTGGCACCGGCGATCCGCAAGCTGGCCGACGAACGGCTTGGGGTGACTCTGGCGCTATCGCTGCATGCGCCCGACGACGAGCTGCGTGACACGCTGGTTCCGATCAACAACCGGTGGAAGATCAGCGAGGCACTTGAGGCCGCCACGTATTACGCCGAGGTGACTGGTCGGCGGGTATCGGTTGAATACGCCCTCATCCGCGATGTCAACGACCAAGCGTGGCGGGCCGACATGCTGGGTAGGCGGCTGCATCGTGCTCTTGGGCCGCTGGTGCATGTGAACCTGATCCCGCTCAACCCGACCCCGGGCAGTGACTGGGACGCCAGCCCCAAGGTGGCGGAGCGAGAGTTCGTCCGCCGGGTTCGGTCGCACGGGGTCTCCTGCACCGTGCGAGACACTCGGGGCCGGGAGATCAGCGCCGCCTGCGGACAGCTGGCCGCCGAAGGCGGGCGAGCTCGGAGCGCGGGCGAATCAGACATAGCCTGCGGACAGCTGGCCGCCGAAGGCGGGCGAGCCCAGTGAACCCAAGCCGCGGCTGTTGCGTCTCTAGGAGATAACACCAGCAAATAAGGATGGCCATGATTATTCGCTTGTTGTCCTCGATGAAATTGTTTGCCGTTGCCGTTTTCGGCGGCGCCTTGATATTGGGGCTGGCCGCTGCACCCCGTGCCGTGGCCGCCGACGATCGTCTGAACTTCACCGGAACTACCCTCAGCGGCGCTCCGTTCAATGGCGCTAGTTTGCAGGGCAAGCCGGCGGTGCTGTGGTTCTGGACGCCGTGGTGCCCGTTCTGCAATGCCGAGGCGCCTGGCCTAAGCCAGGTGGCGGCCGCCAATCCGGCGGTCACCTTCGTTGGTATCGCGGCGCACTCGGATGTGGGCGCAATGCAGGGCTTCGTCTCCAAGTACAACTTGAACTTCACCAACCTCAATGACGCCGACAGCTCGATCTGGGCCCGCTACAACGTGCCCTGGCAGCCGGCGTGGGTGTTCTATCGCGCGGATGGCAGCTCGACTTTCGTGAACAACCCCACCTCGGCGATGTCGCAGCAGGACCTGTCCGACCGGGTGGCTGCGCTGAGGTCCTAAGTTCGTGGATCAGGGTCTGGTCGGTTTGGCGTTTGCCGCCGGACTGGTGGCAGCACTCAACCCGTGCGGGTTTGCCATGCTGCCCGGCTACCTACTTCTTGTGGTGCGCGGGCACCCGCAAAAAGCCGAGTCCAGTGAACGGTCGGCGGCAACCATCCGGCCGCATGGTCGGATCAACGTCCTCGGCCGCGCGGTGGCAGCCACCGTCGGGATGGCGCTCGGCTTTTTAACGGTATTCGGATTGTTCGGGGCGCTGACCATATCGGCGGCCGCGACAGTGCAACGCTACTTGCCGTACGCCACAGTGGTGATCGGCGTTGTGCTGGTCGGTCTCGGGGTGTGGCTGCTGTCGGGTCGAGAGCTAACGGCGCTGACGCCTCGCTCGTTCGGCGTGCGATGGGCTCCGAGTCCGTCCCGGATGGCGTCGATGTACGGCTACGGCGTCAGCTATGCGGTCGCCTCGCTGTCGTGCACCGTCGGGCCCTTTCTGGCGGTCACCGCGGCGGGCCTTCGAGGCGGTTCACTCGTCGGGAGCGTAGTGATCTACCTGGCCTACGTCGCGGGCTTGACCTTGGTCGTCGGGGTCCTGGCCATCGCGGCCGCGACGGCAAGCTCGGCATTGGCCGACCGGTTGCGGCGAATCTTGCCGTTCGTCAACCGGGTCAGCGGCGCGCTGCTGGTGTTAGTCGGGCTGTATGTCGGCTACTACGGCCTCTACGAGCTGCGTCTGTTCAGCGCGACCACGGCTGCCCAAGCGCATCCTCACGACGGGGTGATTTCGGTGGCCGGCCGCCTGCAAGGTGTGCTGGCTGGCTGGGTGCACCAGCATGGCGTCTGGCCGTGGGTTGCGGCGCTGGTCGTGCTGGTGATTGGTGCGCTCGCCGGCGACTGGTATCGACGGGCGCGACGCTAACAGATTCGCGGCGGCCGGTGGCAACGTCGAAGTCGACGTGGTCACGGGAAAAGCCAAGGCCATCAACGCATCTGGGTCGCTTACCGGGCGCGCCGTGCAGGGCAGCGCGGTAGCGACAACCGCATCGGTTCGGGGACCTCGACGGTGAACTGAAGTTCAAGTCCGCCAGTGGATCGCTGACCGGCCAGCGGCTCCGTGGCACGGTGAAGCCGCGGACAGCGTCGGGATCGGTGTGGCCATATCGCGGCAGCCGTCGGACGGCCCCGGGCAAGGCGACGAAACGCTCGTCCTAGAGGTGCGCAGCGGTTCCAGGGATGTCAGTGTTCATCGGGGAAGCCCGGCGCCTGACACCGTAGTCGGGCAATCAGGCTCAGCTATCTGATCCAACCGCGTCGGCGGCCCAGCAGGTCACGGATCAAAACGACGAGCACCAGGGCGGCAAACCCGATGAGATACCAGTTCTCGACATGGCCGACGTGGTTGCCGCGGAGCATCGCCAGCAGCAACCCAACGGCGAACAAACCGACGATGTGCCAGGTGCGGTGGTTGATTCTGCTCCACCCCCACGCCGCGGACGGCACCTCAGCAGGGTCGACGCCGGCATAGTGTTCCACCTCAGTGCTGGCCACGGTGATTCCTCCGGATCGGATTGGGTGTTGGTGCGAACTATCCGACATTCTGGCACACCGGTTTTGGGGCGCCGCCGATTTGGTAGCGCTCGATCGTGGCACGCTCCCTAGCCTGTCGAGTCACCGGACGGGCACAATGTTTGGGTGACCAACCCAACCGAAGGGCACGCTGGTGACCGCCTCCGCGTGCTGGTGCTGGGAAGTACCGGCTCAATCGGCACCCAGGCGCTAGACGTCATCGCCGCTAATCCGGACCGCTTCGAGGTAGTCGGGTTGGCCGCCGGGGGCGCGCATCTGGACACGCTGCTGCGGCAGCGCGCCGAGACCGGTGTCACCAATATCGCCATCGCTGACGATCGCGCGGCTCAGCTGGCCGGCGACATCCCCTACCACGGGCCCGATGCGGTCACCCGGTTGGTCGAGGAGACCGAGGCTGACGTCGTCCTCAATGCGCTGGTCGGGGCATTGGGTCTGCGACCCACACTGGCTGCACTGCAGACGGGCGCGCGATTGGCGCTGGCCAATAAGGAATCGCTGGTTGCTGGCGGTCCGCTGGTGTTGGCCGCGGCGCGGCCGGGCCAGATTGTCCCCGTCGACTCGGAACACTCCGCGCTGGCGCAGTGCCTGCGCGGTGGTACCCCCGACGAAGTCGCCAAGTTGGTGCTCACCGCCTCCGGCGGGCCGTTTCGCGGCTGGGCCGCCGCCGACCTTGAGCGCGTCACACCCGAGCAGGCGGGCGCCCACCCGACCTGGTCAATGGGGCCGATGAACACGCTGAACTCAGCGTCCCTGGTCAACAAGGGGCTTGAGCTGATCGAAACCAACCTGTTGTTCGGCATCTCCTACGACCGCATTGAGGTGGTCGTGCACCCTCAGTCAATTGTTCATTCGATGGTCACGTTCATTGACGGCTCGACGATCGCCCAAGCCAGCCCTCCGGACATGAAGCTGCCCATTTCTTTGGCGTTGGGCTGGCCGCAGCGGGTGGGCGGTGCTGCCCGAGCCTGCGCTTTCACCACCGCATCGACCTGGGAATTCGAGCCGCTGGACACCGATGTTTTCCCCGCGGTCGAGCTGGCCCGGCACGCTGGACAGGTCGGCGGCTGTATGACCGCCATTTACAACGCTGCTAATGAGGAGGCTGCAGCGGCCTTCCTGCAAGGCCGGATTAGCTTCCCCACCATCGTCGGCACTATCGCCGAGGTAGTGCGCGCTGCCGACCAATGGGCCGTTGAACCCGCTACCGTAGATGACGTACTCGAAGCGCAGCGCTGGGCCCGTGAGCGTGCGCAACGCGAGCTTTCTGGATTGGTCTTAGAAAGGTCCTAACCGCGGAGATGATGTTCGCCCTCGGCATTGTGCTGTTCGCTATCGCCATCCTTATTTCGGTGGCCCTGCACGAATGTGGCCACATGTGGGTGGCGCGCGCCACCGGCATGAAGGTGCGTCGTTACTTTGTTGGCTTCGGCCCGACCCTGTGGTCGACTCGGCGCGGTGAAACCGAATACGGCATCAAGGCCGTTCCGCTAGGCGGCTTCTGTGATATCGCCGGTATGACCTCGGTCGAGGAGCTGGCGCCCGGCGAATCGGACCGGGCAATGTACAAACAAGCGACCTGGAAAAGGGTTGCGGTGCTGTTCGCCGGGCCCGCCATGAACTTCGTGATCTGCTTGGTGCTGATCTATGGCATCGCGCTGGTCTGGGGGCTGCCCAACCTGCACCCGCCCGCCAAGGCGGTAATCGGTGAAACCGCTTGTGTTGCACCGGAATTGACTCAGGGTAAGCTCGGAAGTTGCACCGGCCCGGGTCCGGCGGCGCTGGCCGGAATTCGCGCCGGCGACGTCGTCGTCAAGGTAGGCGACAATTCGGTGTCGACCTTCGACGACATGGCCGCCGCGGTGCGCAAGTTGCATGGCACGGTGCCGATCGTCTTTGAGCGTGATGGGACCACGATCACCAGCTACGTCGACATCACACCCACCCAGCGCTTCCTCACACATGGGGTCAATGAGCAGGGTGGTCAACCCGAACCCGTCACGGTCGGTGCCATCGGGGTCGGCGCACCCCGTCTGGTGCCCACGCACTACGGCGTGTTCTCCGCCGTGCCCGCCACCGTCGCTTTCGCTGGGGGCTTGACCGTCGAGGTGGGCAAGGCGCTAGTCACCATACCGACCAAGCTGGGTGCCCTGGTGCACGCTATCGGTGGTGGACAGCGCGACCCGCAGACGCCGATGAGCGTGGTCGGCGCCAGCATCATCGGCGGCGACACCGTCGACCATGGGCTGTGGGTGGCGTTCTGGTTCTTCTTGGCGCAGCTGAACCTCATATTGGGTGCCATCAACCTGGTGCCGTTGCTGCCCTTCGATGGCGGTCACATTGCGATCGCGGTATTCGAGAAGATCCGGAACCTCGTCCGGTCTGCTCGTGGCATGGTCGCGGCGGCGCCGGTGAACTATCTCAAACTCATGCCCGCGACCTACGTGGTCTTGGTCTTTGTGGTTGGCTACATGCTGTTGACCGTGACCGCCGATCTGGTAAACCCAATCAGGCTCTTTCAATAGCCAATAGTGAAAAAACGAGAGATGGGGGAACAGTGACTATAGGTCTGGGCATGCCCGAGGCTCCGGTTCCCACGCTTGCCCCCCGGCGCAGCACGCGTCAAGTGATGGTCGGCAACGTTGGGGTCGGTAGTGACCACCAGATCTCCGTGCAGTCGATGTGCACCACCAAGACCCATGACGTCAACTCGACGTTGCAGCAGATCGCGGAGCTGACCGCGGCCGGCTGTGACATCGTGCGGGTGGCCTGCCCTCGTCAAGAGGATGCCGATGCACTCGCTGAAATCGCCCGGCACAGCAAAATTCCGGTGATTGCCGACATCCACTTCCAGCCGAAATACATCTTCGCCGCCATTGACGCCGGGTGTGCCGCGGTGCGGGTAAACCCCGGCAACATCAAGGAATTCGACGGCCGGGTCGGTGAGGTCGCCAAGGCCGCCGGTGCGGCCGGTATCCCGATCCGCATCGGCGTCAACGCCGGTTCGCTGGACAAGCGGTTTATGGACAAGTACGGCAAGGCCACGCCCGAAGCACTGGTCGAGTCCGCGCTGTGGGAGGCTTCGCTGTTCGAGGAGCATGGTTTCGGCAACATCAAGATCAGCGTCAAGCACCACGACCCCGTCGTCATGGTCGCCGCTTACGAGCAACTGGCCGCCCAGTGCGACTACCCGTTGCACCTCGGCGTTACCGAGGCCGGTCCCGCTTTCCAGGGCACCGTCAAGTCCGCGGTCGCCTTCGGAGCGCTGCTGTCGAAGGGGATCGGCGACACTATCCGGGTGTCCCTGTCGGCACCGCCGGTCGAGGAAGTCAAAGTTGGCAACCAAATTCTCGAGTCGCTCAACCTGCGGCCGCGTTCACTCGAGATCGTGTCCTGCCCGTCGTGCGGCCGTGCGCAGGTCGACGTTTACAAGTTGGCCAATGAAGTCAGTGCCGGGTTGGACGGACTCGAGGTGCCGCTGCGGGTCGCCGTGATGGGATGTGTCGTCAACGGTCCCGGCGAGGCCCGCGAGGCCGACCTGGGCGTCGCGTCCGGAAACGGCAAAGGCCAGATCTTTGTCAAGGGTGAAGTGATCAAGACCGTACCCGAAGCCCAGATCGTCGAGACGCTGATTGAGGAGGCGATGCGGCTTGCCTCCGAGATGGGGACCGAGAAAAGCGGTGATCACGGTCCAGAAACGACAAGGAGCGGTTCACCGGTTGTGACCGTAAGCTGAGTGGGACCAGCCCGCTTATCCTGGCCCTGAGTTCGCCTCACAGAGAGTTCGCCAGATGTCGGCTCCACCCATCTTTCGCCTTGTTGGCGAGCGACGGGTGTCCGTAGTGCGCGACGCCGCCGCGGTGTGGCGGGTATTGGACGACGACCCGGTCGGATCGTGCATGGTTGCGGCCCGGATCGCAGAACACGGCATCGATCCGACTGCGATTGGCGGGGAACTGTGGACCCGTCGCAGCGTCGATGAGTCGCTGTGTTTCGCCGGTGCCAACCTGATCCCGCTGCGCGGCGGACGTGACGACCTGACTGCGTTCGCCGACGCGGCAATGAGTGGGTCGCGGCGCTGTTCGTCGCTAGTCGGTAAGGCCGAGTTGGTGATGCCGATGTGGCGGCGACTCGAGTCGGCCTGGGGTCCGGCGCGTGACGTGCGCGAGCACCAACCGCTGATGGCCCTCAAGTCGTATCCGAGCTGCGAGATCGACCCCGCGGTGCGTCAGGTTCGGCCAGCGGAGCTGGATGCCTACCTAGTGGCCGCCGTCGACATGTTCATCGGCGAAGTGGGCGTGGACCCGCGGCTTGGCGACGGCGGCCGCGGTTACCGTCGCCGGGTGGCCAGCCTCATTGCGGCCGGACGGGCGTGGGCCCGTTTCGAGCAAGGGCAGGTCGTCTTCAAGGCCGAAGTGGGATCGCAGTCGCCGGCAGTTGGGCAGATCCAAGGCGTCTGGGTGCACCCGGAGTGGCGTGGGCTGGGCCTGGGCACCAGCGGCACCGCAACGCTAGCCGGTGTCATCGTGGGCAGCGGACGTGTCGCTAGCCTGTATGTGAACAATTTCAACACCGTGGCGCGTGCCGCGTACGCCCGAGTGGGCTTCGTCGAAGTCGGCACCTTCGCGACGGTGCTGCTGGACTAACCCGGGCGCGCTTTTCGGGGATCGCCGCCCGGAGTCCCCGGAGTCCAGTGTGCAGCTGGCCGCACACTGGCACCGAACGCGCGGCTGGCCGCACATTCGGCACGGGGAGCCCCACATAACGGCTTGGTCTCGGTGTGTCGGCGCCGCAGTCCAGGCCTCAGTTCTTAACATCAGCAACGATGGTCGCAAAAACCTCACCAGTATCAGTTGTTTCGGTAGCGGCGGGTCTGTTGCTTGTCGCGGTTATCGCCGTGTCGGGCTGCACCCCGCGTCCCGACGGCCCGGGCCCGGCCGCTGAGAAGTTCTTTGGCGCGCTGGCCATCGGCGACACCGCGACAGCTGCCCAACTCAGCGACAACCCCAACGAGGCCCGCGAAGCACTCAACGCGGCATGGGCCGGACTGCAGGCTGGCCGCCTGGACGCGCAGCTCCTCAGTGCGAGGTACGCCGAGGACACCGGCACCATTGCCTACCGCTTCACCTGGCATCTGCCGAAGAACCGGACGTGGAGCTATGACGGCCAGCTGAAGATGGCCCGCGACGAGGGACGCTGGCAGGTTCGCTGGACCACCACGGGGCTGCACCCCAAACTGGGCGAGCACCAGACGTTCGCGCTGCGCGCCGACCCGCCGCGGCGCGCCTCGGTGAACGAACTGGGGGGCAGCGATGTGTTGGTACCGGGCTATCTGCACCACTACGCGCTGGACGCCACCGCGGCCGGGCGCGCCCTGATCGGGACGGCACGCGCGGTGGTCGAGGCCTTACATCCCTTTGATGACACCCTCAACGACCCGCAGCTGCTCGCCGAAAAAGCCAGCTCGGTGACGGAGCCACTGAGTCTGGTGACGCTGAGCCCTGACGACCACGACAAGGTCGCTCCGGCGATTGCGAGGCTGCCCGGCGTCGTGGTCATCCCCCAGGCGGAGATGCTGCCGACAGATCCGCATTTCGCACCGGCCGTGATCAGCGAAGTGAAGAAGGCTGTCAGCGACGACCTCGACGGCCAGCCCGGTTGGCGAGTGGTCAGCGTCAACCAGAATGGCGTCGACGTCGCGGTGCTGCACGAGGTCGAACCGTCGCCGGCGTCGTCGGTCTCGATCACGTTGGACCGGGCAGTGCAGAATGCCGCCCAGCACGCGGTGGACAGCCGCGGTGGTAAGGCCATGATCGTCGTGCTCAAACCGTCGACCGGGCAGATCCTCGCGGTCGCGCAAAGTCCGGGGGCCAACGCTGACGGCCCGCTGGCCACCACCGGCCTGTTTCCCCCCGGGTCGACTTTCAAGATGGTCACCGCCGGCGCGGCTATCGACCGCGATATGGCCACCCCCAACACCATGCTGGGTTGCCCCGGCCGCCTCGACATCGGGCACCGCACCATCCCCAACTACGGCGGCTTTGATCTTGGCGTGGTACCGCTGTCACGGGCGTTCGCCAGTTCCTGCAACACCACCTTCGCCGAGCTCAGCAGCAGGATGCCGCCCCGTGGTCTGACCCAGGCCGCCAACCAGTACGGGATTGGGCTTGACTATCAGGTGGACGGCATCGCCACGGTAACCGGGTCGGTGCCGCCGACAGTGGACCTGGCTGAGCGCACCGAGGACGGCTTCGGCCAGGGCCGGGTGCTGGTCAGTCCGTTCGGCATGGCCCTGGCGGCCGCCACCGTAGCCGCCGGTAAAACCCCGGTTCCGCAGCTGATCGCCGGGCGGCCAACCAGAGTCGAAGGAACCAGCACGCCGATCGCCCCGAAGGTGATCGATTCGTTGCGGCCAATGATGCGGCTGGTGGTGACCAACGGGACCGCCAAAGAGATCGCCGGCTGCTGCGGTGCGGTCTTCGGGAAGACCGGTGAAGCCGAGTTCGCGGGCGGATCGCATTCCTGGTTCGCCGGGTATCGCGGCGACCTGGCGTTCGCGGCGCTGATCGTGGGCGGTGGCAGCTCGGAATACGCGGTCCGGATGACCAAAGTCATGTTCGAATCGCTGCCGCCGGATTACCTGACTTAGCGCTATCGGCGGCGTCGGCGGGCGCGTGATGCGGCTTGCGGCGTCAGGGTGTGTGTCAGCGGCAGATTTGGGAGCACTTAGCCTGAAAAGCGTGCGTTATGTGCAGCGAAAAACCGTATTCCAAGCGCCCGAAGTGGTGAAGTGATCAACGCGGAGCCGCTTAGGCAAATATCGCTTAAGCGCCTGCTCGCGTCGGTCCGGCATCCTACGATCGCCACCGCCGACAGGCAGGGGAAGCCATGGAACACCCCCCTATTGGCCGCCATCGACCGCAATGCGCGACTGTATTGGTCGTCACATCCTGATTCGCAGCATTCGCAGAACATTGCACAGAATGGCAGGGCATTTATGGTCTTTTTCGACAGCATTCAGGGTGGTTTGGGACTTTACCTTGATACGACGGCGGATAGGGTGACTGATCCGCGTACTGTGCAGGAAGCTCTAAATTTGCTCACCAAACGTATCCCCGGAGTGTGCGCACCGCTGCCTGAGTTCCTCGCCTCTGAGCAACGGATTTATCGGGCCGTCCCGCACCGCGCGTGGCTTAGTGATGTCACCCACAACGACAGCGGAGCGGTCCTGCGCGACATCCGAGTGGAAATCAACCTGGACGAATTGCAGAACGTCGCCGCTGTCCTTGACCCACTGTGAGTCGCCCGTGTGAGGCCCGCCACAGCACCGGCCTTGTCCGTGCCGACTCGTGTTGACTGGTCAGGTGGTGTGCGGCTCGGTGACCATCCGGGGACCGCGTCGGTCATTTCGGCGTCGCCCAGGACGGCGTGACTAAGCTTGCGGCATGCCCGCTCGCACCGCGCTTTCTCCCGGCGAATTATCCCCGACTCGGCCGGTGCCCGCGCTGATCC